>CAJFVS010000125.1 GCA_904420505.1 Candidatus Alloruminococcus vanvlietii | reverse complement strand
TTCATCAATCATGCGCTGCACCAGTTCCGGCTGGCTTTTTACATAATCGCCGGTGACAAAAAAGGTGGCTTTTACGTTTTTCTCTTTTAAAATATCCAGAATTTCGGCGGTCATGCCGTTTTCGTAGCCTTCATCAAACGTTAAGTAGATTTTCTTTTCGGTTTCCCCGATAAAATATGCATTGTATTTGCCATAGCGTTCCTGAAAAATCACCGATGCTTCTGGCTGGTTTAACTCATTAAAACGCACGCCTTGGCCCCAGTTTTGCTCTTCCGCAGATAAAGCCGCAAAAGCACCATAATCGGTGCTTAATGCGGGCGCTAAAGAACTGGAAGCATCCCCATCCGCCGGGGAGTTGGCCGCGCTGCTGGGCAGGCTGGCAGTACTCGACGGGGAAGCGCTGCTGGGGGTTCGCGACGGGGTAGAAGCCATAGGGGTGGAATTGCTTATACTGCTGCTGTTGCCGGTATCGTTGGTACAAGCGGTAAACATCAAAGCCACCACAAAAACGACAGCCAATATTTTTAAAGCTTTCATAATGTTCCTCCAATGAATTTAATGAAACGAAGAATACCGTTTTGCGATATCCTACAGGCATATTGTTTGAACAAATTTGCGTTTCATTCATACAAAAAGCAGAATTTTTTGGATAAACCCTGCTTTTTTCTTTTTCTATTGTATACTTTTGCGCTGTAAAAATACAGTATTTTTCAAAAAATTATGAAATTTGTCAGATTTTTACGAATTTTGGCGAAAAAACGGCAAAAGAAAATCCCCGCCAGCAAAGGCCAGCGGGGATAAACGTTGTTTTGCAATTATTTGTGGGTATCGGCGTATTCTTGGCTTGCTTCCACAACCGCACGGATGCGTTCGGGTGCGATGTTGGTGGGCAATGTGCAGTCTGCGCCGATGATGTATTTATCGGTGCCCATCAAATCCAGCAGGCGGAAGGTTTCTTTGCGGATGTCTTCCAAACTGCCTTCAACCAAAATGCCGGTACGGTCGTCAAAGCCGCCCATAAGTACATCGTTGGGCCACACTTTGCGGCCGTCTTCCAGAGGCATATTACCTTCGGTGTACTGGCCCCAGTTTTTCACAGTGGGGGGATAATCTTTGAAGCGGTAGTAGTCAGGCCATGTTTTGCAAATGTGCAGGAAGTTGCCTACCGGTGCGTTTTTGGAAGCTTCCAGAACCAGCAGGTCAGCAGGGGAGACGTATTTTTCATACTCTTCTTTGGTAAAGCCGAAACGTTCGGCACCTGAAACCGCCAGATAGGTGCCGTGTGCGCCGGCTTCGATGCAGGCTCCGGCCAGTTCTGCCAAGGATTCACCAATGATGCGGAACGCAGTGCCGACCACTTCCGGGTTTTCACGCAGGAACATCGGCAAAAGTTTGCCAAGGATGTTATAAGGGGTAATTTCCGGAGGGATGTTCTTTTTGCGCTCGGTTACATAGCAGTGAACAGCAGAAGCGGTTGTATTATAAATAGAGGTAATAATGCAAGCTTCATCGCCCAAAGCATCGGCAACGCCTTTTACGATATCAATTTGATCCTGGAACAGCGGAGAGTTCTTATGGATGGGCTTCACTCGTTTCCAGTCATCGGCAGTTACAATATTGCCGTCAGCTTCCAACCAGTTTTCGTTCATAACCTTTAAAACGTCGGTATGGGACTGGCGGAAAAATTCGATATGCTTTTGAACGCAGGGTGCGCCGTGTTCAAATTCCGGCGGGAAATGATACCAAAAACCTACTGGGGTTCTGTCGGGTTTTTCGCCGTTTATCATCTTTTTTACGCGTTCTTTGCTTGTCATATTGAGATTCCTCCTTATAATTGGTATCTTGCAATGCCTTAAGCTAATTATATCATCGTTTTAATTAATTGGCAAGCAAATCCAACCAAAGATTGCCCGAAAGTTCACCAAAAATATTGCATCTTTTTTGGCTATTCCATCTGATTTTGTTTGCTTAAGCAGCGTTTTACTATGTGAAAGCCATGTGAACAAGCCAAGAAAAAAGCCTGCATCCAGTTGATGCAGGCTTTTAAAAAATACAAATTATTTGTGGGAAGCTGCGTATTCTTCGCAAGCGTCCACCGCTGCGTTGATGCGCTCGAAAGCGATATCGCCAGGCAGGGTGCAGTCTGCGCCAAGGATGAATTTTTCTTGGCCCATGGAATCAAGCACGCCGAATACGGATTGTTTGATTTCATCCAGCGAACCGTATACCATTACGCCGTCGCGGTCATCCAAACCACCCAAGAGGGTTTTGCCGGGCCACAGTTCTCTGCCGGCTTCCAGAGGCGGGTTGCCGCCGGAGAAGACGCCCCAGTTGAACACGTCGGCCGGGAAATCTTTGAAGCGGTAGTCGGCCATGTTGTCTTTGCAGATATGCAAAACGTTGTGTTTGCCGGGTTTGTTGGCCGCTTGGAAGATGGCTTTGTCGTAAGGCATGATGTATTTTTCATATTCTTCATCGGTAAAGAAGAATTTTTCAGCGCCCAAAATGGAAGTATAGATGCCGTCTGCGCCGGCGTCTACGCACATTTCTGCCAGCTGAGCCATGCTTTCACCGCAGATTTTGAATGCGTTGCTTACGATTTCCGGCTCTTCTCTGAGGAACATCACCAAATATTTGCCAATTTCAATGAAATCGTTGTTGGCTTTGGGGTATTTGTCCAAGTAGCTGAATTTGTAGTTGTAGAAAGCAGAAGCAACGGTTGCAAAAATGGTGGCAACAATGGCTACTTCGTCACCGCAAGCATCCACAACGCCTTTGACAATATCCAATTGGTCTTGAATCAAAGGATGTTTGATGTCCAAGGGTTTGATGTGTTTGAAATCCTTAGCGGTGAGAATCGGCACGTCACTGCGGTAGAGATTCTCGTTCATGATTTTGAGAATATCGGTTTTGGTGCGTTTGCAGAAATCCACGTGTGCATTGATGCAGGGTTGACCGTGGAAAGACTGTGCCGGGTAATGGAACCAGAAGCCAGCCGGTACGCGGTCTACTTTTTCGCCGCGCATTGCAGCCAAAGCTCTTTCTTTTCTTGTCATTTGGAATTCCCTCCTAAATTTATATCTATAGACACTAGAATACCATAGATATTTTTTTAGAACAATACGCTTTTTAAAAAATGTTGAACAATTATTTGGTTGGCAATTCTACTCCCGAAAAAAAGGCCCCCGTTTTGGGAGCCTTTTTTGAGTAATATAACGAAATTATTTGCCAGCAGAGTACTCATGGCAGGTATCCACGATGCAGCGGATACGGTCATACGAATACCAGGGTTCGATGGAGCAGTCTGCGCTGAGGATGAAGCGGTGGGTGCCCATATGGTCGATGATTTTCTTGGTGGCATTTGCCAAATCGTTGAAATCACCTTCATACAGCGGGCCGGAACGGTCGTCAAAGCCGCCCATAACGGTGCGGTTGGGCCCAATGATCTTTTTGCCTTCATCCAAATCCGGGCAGCCTTCCAAGAATGCCGGCCAGTTGACAACCTCAACCGGGTAATCGGTGAAACGGGTCATATCTGCATAGGATTTGCAGACGTGGAGGATGTTGAACTTCACGATGCCTTCGGAAGCTTTGAGTGCAGCCAGGTCGTAGGGTTCGATGTATTTTTCATATTCTGCGCGGGTCATAAAGTTTTCGCCGCAAGCCATAACCGAATAATACAAAGAATCCAAACCAGCCTCTGCGTATGCCTGGCAGTGTTCAGCCAAAGATTCGCCGATGACTTTGAAAGCAGCGCCGACGATTTCGGGCTCTTCTCTGAGGAACATGGGGATTTTGAAGCCGTCGGTTTCATAAATGCCGCCCATGTTCAGGTTGCCGTCGGGCAAGTCCATGTCGCGGATATGGGTAAACATGGCATTGAGAATGCAAGGCACCATGCTGAAAGTGGTCAGGGTTAAGGAAGTGGTGTCGCCAACCTTGTCCGCCAAAGTTTTGATGATGTACAACTGGTCTTGGATATCTTTGGATTTGACGCTCATGGGTTTGACATGTTTGAAATCCTTAGCGGTGTTGATGCGGGTGTCGCATCTGTAAGTATTCTCGTTTTTAATGTTGAGAATATCCACACCGGTTCTTTTCAGATAATCCAGGTGCATCATTACAGCCGGGTCGCCGTGTTTAAACTGGGGGCCAAAGTGCATGGTAAAGCTGGCAGGCACGCAGTCAACTTTTTGACCTTTTGCAGCAGCCAAGACTCTTTCTTTGCTTGTCATGTCAAAATTCCTCCTATAAAACAAGTTCATCTGTAGTTTACCATAAATGTCATGACATTATCAAGAGAGGTTAACGGGATATTATCACTAAACATTTGTGAAAAAAATATCCATATAGCACAAAAACGCAACACAAAAGCCTTTTGCCAGTTCGCAAAAGGCTTTTAAAAGTACAGGTTTTGATGCAAAGACTATTTGTTTTGGGCGTATTCTTCGCAGAAGCCCACGCACGCCCTGAGCTTGTCGTAGGAAACCCAGGAAGCAATCGAGCAGTCCGCACCGAAGATGAAGTGGCGGTCGCCCATTTCGTCCAGCACGTCGAAAGTGGCTTTTTTCAATTCTTCCATGCTACCCGAATACAGCACGCCGTCGCGGTCGTCCAAACCGCCCAGGATGGTAGCTTCGGGCCCAAAGATTTTTCTGCCTTCTTCCAGGCTGGGGCAGCCTTCGGTATGAGCGCCCCAGTTGAACACGTTGGCGCCGTAGTTTGTAAATTTGGTCAAATCGGCGTAGGTTTTGCAAACGTGAATCATGCGGATTTTGGCTTTGTCTTTCAAAGCGTCGAACACAGGCTTATCGTTCGCGCCGATGAATGTGTCGTATTCGTCGCTGGTGAACACGTTCTGGCCGCTGCCCATCACCGAGTAGAAAATGCCGTCGGCACCGGCGTCCACATAAGCGCACAGGTTTTCGGCCAGCGATTCGCCGATGATTTTCAAAGCCGCTTTCATCACTTCGGGTTTTTGGCGGCAGTACATGGGCAGTTTAAAGCCGTCGGTCTCAAAGGTGCCGCCGCCCATGCCGTCGGGGTACTCTTTGTCTTTGATGTGGGTGTTGATGGCCTGGATGGAGGACGAAAGCACGCCGAATGTGGTCACGCAGGTGGCAACCTCATCGCCAATGGCATCGGCGATTTTTTTGATGATGTACAGCTGGTCCTGAATCGGTTTGGAATCTTTGGCCATGGGACGGATATGTTTAAAGTCGTCCGCGCACAGGATACGGGTATCGCAGCGGTAGTAGTTTTCGTTCATGATTTTCAAAAGGTCTACCTGGGTGCGGTTGGCATAATCCAAATGCATCATCACAGCAGGGTCGCCGTGGCGGAACTGCGGGCCAAAATGCATGGTGAAATTTACGGGAACGCGGTCGACTTTTTCGCCGTTGATTGCTTTTAAAACACGTTCTTTTCTTGTCACAAGAGGAACCCCTTTCTTTACTAAACTATAGTTAGTATACCATGATATTTTGCGCACTTCAACGGGATACAGCCTGTTTATTTTGCGTACAATTGTATATTTTGCACAATTTGCAACAAGGCAAACACAGCAGTTTACTGTGGAAAGCGGTACAGAAAAAATACAACTGCAAAAAGGCCGCTTAGTCAATTCTAAGCGGCCCTTGTATAAACCCATATAGATTATATATAATAAGGTATGTTATTTTTTGTGGGTTTCGGCGTATTCCTCACAGGCTTCCACCGCCCACACCAAACGCTGGTAGAGGATATCGGTGGGCAGCACGCAGTCGGAGCCGAGGATGAAGTGGTCGTCGCCCATCACATCGAGGATATCGAACACCGCTTTGCGGATATCTTCACGGGTGCCGTTGTGGATAACGCCGTTTTGCGGCAGGCCGCCCATGATGGTTTTGTTCGGGAATTTTTTGCGCCCTTCGGCCATGGAAAGGTTGCCCGGTGCGGAAACCGACCAGTTGAACACATCGCCGGGGTAATCGACAAAACGGTCGTAAGCGACATGGTCGCGGCACAGGTGCAAAACATTAAAGTCAGGGGACTGTTTGGCAACTTCCAGCACCTGCATATCCAGCGGGCGGACGTATTTATTAAATTCTTCATCGGTAAAGCCGTGTTTTTCAATTTTATTCATCGCATAAAAGATACCGCCTGCGCCCACGTCCAAACAAGCCTGGGCCAGTTCGGTCTGGCATTCGGCTACTACTTTTAAAGCAGCGGAGAACGCCTCGGGGTCTTCGCGGAACACCGCCATGGCATGCGCTTGGGTTTCATTATAGGTAGAACCAGGGATCCACATTTTACGGTAATAAGAAGTAAAAGCGTGCAGCAGTTCCGACACGACCGAGTAAATGGAAGCCAAAACAACGGCGCCGTCGGTGTTTGCGTCCAAAACGCCTTTTAAAATAGCAAGCTGGTCTTGCACTTCGGGGGAATTGAGCTTTTTGGGTTTGAGGTGTTTTAAATCGGAAGGGGTTTTGATAACCACTTCGGACTCAAATTGATGTTCATCCATCACTTTATAAAAGTCTGCACGCGAACGCTTGAAAAAGTCGTTATGCATGTAGATGCTCTGCTCGCCATACCACATAGACGGGGTGAAATGGTACCAAAACGCCGTGGGAACACGGTCCACAGGCTTGCCTTGAATCATGTTCATAACTCTTTCTCTTTTTGTCATTGCCATGGGTACTCCTCCTTGTGTAATTAACACCATAAAATATAGTTTAACCATAACAAAAACGGGGGGTAAAGTCAATGTCGATATTTTATCCAGTGTTTGTGAAGATTTATTAGAAGTTATCTCCAAAATTCGGGAGAAATGCAGAATTTGGCAGAAAACAGTTGACAATAGCGGGAGGGATGTGGTAATATAGTGAAGCTGTCCGGGAGGGCGGTAGCGCGGGAGGCCGGGGCACGAAAAAAAGTG
>CAJFVS010000124.1 GCA_904420505.1 Candidatus Alloruminococcus vanvlietii | reverse complement strand
TTTATTATTTTACCACCAAAGGCGAGCAGGTGTATTCCCAGGTTTCCTACCCGGATAACTGCTATTTGGTATTTGGCCGCGAGGATGCGGGCCTGCCTGAAAACCTGTTGTACCAAAACCACGACACATGCGTGCGCCTGCCGATGATGGGGGGCATACGCAGCCTGAATTTGTCCAACACGGTGGCTATTGGCGTGTACGAGGTGCTGCGCCAGTGGGGGTACCCCGCTTTGCAAAACAAGGGCCGTTTAACCCAGTTTGACTGGAACACCCATATGGACACCGACTGGTAACCGCAGGATGCAAACGCTTTACCGGGCGCTTGGGGTTTTTGTAATTTTCGATTAATTCCAGCGCGTTTTACAAACACTTATTATGGCAATTGGATATTGAAAAATACCGCAATTTATACTACTATAGTGGTAGATTGTTTTTCTTTTAACTAAGTATGAAAATCCCCATTGATAAATGATTTTGGAAAGGGTGGCAATTATGACAGCTACAAACAAAAAAACCATTGAAGACATCGACGTTGCGGGCAAAAAAGTATTGGTCCGCTGCGACTTTAACGTGCCGATTAAAGACGGCGTTATCCGCGACGACAAACGCATCCGCGAATCCTTGCGCACCATCCGTTATTTAATCGACCACAAAGCAAAGGTGATCCTCTGCTCGCATTTGGGCCGTCCGGCGGGCACGGGCTTTGAAGAAGCCTTTTCGCTTGCACCCATTGCCAAACGCTTAAGCGAGCTTTTGGGCCAGGAGGTTATCATGGCCAAAGACGTAGTGGGCGAAGACGCACAGGCCAAAGCCGCCGCTTTAAAAGAAGGCGAAGTGATGCTCATTGAAAACGTGCGTTTTTACAAAGCCGAAACCAAAAACGACCCCGAATTTGCCAAACAGCTGGCTTCTTTGGCCGAAATTTATGTAAACGACGCATTCGGCACCTCCCACCGCGCCCATGCTTCCACCGCGGGCGTTGCCGCTTACCTGCCGGCTGTGTGCGGTTACCTTATCCAAAAGGAAATCGACATCATGGGCAAAGCCCTTTCCGACCCCAAACGCCCCTTTGTGGCTATTTTGGGCGGCGCAAAAGTTTCCGATAAAATCGGCGTTATCAACAACTTGATTGAAAAGGTCGACACCCTCATCATCGGCGGCGGCATGGCTTACACCTTTAACAAAGCTTTGGGCCACAACATCGGCACCTCGCTTTGTGAAGACGACAAGCTGGACCTTGCCCGCGAGATGATGCAAAAAGCCAAAGACAAAGGCGTAAAATTCCTGCTGCCGGTTGACAACAAGGTGGGCGACGCCTTTAAAGAAGACTGCAACATGCAGGTTGTAGACTCCGACAAAATGCCCGACGGCTGGATGGGCCTGGACATTGGGCCCAAAACCATCGCGCTGTTCTGCGACGCCATCAAATCGGCCGGCACCGTGGTATGGAACGGGCCGATGGGCGTATTTGAATTCGACCGTTTCGCCGAAGGCACCTTTGAAGTGGCCAAAGCGGTAGCCGAATCGGGCGCTATCTCCATCCTCGGCGGCGGCGACTCGGCGGCGGCTGTGGAAAAACTGGGCTTTGCCGACAAAATGACCCACATCTCCACCGGCGGCGGCGCTTCTTTGGAATTTTTGGAAGGGCTGGAACTGCCCGGCATTGCTGCTTTAAACGACAAATAAAACGGTATTGGAAAATCCAGCTTTCGGGCTGGATTTTCTTAGACTAAGCTGCGGCCCCGTTGGGCCAGTATCTGCCGGCGGCGGATACGAACAGCAGGTGCAAGCCAAAAATGCCCAACGCCTGCCGGTAAAACCTGTTTTGGCATTGGGCGCGGCTTTGGAGCAAACGCGTTTGCCGTTTGCCATTTTACCACAGAAAGGACAATTGCTATGAATACTTCCCTTCGCCCGGCTGTAATTGCCGGCAACTGGAAAATGAACAATACCCCTTCGCAGGCGCAGGCCCTTATCACCCAAATGCTTCCCCTGGTAAAAGACGCTTCCTGCCAGGTGGTCATCGGCGTGCCGTTTGTCAATTTGCCATTGGCCTGCCAGATGTGCAAAGGCACCAACGTAAAGGTGGCCGCACAAAACTGCCACTGGGAGGAAAAAGGCGCGTTTACGGGCGAAATCTCCCCCCAAATGCTCACCGAGCTGGGCGTGGAATATGTGATTTTGGGCCACTCGGAGCGGCGCACCTACTTTGGGGAAACCGATGAATCCTTAAACAAGCGCGTGCTGGCCGCTTTAAACGCCGGCCTGAAAGTGATTTTGTGCGTGGGCGAAAGCTTACAGCAGCGCGAAGCGAATGTGACAAACGAATTTGTTTGCATGCAGGTAAAGCTGGATTTGCAGAATGTCAGCGAAGAGATGCTCAAAAACGTCATCATCGCCTACGAGCCCATTTGGGCCATTGGCACCGGCAAAACCGCCACTGCCCAGCAGGCCCAGGAGGTGTGCAAAACCATCCGCGCATGTATCGCTTCCCTTTATGGCAAGCAGGCGGCGGATGGCATGACCATCCAGTACGGCGGTTCGATGAACGCGGGCAATGCGGCCGAACTGCTCTCTCAGGAGGACATCGACGGCGGGCTTATCGGCGGCGCTTCTTTAAAGGCGCCCGACTTTGCCACCATTGTTGCGGCCGCAAAATAAACATTTTTTGGGCGGCCAACCGGCAAAGCGCCAATATGGCCTGCCGGCAGGCTGCCTTTTTAAAAAATATTACCAAAAGAGGATACGATTTATGAAAAAACCATTGGCTTTGATTATTTTAGACGGCTTTGGCTACAACCCCGATTCTTACGGCAACGCGATTCAAGCCGCTTCTACCCCCACCATTGACCGCCTGTACAAAACCTGCCCGCACACTTTAATCGGCGCTTCGGGCATGGATGTAGGCCTGCCGGACGGGCAGATGGGCAATTCCGAAGTGGGGCACACCAACATCGGCGCCGGGCGCATTGTGTACCAGGAATTAACCCGCATCACCAAATCCATACAAGACGGCGGCTTTTTTGAAAACGAAGCCTTTTTAAACGCCGTGAACAACTGCAAAAAGCACAACTCTGCCATGCATTTGATGGGCCTTTTGTCCAATGGCGGCGTGCACAGCCACATTGAGCATTTGTTTGGATTGTTGCAACTTTGCAAACAGCAGGGCCTGCAAAAAGTTTACATCCACTGCTTTTTGGATGGGCGCGACGTGCCCCCCACCTCCGGCAAGGACTTTGTGCAGGAGCTTATGGACAAATGCAAAGAGCTTGGCGTAGGCCAAATTGCCTCTGTGATGGGCCGCTACTACGCCATGGACCGCGACAACCGCTGGGAGCGCGTGCAAAAAGCCTACGACGCAATGGTTCTGGGCCAGGGCGAATACTTTGAAAACCCAGCTGCCGGTGTGGAGGCTTCCTACCAAGCAGAGGTAACGGACGAATTTGTGGTGCCGTTTGTAAGCTGCAAAGAAGGCAAAATCCGCGCAAACGATTCGGTGGTTTTCTTTAACTTCCGCCCCGATAGGGCAAGAGAAATCACCCGCACCCTGGTGGACGAAGCGTTTGACGGCTTTAAACGCGAATATTTCCCCCTTTGCTTTGTGTGCATGACCCAGTATGACGCCAAAATGCCCAACGTGCAGGTGGCGTTCCATCCGCAGTCGTTAAAAAACACCTTTGGCGAATACATCTCGCAAAAGGGCCTTACCCAGCTGCGCATTGCCGAAACCGAAAAATACGCGCATGTCACCTTCTTCTTCAACGGCGGCGTGGAGACCCCTTACCAAAACGAAGACCGCGCGTTGATTGCTTCCCCCAAGGTGGCTACCTACGACTTAAAGCCCGAAATGAGTGCCTATGAGGTGACCGACGAGCTGTTAAAACGCATTGATTCGGACAAATACGATGTGATTATCTTAAACTACGCCAACTGCGACATGGTGGGCCACACCGGCGTGTTTGACGCCGCCAAAGCCGCTGTAGAAGCGGTGGACACCTGCCTGGGCCGCGTGCTGGATAAGATTTTGGAAAAAGGCGGGGCTGCGCTGGTAACCGCAGACCACGGCAACGCCGACCAGATGTACGAGCCGGACGGCTCGCCCTTTACCGCACACACCACCAACCCCGTGCCGCTGTTCTTGGTAGGGTTTGCGGGCAAAACCCTGAAAGAAGGCGGGCGCCTGGCAGACCTTGCCCCCACAATGCTTGAAATGCTGGGGCTTGAAAAACCCGCCGAGATGGACGGCAAATCCCTGCTGCAATAAGCGCCCAAGCAAAACACATGCAAAACCGGAGAAAGATGGCTTTCTCCGGTTTTTTGTTTGGCAAAATTTGCTGTTATTTTTTTGTATATTTTTTGTAATTTTCTGTTTTTTCGCATTGTAAAAGCAAACTTACAATGGTAAAATAAAGAACGGAAATTGCTTTCCCAAACTTGGAAAAAGGAGGTAAAACAGATGGACGCAGGTCCGTATCCAAGTACCAATTTCATATTGCTGCGGGCATTGCCATATATGTTTTGCCATATAGTGCGCTGCCCGTAAAAAAGGAGGCTACGTGCTATGATTAACCAAGTATTAGAACTGCTGGAAGAAAAAAAGTACGCCCAGGCCCGCAATGTCATTGAAGAGATGAACGCGGTAGACGTTGCTGCCATTTTTGCCCAGTTGGAAGAGCGCGAAACCATTGTAAAGCTGTTTCGCATCCTTCCAAAAGAGTTAGCGGCAGAAGCCTTTGCGTATATGGAACCAGATATCCAGCAAAATGTAATTGAGGCCATCTCGGACAAGGAATTGAGCTATATTCTCGACGAGATGTACATGGACGACTACATGGATTTGTTGGGCGAGATGCCTGCCAATGTGGTCAAGCGGCTTATCAAAAATGCCAGCGAGGAAACCCGGGGGCTTATCAACCAGTTTTTGAATTACCCGGAAGATTCCGCCGGCTCGATTATGACGATTGAGTATGTGGATTTAAAACGCCATTTAACCGTACAGCAGGCGTTTGACCATATCCGCAAAACCGGCGTGGACAAGGAAACCATTTACACCTGTTATGTAACCGACGAAAACCGGGTGTTGGAAGGGGTTGTTACAGCAAAAGAGCTGCTGCTTGCCGACCCCAACGAAATTGTGGGCAATATTATGAGCACCAATGTCATTTATGTGCAGACATTGGATGACAAAGAGCAGATTGCCAAGCTGTTTTCCAAATACGATATGCTGTCGCTGCCGGTTGTGGATAAAGAAACCCGTTTGGTGGGCATTATCACCATCGACGACGCGGTAGACGTTATGCAGGAAGAAAACACCGAAGACTTTGAAATTATGGCGGCTATCTCCCCCACCGATGAAAGCTACCTGAAAACCCCGGTGTTTACCCATGTGCGCAAACGGATTTTATGGCTGCTTATTTTAATGCTGTCGGCCATGATTACCGGCCAGCTCATCACCCATTATGAAGACGCCTTTGCGGCTATCCCGCTGTTGGTTTCGTTTATCCCCATGTTAATGGACACCGGCGGCAACTGCGGTTCGCAGTCTTCCACCATGGTTATCCGCGGCATGGCGCTGGATGAAATCCAGATGAAGGATTTCTTCCGCGTGTGGTTTAAAGAAATCCGCATTGCTTTGGTGTGCGGCATTATTTTGTCGGTGGTCAACACCCTGCGCATCTGGATTCAGTACGGCGACTTTTTCATGGCCATCACCGTCGGCATTACGCTTCTTATAACGGTGATAATTGCAAAATCGCTTGGGTGTATTTTGCCCATGCTGGCAAAAGCCCTGCATCTGGACCCTGCTGTCATGGCTTCGCCTTTGATTACCACCATCGTAGATGTATGTTCGGTGTTTGTGTTCTTTAACATGGCCATCTGGATTTTGCATGTATAAATAAAACGCAAAAAAGCGCTCCGGAAATATCCGGGGCGCTTATTTTTGTTTGTTTTTGCCTGTAAATGCGTTGTATGGCCCAAAGGCAGCGGGCGCTACATAAAAGCCCGCTTATCCCTTGCAGGTTGGGCAAACGCCTTAAAAAATGGGCTTTTGCCTTATTCGGTTTCCTCCAGGTCAACGTTTTGGGCGTGTTCGATTACCTGGTCGGCGGCGTCCCTGGCGTCTGTTTGCAAAGAGACGGTTTCCTCTGTAAGCTCCGTCCCTTCTTCTTCCGGCTCCTGCCCATCCTCGCCGGATGCCTGGGTTTCTTCCTCGTCCTCATGCGGTGCGCGCGCAAAGGTTACAATGCGCGAATCCTCGCCCACGCGCATCACCCTTACGCCCTGCGCATAGCGCGACTGCAAGGGAATATCCGCCACGTTGATGCGGATGATGACCCCGTCGTTGGTGATAATAATCACGTCGTCGGTGTCGTCCACCGCGCGCACGCCTACCACCTTGCCTTTTTCGTCGCTTACCTTGTAGTTGGTCGAGCCTTTACCGCCCCTGGTCTGGCAGCGGTAATCGCTAAGAGGCGTTCTACGCCCCAAGCCCTGTTCGGTAATGGTCAACAGGCTGGCGCCATCGCGCAGCGACGCCATGCCCACAACCTCGTCGCCTTCGGCCAGGGTGATGGATTTTACCCCCCTTGCGCTGCGGCCCATCGGGCGCACGTCTTCTTCCGAAAAGCGGATTGCCATGCCCTCGCGGGTGGCGACCACCAAATCGCAGTTGCCGTCGGTTAAGCGCACCCAGGCAAGTTCGTCGTCCTCATCAATGGTTAAAGCAATCAAGCCGCCTTTGCGGGAGGTTTTATACGCCTCGAGCTCGGTGCGTTTGATAATGCCCTTGCGGGTGACCATCACCAGATAGCCGCCGGCGTCAAAATCGGTTACCTTAATCAGGGAGGTCACCTTTTCGCCCTGCTCCAGTTCCACAATATTGGCAATATTCGTGCCCTTGGAAGTGCGCGAGCCTTCGGGGAATTCATACCCTTTTTTGCGGTATACCCGCCCGCGGTTGGTGAACAGCAGCACATAATCGTGGGTGGAGCATACAAACATTTCCTCGGCAAAGTCTTCATCGCGCCTTGTCATGCCCATCACGCCGCGCCCGCCGCGCCGCTGGGTGCGGTAAGCGTCGGTTTTCTGGCGTTTCATGTAGCCAAAATGGGTCATGGTTAACACAATGTCTTCCTGGGGAATCAAATCCTCAATGTCCACTTCGCCCGAAACATGCTCGATGGAGGTTCTTCTCTCGTCTTTGTATTTTTCTTTTACTTCCAGCGCTTCTTCTTTTACAATGGCCAGCACGCGGCTTTCGTTTGCCAAAATGTCCTCATACTCCGCAATTTTTTCCAGCAGGGATGCCAGTTCTTCTTCAATTTTGGTGCGCTCAAGCCCTGTTAACTGCCCCAAGCGCATGGTGACAATGGCCTGCGCCTGCACTTCGGTGAGGTGAAAGCGGTCAATCAACGCCTGGCGCCCTTCGGGGATGGACTTGGAGGCGCGCAGGATTTTGATCACCTCATCAATGAAATCCAGCGCGATTTTTAAGCCCTCCAGCACATGCTCGCGCTCGCGGGCTTTTTTCAAATCAAACTGGGTGCGTCGTATTACCACTTTTTCCTGGAATTTGATGTATTCCTGCAGCATTTCCTTAAGGTTTAACACCCGCGGCACGCCGTTTACAATGGCCAGCATAATCACGCCGATGGTATCCTGCAATTGCGAATAGGAATACAGCTGGTTTAGCACCACCTGGGGGTTTGCATCGCGTTTTAACTCGATGACGATGCGCAAACCCTCGCGGTCGGATTCATCGCGCAAATCCGAGATGCCGTCGATGCGTTTGTCTTTTACCAATTCGGCAATGCTTTCAATCAAGCGCGCTTTGTTGACCATATAGGGGATTTCGGAAACCACAATGCGGAAGCGCCCGTTTTTTTCTTCTTCAATTTCGCACCTGGCGCGCAGAATGATTTTGCCCCGCCCGGTGTGGTAGGCGCTGCGGATGCCCGAGCGGCCCATGATGATGCCGCCGGTGGGAAAATCCGGCCCCTTGATGCATTCCATCAACTGGTCGATGGTGACGTCGGGGTTATCGATGATCATGCACATGGTGTCAATGGTATCGGCCATGTTGTGGGGCGGGATGTTGGTAGCCATGCCAACGGCAATACCCGTAGAGCCGTTTACCAGCAAATTGGGGAATTTGGAGGGCAAAACCACCGGCTCCTTGCGGTTGTCGTCGTAGTTGGGGATAAAATCCACCGTGTCCTTGTCAATATCGGTCAGCATGGTCACGGCGGTTTTGCTCATGCGCGCTTCGGTATAACGGTAAGCAGCCGGCGGGTCGCCGTCCACCGAGCCGAAGTTGCCGTGGCCGTCCACCAGGGTATAACGCATGGAAAAATCCTGCGCCAGACGCACCATCGCGTCGTAAACGCTCGCGTCGCCGTGCGGGTGGTACCTGCCCAGCACCGAACCGACCGTATCGGCCGATTTGCGGTAGGCTTTGTCGGGGGTTAAGCCGTTTTCATACATGGTGTACAAAATGCGCCTGTGCACCCATTTTAAACCATCGCGCACGTCTGGCAGCGCGCGCCCTACAATCACCGACATGGAATAATCCAAATAGGATTTTTTCATTTCCTTTTCAATATCCACTTCGATGATGTTTTTATCCAGATGTTGCGTCTCATAATCCATATTCTATTCACCCTTATTTCTTAAAAAGCCTATGTACTTTTTGGTTTGTATACAGACATTTCCTCATCTACCGGCCGCTTAATGTTTGCGCCCGGGCATAATGCGGAAATACGAATTTTTTACATAATGGTATTTATCCTTAAAGCTGTTTTCAAAAAACATGGTCATGTCGTCAAATTCGTCTTTAAAATACACTTTGGGAATCAAAATAGAGCTGTCGTCTTCTTTGGTGACCAGAAACATATACTGGGTTTCCAGCAAATCCTGCGCTTGCTGCACCGTGATTTGGTATGTGCCGGCCTTTTGCACAAATTCTACTCTATCCCGGTAAATATTCACCGTACCGGTGGTATCGCCTTTTACAAGGGAATTGACCAGCTTATGCTTTTGCACAAAGGGAATGGTCCACATGATAATAAGCACAAGCAAAATAAGCGTCACGGCAATGATGCCCGCGATGGTAAATTCCCCGTTTAAAAAGGGGGTGACATACAACAGCAGCACCAGCACCAACGCAGCGGATACAATTTGTTTTTTCTTGTCCGGATATGCGCGCGCCTTGGCAGCCAAAGCATCCAGATATTCCTGTTTGGTAAGCGTATAGGTGGCGCTGTATGCAGCCTGGTTTTGTTCCTCTTGGGACATATGAAGGTTCCTCCTAGCGTTGGCTGAGTTTTTGATGGTTTGCAAAAAGGGTTTGCAATTGCTGTATTTGCTGGGCGTCCATCACCCGTTTGGGCAAAGCAAAAACGGTTTGGTTTTTTAAAAAAATATAAAACTGGGTTTGGTCCTGCATGACAAAATATTCCCCGTCGTACGAAATGGCCTGCCCGCCGCCGCCTGCTTCCCCAAACAAAAATTGTTTTTCTTCAAACTGGATGTAGCGTTGGGTGTTTTCTTTGGCTACCTGCCGTGCTTTGAAGATGCACTGGTATGCGGGTACTGCCGCTACCACCACGGCAAACAAAAAACAAATGATGCATAACATCCTGCCGTCGCCCCAGGTGGGCTCGTTTAAGTAAGTAACCAGAAAATAAACGCCAAGCACCAAAAAAATGGCACATTGGATACACTTGGTTTTTAGGCCTTTTCGTTTTAAATGGGTCCAGTATACGTTCTGCACTTCCTTTTGGGTCAGTGCAAACGCAAAACGTACAGGTTGCATAAAGCACCTCCCTAAGCGGTTTTGATAAGCGGCCTTACTTTTTCAAAAATTTGGCGCACCATGCCGGCCTCTTCCTCGCTAATGGCGTGCACAGGCACAATAACGCAGCGGTTGTGGCTTAAATGCAGCAAAAACATGCCCTCTTCTTCCAAAAGGCCTTCGCATTCTTTCCATTCCACATCGCCGTCTATTTCGGCCGAGCGTTCTTCAAAGCCGTTTTCATAAAAATTCAGCGTAATCGGGTTTTGCATATAGCGGCTTTTTTGGTATGCCTTATCCGCCGCCTTTTGCAGCTTTTTGGGGAATAACACAGGGTAAAACAAAATGTTAAACACCCCCAGCCCCAGCAGCACCACCGCAAGGGCAACCAACAGCCAGTTGATGTCATCGGGGCTAAAAACCAAAATTGCCACCATATACAGCACCGCTACCACAGCTTCTACAATCCCCATAATGGTGTTCTTTTTGGCGCGCGCTTTGTTGATGTTTTTGGAAACATACGCGTTGTAATGCAAAAAATCTTCCTGGCTAATGCGAAAGGTTACCGAACCCAGCAAATTGTGAAATTCTGCCATAAACAATCCCTTTCCCGGCTGCTGTTACACATCCAAATTTACTACATATTTGGCGTTTTTCTCAATAAATTCACGCCTGGGGCCTACTTTGTCCCCCATCAAGATGGTAAAGGTTTCATCCGCGCGCTGGGCGTCTTCCAGCTCTACCTTCAGCAAAATACGGTTTTCCGGGTTCATGGTGGTTTCCCACAATTGTTCCGGGTCCATTTCGCCCAAGCCTTTATAACGCTGGATGTCCACTTTGTACTGGCCGTTTTCGCCCATTTCGGCTAAAATTTTATCGCGTTCCGGGTCGGAATAAGCATAGCGCACCTGTTTGCCGCGCGAAAGCTTATACAAGGGCGGCTGCGCGATATACACATGCCCCTGGTCAACCAGCGGGCGCATGTAGCGGAAGAAAAAGGTTAACAGCAGCGTGCGGATATGCGAGCCGTCGACATCCGCATCGGCCATGATAATGATTTTTCCATAACGGATTTTGCTAATGTCAAATTCATCGCCAATGCCTGTGCCAACCGCCGTTACCACCGGCATAAGCTTTTCGTTGCCATATACTTTGTCCAACTTTGCTTTTTCTACGTTTAACATCTTGCCCCAAAGCGGCAAAATGGCTTGGAAGCGCCGGTCGC
>CAJFVS010000123.1 GCA_904420505.1 Candidatus Alloruminococcus vanvlietii | reverse complement strand
TCGTCCACATGATCCGCATTCACCTGCGCTGTGTGGATTTTGGTTTTGGTTTTGCCTTCCAGTTCTTTTTTCAAAGCGTCGCACTTGGATTTTGTGCGGCTGGCAATTAAAATTTCATCGAATACCTCGGAATTTTGGCAGCATTTGTGGATAGCCACGCTTGCCACGCCCCCGCAGCCGATAATCATGGTTTTGGACATGTTGATTTCCTCCTTTTATGTAAGTGTATCCTTATCCTTTTGAACGCTTAAAGCGCCAGTAAAATCTCGCGCACTATTTTGCAGGCAAGCGCCACAGAAGCGCCGCTTGGGTCGTAAATGGGGCACAGCTCGTTTACATCCAGCCCCACAATGTGCAATTTGCAAACCTCTTTTACCGCCTGCAAAAGCGCCATAAAGCTTACCCCGCCCGCTTCCGGCGTGCCGGTGCCGGGGAACATGCTGGGGTCTAATACATCCAAATCTAAGGTAAAGTAAACAGGCTTGCCTTTTAGCTGTTCGCAAACGCTTTCCAAGCCCGCAAAATCAAAGGGCTGCAAAACGGTGTGTTCTTTGGCAAACAAAAATTCGGCTTTTTCGCCCGAGCGTATGCCAAACTGGAAGATTTTCTGGTCGCCCACCAGCTCCCACGCGCGGCGTATCACCGTTGCGTGCGAAAGGGTAGCGCCTAAATAATCCTCGCGCAAATCGGTGTGCGCGTCAAAGTGGATGATGTGCAAATCCGGGTAACGCTTTGCCACCGCGCGCAAAGCCCCTAAGGTTACCAGATGTTCGCCCCCCAGCATAAACGGGCGCTTTTGGTGCTGTAAAATCTGGCCTACGCGCTCTTCTATCTGGCGCAGGGCGATGTTGGTATCCCCAAAGCAAAGCTCTAAGTCGCCCGCGTCAAACACAGCGGTGTCCTCTTCTAAATCACGATCCTGGTAAGGGCTGTAGGTTTCAATCCCAAACGATTCGCCCCTAATAGCCCTTGGCCCAAAGCGTGTGCCCGGCCGGTAGGAGGTGGTGGAATCAAACGGCGCGCCGAACAATACGGTGTCGGCCTTTTCAAAGGGTTTATCGCACCCTAAAAAGGTTTGCACATTGGGCGCAATCGGTTCATTTTTTCCTGCAAACGCAGCCGCTGCGCCGGGATTTTTTAAGTTTTGCTGTAAAAATTCTTGGTTCATGGTTCTTCCCCCATAGCTTCTACTTCACGCAAAAGCTCCTCTACATAATTGGGCAGCTTAAACGCCCCCACATGCAGCCGCGTGTTGTAATAACGGGTGTGAAAACCCCGCACATCCCATTTTACGGGGTTTAAATCCTTGATGGGGTGGTATTTTTTGGAAGCAAACCCAAACAGCCAGTGCCCCGACGGGTAGGTGGGAATATGCGCCTGGTACACCCTGGAAATCGGGAACGATTCCACAATGCGTTTGTGCGCGCGCTGGCAGGCAACGGCGTCGTCGTCGTAAAAGGGGCTTTCGTGCTGGTTCACCATAATACCATCTTCTTTTAAAGCCTTGTAGCAATTGCCGTAAAATTCTTTGGTAAACAGGCCTTCGCCCGGGCCAAACGGGTCGGTGGAATCGACGATAATCACATCGTATTCGTTTTGGCAGGTGCGCACAAACTTTAACCCATCCTGGTAGTGGATATGCACCCGCTCGTCGTTTAAACAGCAGGCGGTTTTGGGCAGGTATTTTTGGCAGACTTCCACCACCAGCGGGTCAATTTCCACCAAATCCACCTTCTCAATCTCGTTGTAGCGCATCAGCTCGCGCACTACCCCGCCGTCGCCCGCGCCAATCACCAAAATTTTGCGCGGGTTGGGGTGCACCGCCATGGGCACATGCACAATCATCTCATGGTAGATGAATTCATCCTTTTCGGTTAACATCATGTATCCGTCCAGCGTTAAAAAGCGGCCGAATTCCTTGGATTCGAACACGTCGATGCGCTGGAATTCGCTTTGCGCGCTAAACAGCTGGTGGTCTACTTTTATGGAAAACTGTACGTTTTGGGTGTGTTTTTCGGTAAACCAAAGTTCCATCCTCTCACTCCTTTGCCAACACGTTGATGTAGTTGATTTCCATATCTTCAGGGCCGGTTAAGGAACAGCCCTTTTCCTTTGCATATTGGATATAGGCCAAAATTTCGCTTGTAATGCGCTCGCCCGGGGCCAAAATCGGGATGCCCGGCGGGTAGCACATCACAAATTCGGTGCAGATTTGCCCGCAGGCTTTTTCTAAAGGCACGCTTTTTTTAGGGGCGTAAAACGCCTCCTGCGGCGAACAGGCCACCTGCGGAGAAATGTATTCATGGGTAAACATGCCGGTTTTATCCCTTTGGTACAGGCGTTTGATTTCGTATAAGGCGCTTACCAGGCGTTCCATGTCCTGTATGCGGTCGCCCACCGAGACATAGGCCAGCAAATTGCCCAAATCGCCAAATTCGGCCTGGATGTCGTACTCGTCGCGCAAAAGGTCGTATACCTCAATGCCCGCAAGCCCCAGCCCCAGGGTGTTGATGGAAAGCTTGGTCACATCAAAGTCAAACACGGCGTCGCCGTCGATAATCTCGCGCGAATACGCCCAGTACCCGCCAATGGCGTTGATTTCCTGCCGGCCGTACTCGGTCAAATCCACCACTTTCTGGAAAATTTCCTTTCCATGCAGCGCCAGGTTCTTGCGGGAAATATCCAGGCTGGACATCAAAAGGTAAGAGCCAGAAGTGGTTTGGGTTAAGTTGATAATCTGGCGCACATAGCCCTCTTCCATTTGGGGGCCGATGAGCAAAAACGAGCTTTGGGTTAAGCTCCCGCCCGACTTGTGCATGCTCACACTCGCCATATCCGCACCAGCCGCCATGGCCGAAAGGGGCATATTGGCCCCAAAATAAAAGTGGGTGCCGTGGGCTTCGTCCACCAGCACTTTCATGTTGCTTTTGTGCGCCAACTCCACAATCGCCTTCAAATTCGAGCAGATGCCATAATAGGTGGGGTTGTTCACCAAAACCGCCTTGGCGTCGGGGTTTTGTTCTATCGCTGCCTGCACATCGCCTGTTCGCATGCCCAGCGCAATGCCCAGCTCATGGTTCATCTGCGGGTTTACATACACCGGGATTGCCCCCACCAGCACAATGGCGTTTATCACGCTTCTATGCACGTTGCGCGGCAGAATAATTTTATCCCCGCGCTTTAAAACCGAAAGCACCATGCTCTGCACCGAGCTGGTGGTGCCGTTTACCATTAAAAAGGCGTGCGCTGCGCCAAAAGCGCTTGCCGCCAATTCCTCCGCTTCGCGTATCACCGAAACCGGGTGGCATAAATTGTCCAGCGGCTTCATGGAGTTTACATCTACGCTCATGCATTTTTCGCCCAAAAAGGCGGTTAATTCGGGGTTGCCCCGCCCGCGTTTGTGCCCGGGCACGTCAAAAGGCACCACCCGCATGCGTTTAAAACGCTCCAGCGCCTCCAAAATTGGGGCGCGTGTTTGGTCTAACATAGCAATCCTTCCCTTCTTTTGCCGCACACATTGGTGCAAAAAGCCGGCCTTTCTTCCCCTGGCGACCCGGTTAAAACCGTTTCCCCCGCAAAAGGGTACCGCCTACAGCCCAATGCCCGCCCGGCATACCCCCGGCCGCGGGCGTAAGCCATACCCCCGCAAAAAGCCTTTCCACCCGGTCCGCTTTATCGTATCTTTCGGGCATTCGCCGCGCGTTTTGCCCCCGCCTTTGCGTTGGGGCTTTCCCTAACAAACGCACGCCGGGTGGGGCATGCTGGCCCAATCGCACATTGGCGCAAAAAATCCCCTGCGTTTGGGGCCGTACCTTACCGCCTAGGCAAACCAGGCCGGGTAAAGCGTTTTTGGCTTAGTCGTACACGTTGGTGCCGGAGAAAATCTCAATCATTTCCCGGCGCAAACGGTTGGTGATATCCAGCCGCTGCTGGGGCGGCAGCTCGTACACGTCGGTGTTGAACAAATAGTTTTGCAAGTCCACCTCTTTGATGAGCATTTTGGTGTGGAAGATGTTGGACTGGTAGACGTTGATGTCAATGGCATCGTATTTTTTCAGGGTTTGCTTGTCAATGTAATCCTGGATAGAGGTAATCTTGTGGTCGATAAACAATTTCTGCCCGTTTACCTGCCTGGTAAAGCCACGCACGCGGTAATCCATGGTGATGATATCCGAATCAAACGAGCCGATTAAATAATCCAGGGTGGACAAGGGGGTGATTTCCCCGCAGGTGGCCACGTCAATGTCCACGCGGAAGGTGGCAATGGAGGTGTCGGGATGGTATTCCGGGTAGGTGTGCACGGTTACATGGCTTTTGTCCAAATGGGCAACGGTGGTGTCGCCCCCCACGGGAATCATGGTGCCTTCGGCAATCAAAAAGGTCACACTGGCCCCTTGGGGCTCGTAATCCTGCTTGGAAACATGCAACACATTCGCGCCAATCATTTCGGTAACGGTGTACAGAATATTGGTTAAACGCTCGGAGGAATACTGCTGGTCGATGTATTTGATATAATCGCGCTGCTGGCGTTCCCCCTTGGCATAGCATACGTCGTAAATATTAAAGCTAAGCGATTTGGTCAGGTTGTTAAACCCGTACAATTTCAGTTTCTGGTCCATCCCAAGTCCCCCTTTGCAAATAAAAAACCCCAAATGCAGCAGGCGTTATGCCACTACACTTGAGGTTGTCAAACATTCTACAGTTAGAAAACAGATGTATTTTGTAGAAGATTAGAGTCTATATAGCAAACAATTACTTTTACTACTCTTATTGATCATTCACAAGTGTTATGTGTAGCATTACACACCGGTTTTTTAAGTAACCAACTTATAAAATTTCGAGCCGCTACGCTCAATCAATAAGGCAACCAAGTTGCCAACTCGGCATTTGACCCGGCTGTCCGTATGGCCATATATCTTCCCCATGATGGGAAAGATGGTCAAAAATTGTTGCTTGATTTTTGTGCAAATAGCCTCTAATCAAACTAGTTTTAGTGTACCATATGTGCTAGGGGTTGTCAATTTATTTTTTAGGCCGTTTTTGCCTTGCTGCGCCGGATTCGTTCGCTTTTATCATGCAAAAACAGGCCCAAACCAAAAAAGCAGGAGGTTTCATCTCCTCCTGCTTTGGATGTTGCAAATGCAATGCAAATTACGTCAGCATCATGCGGTCGTTGGCAAAGTTGCCGCCGCTGGCTTCTTCAAATTTCTGCAGCAAATCGGCTACCTTCAGGTTCATTTTCTCTTCCCCCGAAACATCGTAGATGATGCGCCCTTCGTGCATCATCACCAGCCGGTTGCCGTGGGCAATGGCGTCTTTCATGTTGTGGG
>CAJFVS010000122.1 GCA_904420505.1 Candidatus Alloruminococcus vanvlietii | reverse complement strand
GACTGCCCGTATTGAAAAGGCACATAACCCTTTTCCTCTGCCAAATGCAGGGTGTATTCCACCGCTTCGCGTTCGGTTTTGGCAGCGTTTAAAAAGGTTTTGTAATCGTTGCAAAACGCATCGGACTGTGCAATCACGTCATCGCTTAAAGTAGCGCTGCCGTTGTCCGGGTCGTAATTAAGCTGCTCTTTCAGCAGCTGGCCGGCTGTTTTTTCTTGGTTTGCCATAATGTTGGCCTCCTTACTGGTAGAGTTGTTGATATTTTAAAATGGTTTGGTTAATTTTTTGCACATACCATGTGGTATCGCCAAAAGGGATGGTGTGAAGCGTTACCCCGTCACTGGAGTATTCTTCGTTTTGCAGCCATTTATTCACGTTGCCCATACCCGCATGGTAAGCGGCAAGGGCGGTATCCTGGTTTTGGAACCGCCCGATGAGATACGAAATCAAGTAAGAACCAAAGCGGATATTGGTTTCGGGGTCAAACATGCTGTCAAAGGTAAGGGATTCATCCTCGCCCAAGCGGCTTTTCACCCAGTCAAAGGTGTCGGACGTCAGCTGCATAAGCCCGCGTGCGCCTACCGAAGAAACCGCATCGGGCTGAAACGAGCTTTCGGTGTTGATGATGCTGTATAAAAGCGTGGTATCCAGCCCGTATTCTTCGCTGTATTTTTCCACCAGTTCCTGGTAATGGATGGGGTAAAGCGAACGCTGGATGGTATTGTAAATTTTGGTGGCTGCAATGGGCAGCGAAACTGCTAAAATCACCAGCACCAGCAGCACCCAAACAAAACGTTTGCGTCTTTTCTTCATAGATGGTACTCCGTCTGTATTTGCTCTAAAATGCCTTCTAAGCGCAATTTCAGCGCGTCCAGGCCCTGTTCGTTGTATATGGTAAAATCCGCCCGCTGGCTGTAAAAAGCTTCGTCATGCTGGGCGCCAATGCGCTCGCGCACCTCTTGTTCGGTCAAATGGTCGCGCAAAAGCAGCCTTGCAAAACGGGTTTGCTCATCCGCGCACACGGCGATAACTTTATCGCACAGCTTGTCGCACCCGCTTTCATACAGCGTGGGGGCGTCCAGCACCACCAGGCGCTCGCCGTTTTGGGCGTAAGTTTGTATGTCTTCTTTTATCTGCTTCATAATCGCCGGGTACAAAATCTTTTCCAGGCGGTGAAGCAAATGGGGGTCGGCAAACACAATTTTGCCCAAAGCCCGCCGGTTCAGCGTGCCATCGGGGTTTAATACCGCCGGCGAAAAGGTTTTTGCAATTTCTTCCAGGCTTTCGCTCCCCTTTTGGGTTACCTTACGGGAAACGATGTCGGCATCGATTACACAAATGCCCATTTGGCGCAAAAACAAGCTGGCGCTGGTTTTGCCAGCACCCGTCTGCCCGGTCAGCCCAATCACTATACCGGGTTTATTCAAGCGTAATCACCTCAAATGCGGCAGCGCGCAACAGCCGGTTGTATACCGCCAAACCCATGCCGTCCTGCCGGGGCGCGCGGATATAGGCCTTTGTAGCGCCCACTTCGTCCAATTCACGCAGTTTTTTAAAAAGCTCATGCGCCTGGGTCTGCGGGTTGTTGTAGTAGCCTACGGTAATGCAGGGCTTTTGAATGCCGGGGACTTCTTCTTCATAGGCAAGCACATATACATCCTCGCCGCACGTGTTAACAAACCGCGCAAAATCCTGCGCGCTGGCGTCAACAATCACCACATGCGCTTTTGGCGCATAATGCTTGTATTTCATGCCGGGCGATTCGGCCTTCTGCCCATCTTCCAGCTTATCCAGCACCGCTTTGGAAATAACCAAATCCGGGTAAATTTCCCGCAGCATTTCGGCTGTCACCGCGCCGGGGCGCAAAAGGTGCGCTGTATCCCCCGCAATGGAAACCACGGTGGATTCCACGCCAAATTCGCATTCGCCGCCGTCTAGCACCATTTCAATGCGCCCGTCCATATCCTGCATCACATGGTAAGCCGTGGTGGGGCTGGGGCTGCCAGACAAATTGGCGGAAGGCGCCGCTATGGGCACGCCGGAAGCTTCAATAAGCGCCTTGGCAATCGGGTTGCTGGGAAACCGCACCGCCACCGTATCAAGCCCCGCCGAAATGGCAGCGGGTATGCGTTCGGTGCGTTTCATCACAATGGTAAGCGGGCCGGGCCAGTAGCGGCGCATCAATTCGTTTGCCTTTTGGGGGACTTCTTTCACCAAGGGGGAAAGCATCTCCAAAGAGGAGATATGTACAATCAAGGGGTTATCCTGCGGCCTGCCCTTGGCCAAAAAGATTTTTTTTACCGCCTGTTCATCCAAAGCGTTGGCGCCCAGGCCATACACCGTTTCGGTGGGAAACGCCACCAAGCCGCCCGCGCGGATAACACCGGCAGCCTGCTGAATATATGCGGCGTCTTGTTGGAGCGAAGCGATGCGAAAACATTTGGTTTGCATCTTACTCTTCCCCTTGCATTTTTAGTTTCTCGGTTTGGTCGGCGGTGATGAGCGCATCGATAATCTCATCCAAATCGCCGTTCATAATGGCATCGATTTTATACAGCGTCAACCCGATGCGGTGGTCGGTTACGCGCCCTTGCGGAAAATTGTAGGTGCGGATGCGCTCGCTTCTGTCGCCCGTGCCCACCTGCATTTTGCGCTCACTGGCAATTTTGTCGGTTTGTTCGCGCTGTTTCATCTCATAAATTTTGGAGCGCAAAATTTTCATCGCCTTGTCCTTGTTTTTGTACTGGCTGCGCTCGTCCTGGCATTCTACCACCGTGCCGGTGGGGATATGGGTGATGCGGATGGCCGATTCGGTTTTGTTAACATGCTGGCCGCCCGCACCGGAGGCGCGGTAGGTGTCAATCTGTAAATCGCTGGGGTTGATTTCAATTTCCACGTCTTCAATTTCGGGCAAAACGGCCACCGTTACCGTAGAGGTATGCACCCGGCCGGAGGTCTCGGTTTCCGGCACGCGCTGCACGCGGTGCACGCCGCTTTCGAACTTCAGCCTGGAATACGCGCCCTCCCCTTCGATGCTGAAGCTGACCTCTTTGTAGCCGCCCAGCTCGGTGGGGTTTTCGTTTAACATTTCAATTTTAAAGCCGTGGCTTTCGGCGTACATGGTGTACATGCGGAAAAGCGAATGGGCAAACAGCGCGGCTTCCTCCCCGCCGGCCCCCCCGCGGATTTCGATAATCACGTTTTTGTCGTCGTTGGGGTCACGCGGCAAAAGCAGGATTTTCAGCTCCTCCGAAAGGGGCTCCAGCGCCGCTTTGTTTTGCAGGTATTCTTCCTCCACCATGTCTTTAAAATCCTTGTCCAGGCCGCCTTCGTCCAGCATCTGGCGCGCTTCGTCCATAGCGTCCTTGGCTTTTTTGTATTCTTTGTATTTTTCCACAATGGGGGTCAGGTTTTTGTATTCCTTCATTAAGTTTTTGTATTGTTCGTTGTCCGAAATCACCGCAGGGTCCATCAATTTGCCGTTGATTTCGTCATACCGGTCTGCTACAAATTGCAGTTTGTCAAACATAATTTTCTATACCGCCTAATCTGTGTTATTTTCTGCACGTTCAATTTTTTTAATGTTGCGCTCTATTTTGGCGCGCGCCACCATTACCTCATGCTGGCATTTTGTGCAGCGCACCTTAAAATCCATCCCTACCCGCAGCACCAAAAACCGGTTGCAGCCGCAGGGGTGTGCTTTTTTCATCACCAGCACGTCGTTGACATGAACATCCATTTTCACGCCTCCTACCATGGGACTTTGTTTTTTCATTATAGCAGATTTACCCAATAAAAGGCAACGTTTGCTGTGGTTTTTTCCTGGTTTTGCGCCTTTGCAGGCGGAAAAATTGCACAAACTGGAAATTCATCGGATTTTTGTGCATATACATGAAAACGGAATGAAAATGCAGGAGGTCTTGATACATGACTACATACAAACCAGAGGGTATGCTTATGGATACAGCGGAAAACAAAGCGTTTTTGCGCACACGCGCAGGCATTGCCGAAGCGCTCTCGTTGGGGAAAATTTTAGAAGCACGCGCCGTTTTGTGCGACGTTGACCACAATCTGGTGGTGGATTTGGGCTGCATGAAAGGGCTTATCCCCCGCGAAGAAGGCGCCTTTGGCATTATAGAAGGGCTTGTGCGCGATATTGCCATTATCTCCCGGGTAAACAAACCCGTATGCTTTTGCGTCACCGGCTTTTCCGAAGACAGCCAGGGCCAGGAAATCGCCCTGCTTTCCCGGCGCCGGGCACAGGTTGCCTGCATAGAAGAATACCTCTCCTTTTTGCGCCCCGGCGACGTTATAAACGCACAGGTTACCCATTTGGAGCCCTTTGGCTGCTTTGTGGATATCGGCTGCGGCATGGCTTCGCTGCTGCCCATTGACCTCATCTCGGTCTCCCGCATTTCCCATCCCAAAGACCGCTTTAAACAAGGGCAAAACATCAAGGTAATTGTAAAAGAAAGCCTTAAAGACGGCAAAATTGCGCTTTCACACAAAGAACTGCTGGGCACCTGGGAAGAAAACGCCGCGCTTTTGCATCCGGGGCAAACGGTATCGGGCATTGTGCGCTCGGTGGAAAACTACGGCATATTTGTAGAGCTTTTGCCCAACTTGGCCGGCCTTGCCGAACCGCGTGAAGGGGTAAGTTCCGGCCAGCATGCCAGCGTGTACATCAAAAGTATTATACCCGAAAAGATGAAGGTCAAACTCATCATTGTGGATGCCTTTGACGCACAGTATTCCCCGACAAAGGTGGAGTATTTCTTTAAAGGCGAGCATATGGATGAATTTGTCTATTCGCCGCAAAACTGCCCCAAACAGATCAAAACCGTGTTCGGCCAAGAATAAACGTTTTTCTATCCAAAACGCCAAAACAACGCAGCACACGAAAAACGCTTTGCGCCCTTAATTCCGGTACTTGCCCGCTGTGAAAAGGCAGGCTAAACGCAGGATGGGGGCTGCCAGGCACAACAATAAAAGGCAAAAGATGCAAAAACGGTGTGGAAATTTCCACACCGTTTTTTTACATGTATTTATTTGTTCTGCGAATAAATCGGGTCCGGGATGGCCAAATCGTAACGGCGGCTTTCGTGCGAGAAAGCGGCCAGCACCCAGAAGTAAGCGTTTTTGGTGCCGGGGCTTGCCACTGTGGGGTGGTAGCCGCGCGGAGCCATGCAGAAGTCGCCGCTTTGCACCACATGGGTTACGCCGTCTTCAATCTTGCCGGCTTCCAAATACGAAATCTGGTAGCCAAAATGCGGGGCGGGCATATCAAAGTAGCAGTACACTTCTTCCAAATCTTTTTCATGCTGGTGCGGCGGCCAGGAAGTCCATCCGCCGTCGTTGCTCCAGGTTAAACCGCAAAGCAGGCGGCTGGCGGGCAATTCGGGGTTCAAGGTGAAAAACACATGGCGTTCGCCTGCGCCGGAACCATGGATTTGGCGGATTTCGCCCAACGGCAGGTTGGGGTCAAAGCGGCGCATAAAGGTTTTGCCATAGCCTTCGCATACGGCGCCGCCGATGTAAAACACAACATCTTCTACGGCTTTCATTTCCATTTGGGTGTTGCCAGGCACATAAAAGCTGTCAAACTGGTTCAAGGTTTCGTCAAAAGCGTCGGTTTTTACTTCGCATTTGCCCGAAATAAGCGCAAAGTTCATTTCCAGCTCTTTGGAGTTGTAGGAAAAGGTGTTGCCGGCTTTTAAGTTCAAGCGGAACATATGCACGGCGGTGCAGTCGTCTTTCAGGGGTTTTACCACCTCAAAAAAGCCCACCTCATCGGGCGAATGCTTTTTCCAGGTAAGCATTTTCTCTTTCTCAGCTTGTACGTTCATGTGAAATCCTCTCCTTTTGGTTACTTGCTGTTTTTTATGCTGTCCCAGTAGTGCTTGCTGGCCTGTTCAAGCTTATTTTCCCCAAAGGTGTAATACACCCGGTCTTTGATTTTGTCCGGCAAGTACTGCTGTTTAACATACGAATTTTGAAAATTGTGCGCATATTGGTAGCCCTGCCCATGGCCCAGCTTTTGTGCGCCCTGGTAGTGGCAGTCCTTCAAATGTTGGGGGATGTCCCCTGTATCGTTGTTTTTTACATCCTCCATCGCCGACCAAATCGCCATGGCCGCCGAGTTGGATTTTGGCGAGGTAGCCAGCAGCACGGCCGCCTGCCCCAAAGGCAGCTGCGCTTCGGGAAGGCCCAGCTGCAAGGCGCTGTCCACACAGCTTTTTACAATGCTTACCGCCTGGGGGTAAGCCAAACCCACATCCTCGCTGGCCATTACCAGCAGCCTGCGGCAAACCGAGGGCAAATCCCCGCCTGTCAGCAGCTTTGCCAAATAATACACCGCCGCGTTGGGGTCGGACCCCCGGATGGATTTTTGAAAAGCCGAAAGCAAATCGTAGTGTTCGTCCCCGTCGCGCGAATAGCGCATCGAGCTTTGCTGCGAAAGCGCCTTGGCGTCCTCCAGCAGCAAAAGATGGGTGCCGTCTTCCCCCGTTTTGGCGCTTAAAAAGCACAGCTCCAAAGCATTCAGCGATTTTCGCACATCGTTGCCGCAACTGTTGGCAATGCGCGCCAGCACGCCTTCTTCACAGGCGATTTTGACATTCTGTTCGCTTTCCAGCATTTTCACGGCGCGTTCAAGCGCCCGTTCAATGTCGCTTGCATCCACAATTTGGAACTCAAATACGGTACAGCGGCTTAAAATGGCGTTGTAGATGTAAAAATAGGGGTTTTCGGTGGTGGAAGCGATTAAGGTTATTGTACCATTCTCAATGAATTCCAGCAAGGTCTGCTGCTGTTTTTTGTTCAAATACTGGATTTCATCCAGATACAAAACCAGGCCGTCCATCCCCGAAAAAGTGCCGATTTCCCCGATGATATCTTTGATATCCGAGGTGGAAGCAGTGGTGCCGTTTAGTTTGTACAGCTTTTTGTTCAGGCGCTTGCAAATGATGCTGGCCACCGTGGTTTTGCCCACGCCCGAAGGCCCGTAAAAAATCATATTGGGAATCTGCCCGCTTTCTACAATGCGCCTTAGCACCTTATTTGGCCCTAACAAATGCTGCTGCCCTACCACTTCTTCCAGTGTAGTGGGACGAAAACGGTCCGCCAGCGGCTGTGCCATATGCCTGCCCCCTTTTTTCAAAACAATAGCCGCCCGGGTTACCAGCGGCTATTGCAAAGTATGTTCACTTGTTATTTTACTCGTATAAGGGGTATTTTGCAAGAAGTTTGGTTACACCTTCGCGGATAGCGTCGGCTTTGTTCTCAAAGTTGGTTGCCGCCATGTGGATAAATTCGGCGATGGTATCCATATCCTCTTCGTTTAACCCCCTGGTGGTAACCGCAGGCGTGCCTACGCGCAGGCCGCTGGTGACAAAGGGGCTTTGCGGGTCGTTGGGGATGGCGTTTTTGTTGGCGGTGATATACACTTCATCCAGCTTTTTCTCCAAATCCTTGCCGGTGACACCCATGTTGCGTAAATCCAAAAGAATCAAGTGGTTATCCGTGCCGCCCGAAACCATATCAAACCCGCGCTTGGCAAAGGCTTTTTCCATTGCCTTGGCGTTGTCCAGGATTTTTTGCTGGTAAACTTTAAACTCGGGTTTGAGCGCCTCGCCGAAGCTGACCGCTTTGGAAGCGATGATGTGCAGCAGCGGGCCGCCCTGTGTGCCCGGGAAAATGGCTTTGTCAATCTGCTTGGCGTATTGTTCTTTGCACAAAATCAAGCCGCCGCGCGGGCCGCGCAGGGTTTTGTGGGTTGTGGTGGTTACCACGTCGGCATACGGCACTGGGGAAGGATGCAGCCCGGCCGCCACAAGCCCGGCGATATGGGCCATATCCACCCACAAGTATGCGCCGCAGGCTTTGGCAATTTCGCCGAATTTTTCAAAATCGATGATGCGTGGGTAGGCGCTGGCGCCTGCAACAATCATTTTGGGTTTAAACTGCATGGCCTTGTCGTACACCTTATCGTAGTTGATGGTCTGGGTGTCGTCTTCTACACCGTAGGCTTCAAAATGATAGGTAGCGCCCGAAAAATTCACAGGAGAGCCATGTGTTAGATGGCCGCCGTGGGCTAAATTCATGCCCAAAACTTTGTCGCCCGGCTTTAAAAAGGCGAACATCACCGCGTTGTTGGCCTGTGCGCCTGCATGCGGCTGTACGTTGGCATGGTCGGCCCCAAACAGCTTTTTGGCGCGCTCAATGGCGATGTTTTCCACATGGTCGATAACCTCGCAGCCGCCGTAATAGCGCCTTGCCGGAAAGCCTTCGGCATATTTGTTGGTAAGCACGGTGCCCATAGCGGCAAGCACAGCGGGGGAAACGATGTTTTCCGAAGCGATCAGCTCCAGGTTGCGGCGCTGCCGGAACAGTTCTTGTTCCATGTATTGCCCAACTTCCGGGTCAGCCTGTTTTACAAAGCCGATGGTGTCCATCATATTTTCGTACATGTCTCTCTCTCCTTTTTCATAAATAAATTGGTACTTTTAGTATAGACGTTTT
>CAJFVS010000121.1 GCA_904420505.1 Candidatus Alloruminococcus vanvlietii | reverse complement strand
TTTCCTCAAACTATGTAAGTGAAGGCGGCAGGCTTGTGTATTCCACCTGCACGCTGAATAAACAGGAAAACGAAGAAATTGCCCAAAGGTTTTTAAGGGAGCATCCCGGTTTCCAAAAAGGCAGCTTGCCCCCCAGTTTGGCGAATTTGCCACTGGCAGAGGAAAACATGGTGACCATCCTGCCCGGGCAAATGAATTCCGACGGCTTTTTTATCGCCGTGTTTGAAAAAGTGGTGAGCATTTGAATAACCAACTGGACATTTTATCCATGACATTGCCGCAGCTGTGCGAGCAGCTTGTACAGATGGGGCAGCCAAAATTCCGCGCCAAGCAGATATACGAATGGCTTTTTAAACGCCGCGTGCAGAACTTTGCGGATATGAACAACCTGCCCCTTGCTTTGCGAAACGACTTGCAGGAGCGCTTTTTTATCACCTCGTTTGTGAAATTGCGCCACCAGGTTTCGCAAAAGGACGGCACCAACAAATTTTTATACGAACTGCCCGACGGCCAGATGATTGAAAGCGTGTTTATGCGTTACCACCACGGCAATTCGCTTTGCATTTCCTCGCAGGTGGGGTGTAAAATGGGGTGTAAGTTCTGTGCTTCCACCTTACAGGGGCTTATGCGCAACTTAACCCCCGGCGAAATGCTGATGCAGGTGATGCAAACCGAGCGGGAAATGAACGACAAGGTCAACTCCATTGTGCTAATGGGTATTGGCGAACCGCTGGACAATTTTGAAAACGTACTGCAATTTTTAAAAATATTAAACAGCCCGGAGGCTTTGAATATGAGCCTTAGGCATGTGTCGCTTTCCACCTGTGGGGTGGTGCCGCGCATTTATGATTTGGCAAAGGAAAACCTGCAGCTTACCTTGTCCATCTCGCTGCATGCGCCCAACGATGACATCCGCAACCAGATGATGCCGGTTAACCGCCGCTATCCCATAGCGGAGCTGTTAACGGCTTGTGAAGATTACATACAGCAAACCGGGCGGCGCATTTCGTTTGAATACGCGTTAAGCCATGGGGTCAACGATACCCCCCAATGCGCGCATGAGCTGGGCAAAAGGCTATCCCGTATGCTGTGCCACGTGAATTTAATCCCCATCAACCCGGTGGTGGAACGCTCGTTTTTAACCAGCGAACGAAAACGAATAGAAGCTTTCCAGTCCATTTTGGAAGGATACCATATACCTGTTACAGTGCGCAGAACACTGGGCACGGACATTGATGCAGCCTGCGGGCAACTGCGCAGCAAAGCTGCAAAAGAGGGAGGTCAGCAAAGTAGATGAATGCAACCGGAATTACCGATATCGGCTTGTACAGGGAAGCCAACCAGGACCGATACACTATATTACAACTGTCTAACAACGCTGTATTTGCTGCCGTATGCGACGGAATGGGGGGCGAAAACGGCGGCGGTATTGCCAGCGAATGCGCGATAGAAACCATTGCCGGGGCTATCCAAAACGGCTGGCGCGAAGATATGGGCGAAACTTCGGTAAAATCGCTGCTGGTAACCGCCATCAACGCCGCCAACATCACCATTTTTGACAAAGCCCAGCAGGACCAAAAGCTGAAGGGAATGGGCACCACCATTGTAGCGGCTTTGGTGCAGGGAAATACGGCGCATATTGTGCATGTGGGCGATTCGCGCGCATATTTGGTTGGCAAGGAAACCATCCAGCAGTTAACCACCGACCATACGGTTGTGCAGTATCTCATCGAAAGCGGCGAGCTTTCCCCGCAGCAGGCGGCGGACCACCCCAACAAGCATTTGATTACCCGGGCGGTTGGCGTAAGCGAACAGCTGCAGGCCGATTACACCCAATTGCAGCTGCAACCGGAAGAGCGCATATTGATGTGCACCGACGGGCTGACCAACCATGTAAGCGAACAGGAAATTTTTACCCTGTGCCGCGGGGATGTAAGCCAATGCGCAAAACAATTGGTGGATTTGGCAAACCGAAACGGCGGGTCGGACAATATTACCGCTGTGATTTTGTATTGAAAGGAAGGTGAGGAAGAATGGATAACCGCTATATAGGCAAAAAGCTGGACGGACGTTATGAAATTTTAGAGCTGGTGGGCGTAGGCGGCATGGCAAACGTGTACAAAGCGTATGACATCGCCGGCGACCGCATTGTGGCAGTCAAAATTTTAAAAGACGAGCTTGCCGGCAACGAAGAATTTTTGCGCCGGTTTAAAAACGAATCCAAAGCCATTGCGCTGCTTTCTCATCCGAATATCGTAAAGGTGTACGACGTGATTTTTTCGGACAAGGTCAACGCCATTGTCATGGAATACATCGACGGCATCACCTTAAAGGAATATATTGAACAGCAGCATGTGTTAAGCTGGAAAGAAGCGGTGCATTTTACCGTGCAAATCCTGCGTGCTTTGCAGCGCGCGCATGACCAGGGGATTGTCCACCGCGATATCAAGCCGCAGAACATCATGCTTCTGCGCGACGGTTCCATCCGCGTGATGGACTTTGGCATTGCGCGTTTTTCCAGAAGCGAAACCCGCACCATGACCGATAAGGCCATTGGTTCTGTACATTATATTTCCCCCGAGCAGGCAAGGGGCGACAATATCGACGCCAAAACCGATATTTATTCGGTGGGCGTGATTTTGTTTGAAATGCTCACCGGCCAGCTTCCCTTTGATGCGGACAGCCCGGTAACGGTTGCTATTAAGCAAATCCAGTCCATGCCCAAACGCCCGCGGCAAATCAATCCTAACATCCCCGAAGGGCTGGAAAACATCACCATGCGCGCTATGCAAAAAGATGTGAACAAGCGTTACCAGTCGGCCGCGGAAATGTTAAGGGATATCGATGAGTTTAAACGCAACCCCAGCATCTCGTTTGAGTATAAATATATGACCCAGGAGCAGCCGAAAAAATTCAACGATGCTGTGGAAACCAACCGCCGCCAAAAACGCGAACAAGAGAAAGAAGAACGCAAAACGCCCATTGTGCCCATTATGACGGGCATAGTTTCGGCGTTTGTGGTGGTGACGATTTGTTTTGTATTGTTTATGTTTATTACCAACAACCCCTTTACCCCCGTGCGGGACGTAACTGCGCCAAATTTTGTAGGGTTAAGCTACAACGATGTGATTGCCGATGAACAATACAGCAACTTTAAATTTGAGATTGAAACGCAGGATTATTCCGAATACGAGCAAGGGGTTATTTACGAACAAAGCCCGGAAGCAGGGCGTTCGATTAAGGAAAACGCAACCATCCGGGTAAAAGTCAGCCTTGGGTACAGGCAAATCGTCATACCGGATGGCGTTGTAAACGTAGAAGCTTCCATTGCCATTGCCAGGCTGAAGGATTTGGGCCTGGAAGTTGTGGAAAGCAGGATTTACGACAGCCGCATCCAGGAAGGCTATGTGGTGCGCGTATCCCCGGATGTAAACGAAACGGTACAGCCGGGCAGCAAAGTCACGGTGTACATTTCCCTTGGGCGTGAAACCGTGAACGTTCAGGTGCCCAACGTGGTGGGCTACCATGTGGACGAAGCGCGCGAAATGATTAAAAACAAGGGCTTTTTGGTAGGCACGGTTACACCGGTTGAAAGCGACCGTCCCGGCGGCGAAGTGGTAAGGCAGACCCCCAACGGCTATGAGGAAATGCCGGAAGGCACCACCATCAATTTGGAGGTGAGCGACACCGGCACAACCGAAAAAACGCTGACAATGAAAGTGGATTTGCCTACGGGCATCAACCGGGAGGTAACGGTGGAAGCTTATTTGGGCGACGCCAGACGCGTGAGCACAACGCTTAACCCGTCTGAGCAAAACCAGTGGTATCCAACCATCACCGGCGTTGGCATGCAGCGCGTGCGCATTTTGATTGACGGGCGGCTATGCTACGAATATCTGGTGGATTTTGACCTTGGAACCTATATGGTGGATGTAGACCAGTCATCGGAGTTTACGCAATGAGAGAAAACACAACAAAAGGATTGATTGTAAAAGCGCTTGGCGGTTTCTATTATGTAGAAACCGCCGGCGGCGTTTTGGTGGAATGCCGCGCGCGGGGGCTGTTTCGCAAAAACGAAGAAAGCCCCTTGGTGGGTGACCAGGTGGAAATGCAGCTTGAGGATGAACAGCATGGGTATGTGGTAAGCATTTTGCCGCGCAAAAACGATTTTTTGCGCCCGCCCATTGCCAATGTGCAAAAACTGTTTTTGGTGGTTTCCACCGCCGAACCGGTGCCCAGCACCCTGGTAATTGATAAGCTTGCGGCTATTGCTACCTATAAAGACATTACCCCTGTGCTGGTGATTACTAAAACTGATTTGTGTTCTGCCAAGCCGTTGGAGGATATTTATTCGCGCGCGGGGATAGATGTATTCTGCGTGTGCAACACAACCGGCGAGGGGGTGCAGCAGGTGCTTGGCGCCATGGGCAATGGCATCAACGTGTTAACCGGCAATTCCGGGGTGGGCAAATCCAGCCTTTTAAATTGGCTGGGCAAAGAATATAAGGCCCCTACCGCGCAAATTAGCCAAAAGCTGGGGCGCGGGCGCCATACCACCCGCCATGTGCAGCTGTACAAGCTGGCAACGGGCGGGTATATTGCCGATACCCCGGGGTTTTCCTCTGTGGATTTGCAGCGTTATGAGGTGATTTTAAAAGACCAGCTGCAATACTGTTTTGCGGAATTTGAAGAATACATCGGTAAGTGCAAGTTTACCGGCTGTTCGCACACCTGCGAAAAGGGCTGCGCTGTTATTGAAGCGGTTAAGGCTGGCAAAATTGCCCCCAGCCGGCACGAAAATTACTGCACTTTGTACAACGAAGCCAAAAATATCAAGGAATGGGAACTGAAATGAAGCGTTGTGTAATTATCGGCGCGGCCCCGCAGCAAGATAGTGCGTATATGCGCGACTGCATACAGGAGGGGGATTTCCTCATCTGTGCAGACGGCGGGCATTTGTACGCCAAGCAGCTAGGGCTTGTGCCAAACATATGCATCGGGGATTTTGATTCCTCCCCCGTGCCGCAGGGCTTTCCAGGGGAGCTTATCCAAACCAGCCCCATCAAAGACGATACCGACCTTTTGATGTGCATCAAAAAGGGGCTGGAGCTAGGGTTTCAAAGCTTTTTGCTGCTGGGCGTTTTGGGCGGCCGGCTTGACCACACCCTTGCCAACATACAGCTTTTGCGGTATTTAAAACGCCATGGCGCCCAGGGCAGGATAGTGGGCGCGCAAAGCACGCTTTTGCTTATTGAAAACGAAAGCGTACAGCTTGCCAACAAAGGGTACGCTTACCTTTCGGTTTTTTGCATGACACCGCAGGCAAAAGAAGTAAACCTAAAAGGGTTAAAATACCCGCTTGCAAACGCCGCCCTAACATACGATACCCCGTTGGGGGTTTCCAACGAATTTTTGGGCGCCTTTTGTGAGATAAGCGTAGGGCAGGGCGCCTTGCTAATTGTGTTGCAAAGGTGATATGCACCTTTTTATTTTCATGCGCGTATAATGGACTGAAAGTGGCAGATGATACCGAAACAGGTAGAAAAATGGCCTCTAAAGGCGGTGTATGGCATGAAATGTTTTTACCGGATATTCGCAATGCTCGCAGTAGCGTTGGCTTTGGGGGTCCTGTTGTCGATATTCATCCCCTTAAAGCTTATGGTGATTTTAGCAGTGCTAATCATCCTGGCTTTGGGGGCCATTCTTCTAAATTGTTAGTCTGGGGTGGTAAAGTGAAAATCGTAGTTATTAAAAGCCCAAAAATCATTTCTGGAATTTTAAGATTTGTGTTTGGCATCAAAAAAGAGACCGTTTAAAACCTACATACCGCTGGCCTTCAGGCAAATGCCTGGGGGCTTTGTTTTTTTATGGCAAAGCATTATAAAAACACATACCGGCATATCGGGATATGGGTGTTTTACGTCATCCAACAGCGCCCGTACCCTTGCCAAAACCTTTGCGAAAGAAACGGCACTGCACAGCGGGGCAAAAGCGCGTATTTTCCGCAAAAGCCGTACGGGGAAAGGCATATCATGGACAGGATTTGCATATATTGCCATAGAAACTGAAAAAAGGAGAGGTAGTCCTTATGGAGCTGAAGGTTACAAAAGAAGCGGTCACGATAAATGAGGCAATTTTTGACAGTACCGTAGAGCAATCCATCGAATGCGACCTTGTGCTGCCGGATTACTGTCCGGATATCGCACGTATCTTCAAATGCGCTGTGGACCCTGACGCCACCAGATATACCCAGAATGCAGACAAATTGGTCATTGATGGAACCGCGTTTATCCGCGTGTTTTATTTAAACGACCAAAACACCGTATCCTGTGCCGAAACCAAAACCGCGTTTTCCAAAACTGTGGATTTAAAATCGGTGCCGGAAAACCCGGTAATCCACATTACCGGCAAGGTGGGGTATATCAACTGCAGGGCGGTTAACCAACGAAGAATTGATATCCGCGGTTCCATTGCATTGGGCGTTAACGTGGTTTCCCAGCGCACCGACCAGGTCATCACCGATTTGCAGGGCGGCAATGTGCAGCTGAACCGCCATATGGTGGATATGACCGACATCGTGGCCTGTGCCAGCCGCACGTTGGAATCGCGCGAGGAAATAGAAATCGACCCCGGCCAGCCGGAGGTGGAACAGGTGCTGCGTTTTGAAGTCTGCGCCAATCTCACCGATTGTAAGGTGATTACCAACAAGCTGCTGCTAAGGGGTGAGTTGCAGGTAAAAGTGGTGTACCTGTGCGACAGCGAGGGCAACATCGCCTTGGTGGAATATGCGCTGCCCTTAAGCCATGTAATTGACATGGAAGGGGTAAACGAAGACCACGAATGCTTTGCCTGTTTAACCCCTACCCAGGTGATGGTTACCCCCAAAGCCAGCGTAGACGAAGAATGCCGCACGCTGGTGGTGGATTACATCCTGCAATGCAACGCCATTGCCCACAGCCCCAAGCAGATTTGCGTGATTGGGGATGTGTATTCTACCGCTTATGAATGCGCGCTTGAAAAACGCCCTATGGTGTTTGAACGCCTTTATAAGATTGTAGATGAAAAAATCACCCAGCAAGAGGTGATGGAATTTGGCGATGCTTCGGTAAGCGAAGTGCTGGATATTTGGGCGCGCCCAAGCATCAAAAGCGTAAAAACCCAGGATGACTGCATAGTGGTAAGCGGCACATCCCAGGTGTGCGTGCTGTACAAAGACAGTGAAGGCACGCCCTCCTTTATGGAAAAAACATTTGATTTTGAATACAAATACCCCATCGAAGGCAACCTTTCCAGCGTAAGAATGCAGGCGTATCTTTCCCAATGTTCCATTTCCTACACCCTGTCCGAGCAGAAGCTGGAGTTTCGCAGCGAGATGAACCTAAAAGGCGTGATTTATGTCACCTGCCGGGAAAACATTGTATGCGAATGCACCGTAAATGAAGACGCCCCGCAGGCCAAAGACCCGCGTGTAGCTTTAACCATTTATTATGCAGACGCAGGCGAAAACGTTTGGGACATCGCCAAACGCTACCATACCTCGGTGAGCGCGGTTATGGAAGAAAACGATTTGGAACAGGAAACGATTGCACAGCGGGGAATGCTGCTCATACCCATTGTGAACCTGTAGTGAGTACGCCGAAAGGGAGTGAAAGCATGGAGAGCAGAAACATTTATGCCGATATTGCACGGCGCACACAAGGGGATATCTACATAGGCGTGGTAGGGCCTGTTCGCACCGGTAAATCCACCTTTATCAAACGCTTTATGGAAACGTTGGTTCTGCCCAAAATTGAAAGCGATTTCCGCCGCGAACGCGCCACCGACGAGCTGCCCCAATCCGCCGCCGGGAAAACCATCATGACCACCGAACCCAAATTCATCCCCGAAGAAGCCATCCACATCCAGGTGGATGACCAGGCGGGATTTGACGTACGGCTCATCGACTGCGTAGGGTATGTGGTCCCCAGTTCCATCGGCTATATCGAAAACGATATGCCCCGCATGGTGATGACACCATGGTTTGAAGAGGAAATCCCGTTTAATATGGCGGCCGAAATCGGCACCCAAAAGGTCATCAACGAACACAGCACCATCGGGCTGGTGGTTACCACCGACGGCAGCATTAGCGATATCCCCAGGGAAGAATACGAGGAAGCCGAAGAGCGCGTGATAAACGAGCTAAACGCCATTAACAAGCCTTTTGTGATTTTGTTAAACTGCGTTAACCCCAATGGCGAAAGCGCGCAGGCCTTAAAGGCCCAGCTGGAGGAAAAATACAACATCCCGGTGATTGCGGTAAACTGCCTGGATTTAAACGAACAGGATATCAAGGATATTTTGGCGGCCATTTTGTATGAGTTCCCGGTTAAGGAAATCTCGGTGGAGCTGCCATCCTGGGTGGTGTCGCTTCCAAAAGAACATTGGCTCAAATCGGCTGTGTTTGCCTGTATTGAAGATTCGGCCCGCAACATCACCCATATCGGCGGGGTCAACAACCTTAGCCAAAGCATGACAGCCTGCGAATACATTGTGGAAGTGCGCATATGCGGCATTGACTTTGGCTGCGGCGGGGCAAGGCTGTGCATCACCTTAAACCCCGAGCTGTTTTACAAGGTGCTGGGCGAAGAAACCGGTTTGGATATCCAATCCGAAGCGGAATTGATGCCCTGCATGATAGAGCTTGCCAACATGAAACGCGAATACGAAAAGGTAAAATGCGCGCTGGATGAAGTAAACGCCACCGGCTATGGCATTGTAATGCCCTCTTTGGAGGAGTTGTCGCTGGAAGAACCGGAAATCATCAAGCAGGGCGGCAAATACGGGGTAAGGCTCAAAGCCTCCGCCCCCAGCATCCATATGATGCGCGCAGACATCACCACCGAGGTAAACCCCATTGTGGGCAGCGAAAAGCAATCGGAAGAACTGGTGATGTATTTGCTAAACGAATTTGAGGAAAACCCAAAAAAGATTTGGGATTCCAACATTTTTGGCAAAAGCCTGCACGAACTTGTCAACGAAGGGCTGCACAACAAGCTTTACCGCATGCCCGTTGGCGCTAGGATGAAGCTGCAGGAGACCATCGAACGGGTCATCAACGAAGGCTGTTCGGGGCTTATCTGCATCATTATCTAGTTTTACAAAATGCCGCCTCATTGGGGCGGCAAGATAAGAAACTTTTGATGGGGGACGGCGTAAGGTCGTCCCTTTGTTTTTTCGAAAACGGCGTTAAAAGCGCAGGGCTCTGCAAAAACCCTTGCGCAGCGCATGCTATATGCCTGCACAGGTGCGCTGCTGCCGTGTATTTTGTACGAAGCCGCTTTAAACGGGCGGCGTTTTCGTTTTTTTCAAACCTTGCATTCATATGGAAAGATATACTATAATAAACCAATGAGTGGTTTAGGAAAGGAATGACAGGATGTTTAAAAAATTTGCAGCAGCGGTTTTGGCAGTTGCATATGTAAGCATGTTTCTAACAGGTTGTGCGCCGGCAAACCAAGGGCAGGGTTCATCGCAGCTTTCTGGGAATGAGATATCTTCCAGCGGGGAAAATACCGCACAGCCGGTTGTGTTTACCGATGCGCTTGGGCATGAGGTGCAGGTGCAAAACCCCCAGCGCGTGGTGGCTTTGATGGGCAGTTTTGCCGAAACCTGGCTGCTGGCCGGGGGCGAGCTTGTTGGCGTGACCGAAGACGCTTTTAGCGAGCGCAATTTAAGCCTGCCCGAGGACATTGAAATTGTAGGTGGGGTAAAGGCCCCCAGTTTGGAAAAAATCATTGCCTTAAACGCCGATTTTGTCATCCTTTCGGCCGATACCGACGGGCAGGTTTCGATGTACGATTCGCTTAAGGCGGCGGGCATCAACTGCGCGTATTTCCATGTGGATGCGTTTGAAGAATATTTGGACATGCTGAAAATCTGCACCGATATCACCGGGCGGGAGGATTTATACCAGCAAAACGGTTTGGATGTACAAGCGCAGATTGACGCCGCCATTGCCAGAAGCCAGGGGCAGGAACAACCCAGCGTGTTGTTTATCCGTGCATTTTCCACCGGGGCAAAAGCCAAGCGGGCGGACAATATGACCGGCAAAATGCTGCTGGATTTGGGCTGCGACAACATCGCCGACCGCCACGACAGCCTGCTGGAAGATTTAAGCATGGAAGTGATTATTGAAGAAGACCCGGATTATATTTTTGTAGTCACCATGGGGTCAGACAGCCAAAAAGCATTGGATGCTTTAAAAGAAGGCGTTCAGGCAAACCCTGCATGGGCCACCTTAAGCGCCGTACAAAACGGCCGGTACATTGTGCTGCCCAAAGATTTGTTCCACTACAAACCAAACGCCAGATGGGGAGAAAGCTATGAATACCTTGCGGACATCCTCTACCCGCAGCAGTAAGCGCGGATATTTTGCCAAACACCCCTGGGCGGCTTTAGCCGCCCTTTTTGTGCTGCTGGCGGTTGTGTGCGCAGCCAGTGTGTGCATGGGCGCAACACAGGTATCGCTTTCGCAGATGGCAGCGTCCCTTTTGGGCAAAGACCCTGCCTCCAGCGCATATAAAATTGTTTGGTTTGTGCGCCTGCCGCGCACCGGGGCTGCCGTACTGGCCGGGCTTGCGCTGGCGGTAAGCGGCACCATTATCCAGGCGGTGCTCAACAATGCGCTGGCGGGGCCCAATATCATCGGCGTAAACGCAGGGGCGGGGCTTTCTACTCTGCTGTGTGCGGTGCTTTTCCCCAGCATGTACGCCATTTTGCCTGCGGCGGCGTTTATAGGCGCTTTGGTTGCCTGCCTTATCATTTATGCGGTGGCTTATAAAACAGGGGCCAGCCGCATTACCATTGTGCTGGCGGGCGTTGCCATTAGCAGCATTTTCAGCGCCGGGATTGACACCATCACTACCTTGTACCCCGATGTGGTGGTAGGCGCAAGCTCGTTTATGATGGGCGGGCTTGCCAATGTTACCGCCAAAGCGTTGGGGTTTGCCGTGTGGTATATCCTAATTGGGTTTGCGCTCGCCTGGGCGCTTTCGTTTGAAATGAACGTTTTGGCCTTGGGCGATGAAACCGCGGCCTCTTTGGGGCTGCATATCCAGCGGGTGCGTTTTGTGTTGATTGTATTGGCCGCCCTTTTGGCAGGCGCGGCGGTAAGCTTTGCGGGGCTTTTGGGCTTTGTTGGGTTGATTGTTCCGCATGCGGCGCGCTTTTTGCTTGGCAACGACCACCGCTACCTGGTGCCGGCAAGCGCTTTGCTGGGCGCTGCGTTTGTGGCGTTCTGCGATTTGCTTTCGCGCATTCTGTTCGCCCCGTATGAACTTCCCGTGGGCATTTTGATGAGCTTTATCGGCGGGCCGTTCTTCATCTACCTCATTTTGAAAAAGAAACGGGGGAGAATGCATGATTGAATTAAAAAACCTGCGCGCCGGTTACGATAAGGAAGAAAAGCTGCATCCTATCTCCCTTTCGTTTGAAGAAGGAAAGGTCACCACCATCATCGGGCCCAACGGCTGTGGCAAAAGCACGCTGCTAAAAGCCGCCTCTCGCCTTATCAAACCGATGGGTGGCCAGGTTTTATTAAACGGGCAGGATATTTTAAAAATCCCCCGCAAAACGTTTGCCAAGCAGGTTTCCATTTTGCCGCAGGTGCGCACAGTGCCCAACATCACGGTGGAGGGGCTGGTGATGCACGGGCGGTTCCCGCATTTGGGGTATTCGCGCCGTTATAGCAAAAAAGACAAAGAAATTGCCCAATACGCCATGGAACAAACCGGCATTGCGCAGTTTGCGTATAAAAATCTGTTGGAACTTTCCGGCGGCGAGCGCCAGAAGGTATACATCGCCATGGTGATTGCCCAGGATACCCAGGTGGTGTTTTTGGACGAGCCGACCACCTATTTGGACATCAAGCACCAGTTTGAAGTAATGGCATTGGTGCACAAATTAAACCAGATGGGCAAAACCGTGGTGATGGTGCTGCACGACCTGGACCTGGCGCTGACGCAGTCGGGCCATATTGTGCTTATGGAAGAAGGAAACCTTGCCATGCAGGGCACGCCCATGCAGCTGTACCAAAGCGGGGAAATTGCCCGGGTATTTGGCGTGCAGGTGCATTTGGTGCAGGCCGGCGCAGACAAAAACGCCCATTTTGTGTTTGATACGCTTTAAATGCTGCAACCAAAATACGGCGGGGCGGAATGCGCTTTGTGTTTTGCTTAGTGTGAACAGTTCATATGCCGCAGGTGCGTGGGTTGTAGCATGCCTCTTTGTGAAAAGTTAAACGAAACAGCGGAATAAAAAAGAATATATTTTAGTAAAATTACCATACGATGTATTGCGTAAAAAGCCAAAAACGTCTATACTAAAAGTA
>CAJFVS010000120.1 GCA_904420505.1 Candidatus Alloruminococcus vanvlietii | reverse complement strand
GACGCTTTGGGATTCCTGCGGATAATAGGGGTCGTACTCCTCCTAAGGGTTAGTTGCAGGTTCGATTCCTGCTGGGGGTGCCACACCGGAGCAAGCGATGCCTGCTCCGTTTTTTTAAAATGTAAACGCCGGAAAGAGCTTTATAAAAAGGCGCCGCTTGGCCTTTTATAAGCGTTGCCGGCTTTTAAAAAGGGGTTTTAACCCGCATAAGGCATGGGCGTAAGGGTGATCCTATCCATAAGTGGCAAAGCCGGTTTGGCGGTTTTGGCAAAGGGGATTTGGCACAAAACCTGCATGTTTGCAGCGCATAAAATGCTGCGTTTGCCGCCCAAACAAAGCCAAAACAGGCGGAAAACCCTGCCGGGGCGCTTGGCAAACCCTATTTTGCCACCCAAACGCGCCCGGGCAAATACAAGTGCTATGCACCCAAAGCCTTTTTTGCATGCGGCTAGCGCAAAAGCCTTTGCCCACCCCAAACAGCACACGCTGCAGGGCAAAGCAAACGTAGGGGAGGAGATTTTATGCCCAAAAAACGCATGAGCCAAAACACCGCCATTGCCATAGGCGCAGTGGTAGGGGTAGCGCTTGCCATGCTGGTTATGGCGGTGATTTTATGGTATTACCAAAAAAATCCCCCTGCGCCGCAAAGCAGCAGCCAGGTGGTGCAAAGCGTTTGGCAAACCCGGCTGTAAAGGCCCAAATAGGAGGCACTTATGACCCAAAAAGAACAAATGTTGAGGGGGAATTTGTATAACCCCCAGGATGAACAGCTGGCAAAAGAACATCTGCAGGCACAAACGCTGTTGTTTCAGCTCAACCAGTTGCCGCCCTGCCAAAAACAGGAGCGCGTAGCCCTTATCAAGCAGTTGTTTGGCAAAAGCGGGCAAAACGTATGGGTAGAGCCCTATTTTATGTGCGATTACGGGTATAACATCCAGGTGGGGGAAAACTTTTTTGCCAATTACCATTGTGTGATTTTAGACTGCGCCAAGGTTGTCATTGGCGATGATGTGCTGTTCGGCCCGCAGGTTGGGGTGTATACAGCCACCCATCCGCTGGATGCCATACAGCGCAGCCAGGGGCTGGAGAGCGCCAAAGAGGTGCATATTGGCAACCGCGTTTGGATAGGCGCAGGCGCGCGCATTTTGCCCGGGGTGCATATTGGGGACAATACCACCATCGGCGCGGGCAGCGTGGTAACCGGGGATATCCCCGCCAATGTGGTGGCGGCCGGAAACCCCTGTAAGGTAATCCGCACGCTGGAAAACGAAAGCTCCCCTTCTGCCGCCGGGAAACAAGGGTAAAAGGCCCGGTTTTTGGCTTGGCGGGGGGATCCTACACAAAACAATAGGGCGGGGAATGGTCGTTTGTTATCATTCCCCGCCTTTTTTGCAGCGGCAAATACGCCCCGAATGGCCCCAAAACAGCGGTTCTTTCTTTAAAAACGGGTGGGGAGATATGGGGGCGGCCAACGGGCAGTTTTGCCCAAAAAAGGGTTGCGCAAAAACCGAATTTATGAAGAAAATGTATCAAATTGTTCATTTTTTCACCGTTGAACGCCGCTATTGATTATGTTATACTTTTGTAATCATAATCGGATTTTTCCGCTATTTTGAACCAGGAAAGGAGGCTGCCGGCATGAGCGCGATGCATTCGCCCAAATTCCACAAAAAAGAAGACCCCGGGCAGGAGTACATTTTTGTACAAGGCGTCGGCTTTTTAAAGATGTCGCCCGAACGGCAGGAAATGGCCAGCCTCCGGCATGCCTCCATGGTGATGGGTCTGGCGATAGCCGTTTGCCTGTTTTGCATGATGCTGCTGCCTGGTTTTTTTGCCAAAGTGCTGTTTGCTAAAGCAAGCATGCAATCGTATGAATCCAACCGGTTTTACTTACAGGTAGCGGGCGCGTTGGGATATTTGGCGTCGTTAATTGTGCCGGTTGCCATTATCCGGCTGTTTTTGCGCCTGCCGCGCGCATGTGTATTCCCCCACCAAAAGCTGGACTGCAAAATGCTGCTTATGGCTGTATGTTGCGCGCTGGGGCTTTCGGTGATTGGGTCGGCGGTGTCATCCTTTGTTTCACAGATCCTTACATTTTTGGGGTTTGCGCCCCATGCCCCGCAGGTAGCGGTGCCGGAAACGGTTGGGGAAGCGCTTGTATTTGCCGTGCGGCTGGTGGTTATCCCCGCCTTTGCCGAGGAAATGCTGTTCCGGGGGGCGGTTTTGCAGTCGCTAAGGCGTTTTGGCGATGCGTTTGCGCTGTTTGCTTCCAGCATTTTGTTTGCCCTGTTGCACGGCAATGTCACCCAAATCCCCAATGCGTTTTTAATGGGGCTGGTGATGGGCTATTTTGTGCTGCGCACCGGCTGTTTGCGCACGTCGATCTGCATGCATTTTTTAAACAACCTTTTGGTGCTTGCCATGATGCTGGTGGCATACTTTTGGCCTTTGCAGGCAAGCTATGTGCAGGCGGGCATGCAGATTTTGTATCTGCTGCTGGCAACTGCCGCCTGCTTGTGGCTGCTCAAACGCGATAAAAAGATTTTTACCCTTTGCCCTTCCAGCAGCCCTTTGAAGGAAGGAAAAAAATACGGGATATTTTTCACCTCCATCCCCATGCTAATGTGCCTGACCATGATGGGGATGATGACGGTGCAAAACATGCTGTAAGGGGGCTTAGCGAATGGATTTGCAGCAAACGGATGAAATGTTTATGGCTATGGCCATAGAACAGGCAAAATTGGCCCAGCAAAAAGGCGAAGTGCCCATTGGGGCTGTGGTGGTTTATGACGGGACTGTGATTGCACAAGGCCATAACGAGAGGGAAACAAAAAAGAACGCTTTAAAGCATGCGGAAATCACCGCCATAGACAAAGCCTGTGCGGCGCGCGGCGGCTGGCGGCTGTTCGGCTGTACCCTGTATGTGACGTTGGAGCCCTGCCCGATGTGCTGCGGGGCTTTAATCAACGCGCGTGTTGACCGCGTGGTATACGGCGCGCCTGACCCGAAAGCGGGTGCGCTTGGCTCGGTGATTGATTTAAACGCCTGTGCGCTCAATCACCATTTTTCGGCAAAAGGAGGGGTTTTGCAGGAAGAGTGCGCCAATCTTTTAACCGGCTTTTTCCGAAATTTGCGGAAAAATGGGAAAGTGGCTAAATGAAAGCATTTTCGCCGAACAAAAGTTTGTATATGTATACAATCTTTTATTTTTCTTACATTTTTCTTTCATTTGTTCACAATTTGTTAATAATTAAACCTTATAATCATATCAATGAAACGATTCAATCGTTTCAAGAATCCCCCTCCTTTATAATTAACTCCATACTTACCTTATTTGGCGACGAGTTTCACAACTCGTCTTTTTTTTGCGTATTGCCCCCAAAAAGCCCTACTTTTCAACGTTTAAAGATTTGGTTGTTCACAATCTGTTCAAGAAGTGGCGTAAAAACAAGGATTGTTTCCCACAGGGTGTTGAAAACTCTGTGGAAAGTGTTAAAAAGTGATATTTGCGCATAAAATTACAGATGGTTATCACACCAGAACACACTCTTTTTGTCTGGAAAAATTTCTGTATTTTTGCACAAAAATGCAAGATGCGGCCAACATCCCCAAAAAAGGCAAACAAAAAACCCTCCGGTTTATACCGGAGGGTTTTGTTGTGAGAAAACTTATTTTGCTTCTTTCAAAGCGGCTTGTGCTGCTGCCAAACGTGCAATCGGCACGCGGAAAGGCGAGCAGGATACATAGTTGAGGCCGGTTCTGTAGAAGAATTCTACCGAGCTCGGGTCGCCGCCGTGCTCGCCGCACACGCCCAGTTTGAGGTCTGCGCGGGTGGATTTGCCCAGCTTGCAAGCGGTTTCTACCAAACGGCCGATACCGTCTTGGTCGAATTTTGCAAACGGGTCGGACTCATAAATCTTATGGTCGTAGTAGTACGGCAGGAATTTGCCAGCGTCGTCGCGGCTGAAGCCGAAACCGTACTGGGTCAGGTCGTTGGTGCCAAAGCTGAAGAATTCGGCCTCTTTGGCGATTTCGTCAGCGGTCATGGCAGCACGCGGGATTTCAATCATGGTGCCCACTTTGTAGTGGATGTCCATGCCGGCGTCTTTGAGGAGCTTATCGGCAGTGGAGGTGATGATGTTCTTGACGAATTTGAACTCTTTGACTTCACCAACCAACGGAACCATGATTTCCGGAATCACATCCCAATCGGGGTGTTTTTTCTGGATATTGATAGCAGCCTCGATGATGGCAGTGGTCTGCATCTCGGTGATTTCCGGGTAGGAAACCGCCAGACGGCAGCCGCGGTGGCCCATCATGGGGTTGAATTCATGCAAAGCGGCGATGTCGGCATGGATTTCTTCCACGCTCATGTTCATCTGTTTGGCCAGCGCTACGATGTCCTCTTCCTCGGTGGGCAGGAATTCATGCAGCGGGGGGTCTAACAAGCGGATGGTAACCGGACGGCCCTGCATGGCTTCGTAGATGCCTTCAAAGTCGCCTCTTTGCATCGGCAGCAGTTTGGCCAGTGCGTTGCGGCGCTGTTCTTCGGTTTTGGAAAGAATCATTTCGCGCATAGCGGGGATTCTGTCGGCGTCAAAGAACATGTGCTCGGTACGGGTTAAGCCAACGCCTTCTGCGCCGAATTTCAAAGCGGTAGCGGCGTCGTGCGGGGTGTCGGCGTTGGTGCGCACGCCCATTTTGCGGAATTCATCGGCCCAAGCCATGATGGTGCCGAAGTTGCCGCCCATGGAAGCGTCCACAGTGGGGATGGCTTCGCCGTAGATGTTACCGGTCGAGCCGTCCAGCGAGATGTAGTCGCCTTCTTTGATGGTACGGCCAGCCAGTTCGAAGTATTTTTCATCTTCGTGCATTTTGATTTCGCCGCAGCCGGATACGCAGCAGGTGCCCATGCCGCGCGCAACAACCGCTGCGTGGGAAGTCATACCGCCGCGAACGGTGAGGATGCCTTCGGAAGCGTGCATGCCTTCGATGTCCTCAGGGGAGGTTTCCAAACGGCACAGCACAACTTTTTCGCCACGAGCCGCCCACTCAGCAGCATCGGCAGCGGTGAATACCACACGGCCGCATGCAGCACCGGGGGAAGCCGGCAGAGCGTGTGCGATGGGGGTAGCGGCTTTCAAAGCGGCTGCGTCAAACTGGGGATGCAGCAAAGCGTCAAGCTGTTTGGGGTCAATCATCAAAACGGCTTCTTCTTTGGAGATCATGCCTTCGTTTACCAAATCAACGGCAATTTGCAAAGCAGCGGTTGCGGTGCGTTTGCCGTTTCTGGTTTGCAGCATGTACAGTTTGCCGTCTTCAATGGTGAATTCCATGTCCTGCATGTCGCGGTAGTGTTTCTCCAAACGGGAGGAGATGTCCACAAACTGCTCGTATGCTTCGGGCATGATTTCTTTCAACTGGTCGATGGTGTTGGGGGTGCGTACGCCGGCCACAACGTCTTCGCCCTGTGCGTTCATCAAGAATTCGCCGTAGAGTTTTTTCTCACCAGTGGAGGGGTTGCGGGTAAAGGCAACGCCTGTACCGGAAGTGTCGCCGGTGTTGCCGAATACCATCATCTGGACGTTAACGGCAGTACCCCAAGAGGAGGGGATGTCGTTCATTCTTCTGTAGTAGATCGCGCGGGGGTTATCCCAGGAGCGGAACACCGCTTTGACAGCGCCCATGAGCTGTTCTCTGGGATCCTGCGGGAAGTCTTTGCCGATTTTGGCTTTGTATTCGGCTTTGAACTGGTTTGCCAGCTCTTTCAGGTCCTCAGCGGTCAGCTCGGTGTCGAGTTTCACGCCTTTTTTCTCTTTCATCTCGTCGATGAGTTCTT
>CAJFVS010000119.1 GCA_904420505.1 Candidatus Alloruminococcus vanvlietii | reverse complement strand
AACGGGCGGGGCAAAACCACCCTTTTGCGCTTGTTGCAGGGCGGGCTGGGCCCCTATGAAGGCCGGATACAGGCGCCGGTTTCGTTTTCGTATTTCCCTTTCGCTATTGCAAACCCTTCCCTTTCCACCGAGGAAACCGCGTATGAATTGTACCCCAACCTTGCTTTGTGGGAGCTAAAACGCGAGCTTTCGCTGTTGGAGGTAAAAGAGGAAGCGTTATACCAGGCGTTTTCTTCCTTAAGCTTTGGCGAGCGCACCAAGGTGATGCTGGCAGTGTTGTTTTTGCGCCCTCATGCGTTTTTGCTCATCGATGAACCCACCAACCATCTGGATATGCACGCGCGCCAGGTGGTGGCCCGGTATTTGCATTCCAAGCAGGGGTTTATCTTAGTAAGCCACGACCGCGCCTTTTTGGACGGCTGCGTCGACCATATCCTTTCCATCAACCGCAGCAACATCCAGCTTGTGCAGGGCAATTACTCCTCCTGGCTAACGGCCAAACAGCGTGAGGACGCCTTTGAACTTGCCCAAAACGAACGGCTAAAAGGCGAAATTTCCCGTTTAAGCGCGGCGGCCGCCCAAAAAGCCAATTGGTCTTATAAAACCGAAAAAAGCAAGTTTGGCGGGGAAGTGAGCGACCGCGGTTTTGTGGGGCATAAATCGGCCAAGATGATGAAACGCGCAAAATCCATCCAGGCGCGCCAGCAAAAGGCGCTGGAGGAAAAAGAACAGCTTTTGCACAACATCGACGAGGTGGAAGCCCTTGCCATCCACCCGCTTGTATTTTTTAAATCCCGTCTGCTGGACGTACAGGGCCTGTGCCTGCGTTTTGGGCAAACTACAGTTGTAAAGAACCTTTCCTTTACACTTGAGCGCGGCGAGCGCATTGCCTTATGCGGGCCAAACGGCTGCGGCAAAAGCAGCGTGTTAAAAGCGGTTTTGGGGCAAATTCCCCCTGCTGCGGGCCAGGTTTTGGTTTCCCCGCAGCTGAAAATTTCCTACGTCAGCCAGGACGCCTCCCTTTTGCAGGGGGATTTGCGCAAGTTTGCTAAGCTTAACCACCTGGATGAAAGTTTGTTCAAAACCATTCTGCGCAAATTTGGCTTTGCGCGCGCCCAGTTTGAAAAACCCATCGAGGATTTTAGCGAAGGGCAAAAGAAAAAGGTGATGCTTGCCCGCTCGCTATGCGAAGAAGCCCATTTGTATGTTTGGGACGAACCGCTGAACTTTTTGGATATTGATGCGCGCGCCCAACTGCAAACGCTTTTGGCACAAAAACAGGTTTCCTTGCTGTTTGTCGAACACGATTCCTGTTTTGTGCAAGCGCTTGCCACCAAACAGATATGGCTGCCCCCATTTGGCGATGGAGAAATTCTATACAAATAGAAAATTTATTGTATTTATTACTTTTTGTATAATTATATCTGCTTTTATTTCCGGGTGCTTTTCGATAAAATACTTTTGTGATAGAATGGCAAAAGAGTATTGGAAAGAGGAGCGTTTAAAATGGAAAGAAAAGTTTTTATTTACAGCTACCGGCCGGATGAAGCCCCTTATTTTGACGATTGCTGTAAGGAATTTGATTTGACAATCGCCTACGACCCCGAGCCGTTAACCGACCAAAACTGGCAGCTGTGCAAAGGCTATCCCTGTGTGAGCATCAACGCCATCGAGGTAAACGCGCAGCTGCTCAAGCGCATGTATGACAACGGGGTGCGCTTTATTACTACCCGCAGCATCGGGTTTGACCATATCGATTTGCAGGCGGCCCACGATTTGGGCATCCGCGTAAGCAATCTCAATTATTCGGCGCACAGCGTGGCCGACTATGCGGTTATGCTAATTTTAATGGTGCTGCGCCACGCAAAGACCGCTTTGGGGCGCACGCTCTGGCAGGATTATTCCCTTACAGGCTTAAGCGGCCGCGAAATCCACAACCTCACCATTGGCGTGGTAGGCACCGGGCAAATTGGCCAAACGGTTATTCAAAACCTGCAGGGGTTCTCGCCCCGTATTCTGGCCTACGATTTATATCCCAACGAACGCACTGCCAAGCTGGCCCAGTATGTGGATTTTGCCACCCTTTTGCGCGAATCGGATGTGATTACCCTGCACTGCCCGCTAACAGACGACAACTATCATATGTTTAACAGCGAAGCCTTTTGCCAAATGAAACCCGGCGCCGTGCTGGTCAACACCGCACGCGGCCCGCTGGTGGATACCCAGGCGCTGCTCAATGCTCTGGAAACGGGCAAGCTGGGCGGCTGTGCGCTGGATGTTTTGGAGGGCGAAATGGGGTATTTCTTCCACGACTGCAAAGAACGCCAGGTAAATATTCCCGGCCTGCGCCAGCTGCTTGCCACCCCTAACGCCATTGTCACCCCTCACCTGGCCTTTTACACCGACCAAACCACCCTGGACAAAGCCCGTCTTTCCATGTTAACCTGCAAGCAGTTTTTGGATAACGAACCCATCCAGTGGGAAAAATAACGCCCCATAAAATCCCATTTCTCCAATTGCCCGGCGTTTATTGTATGCGACCACCCGCTTTGGGAACATGTTTTTTCGCATGCGCAAAAACAGCTGCTGCCAAGCGCGCCCTTTGGGTGCATGGCACAGGCCAAAAGCGCAGTTTGGGCTGGGGGTAACGCATGGGGGGTGGGCTGTGCGCCGGCGGTCCGGCTTCTGCCAAAGGCGCACACCGCAGTTGGTAAAATACCAAACCTGTTTTGCATACCATGTTGGCCAAAGCCCAGGCTGTGTAAAATACAACCCAAAAAGAGCCCTCATCCAATGAGGGCTCTTTTCTGTTTTCATCAACGCATGGAGTCGTACTCGCGGGCCAAGGCGTTCCAAGTAACGGCGCCTACCAGCCCGGTTGGCTCAATGCCAAACAGCTCCTGAAAGCGCTGCACGGCCTGCTGGGTTTGCTCGCCAAAATAACCGGTAACCGGTATTGCGGGGATTTCGGCGTAAACGGTTGCTATTTGGGACAAATAAGTCTGCAAATCGGCTACATCGTCGTTTTGCATGCCTATGCTCAGCACATACCCCGGGTAAATTTTCGCCTTCTCCCCTTGGTAGCTGGGGGAAAGCGTGCGCACAATGCCCGAGTAAGCATCCAGAATCTGGTTCCAGGTTTCCGGGCCTACAATGCCGTCCACCGTCAGGCCGTATATCGTTTGCAGCTGGCGAACCGCTTCGGTGGTTTTAGGTCCGAATATCCCGTCAATGGCAATCACCGGCAGCACAGGGTTAAAATACCCGATGAGCGCCAAATAATACTGCAAGGTAGAAACATACGAACCTGTATCCCCTTCCTGCAGCACCTGTGGAAAAGGCTGGGTCACCTCTTCCAGCATAAGCCCCTCCGAAGCCAGCTCTCCCAAGCGCTTTACCCCGGTGTATATGTATTTGATTTTATACCAGGTGGCTTTATCCACCACACCGGTCTCGTTTAGGTTAAACACCCGCTGAAACGTGCGCACCGACTGCTCGGTGGAAACGCCGAATACCCCGTTGGTTGGGGTGATGGTGGGGATAGCCGGGTAATTGCGCGCTATGCGGTTGAGCTGGATTTGGATGGTGCGCACCTGGTTGCCCACATCGCCCAATTCCAGCGGGTAGCCCTGGTAAGTGGGGATGTTGGGGCGCACTGGCGCGTTTTGTACAATGTTGATATCGTCCCCGTAGTAATACTGCAAAATTTCATAGGGAGTGTATCCCTGGTTGGCAAGGTCAACGCTGCCCCACTGCGAAAGGCCGTCGCACTGCACCTGGCGGCCGTCGCAAAACTGGGTGAAATACGGCTCCACATATCCCTGGCGCTGTACATAATCGTTGAATATCTCATCCACAATGCGGTCGATGTTTTCAAAAATATCGCGCCCGTGCACATATGCCTGGTCGTACTGGGTGGAATTGGTGATGTCAAAATCATACCCGCGGCTGCGGTACCATTCGGTGTAAATGCGGTTTAAGGCAAACGAAATCTGCGCGTAAATGTTGGCGCGAATGGCGCTTTCGGGCCAGGTGGGGAAAATCTCACTGGAAGCGACGTTTTTGATATAGTCGGGGAATGTCACCTGTACGTTGGGCGCTTCCTGGTCGGGCCTGCCCAAATGCACGGTGATAAACTCCGGAATAAAAGGAAGCTGTGCTGCGGCCATATCACCACTCCTTTGCTCAGTTGCCTGCAGCGCCGTTTAGCTGCTGGGAAAGGCTTTCGGGCACCATGGTAACCGGCTGCACCGAAACGATATCTTCAAATACCGGTACGTCTATGTTGTCCACCGTGACATACCCCGGCGCTTCCACCCGTATATCATAGCTGGAAAAACCGCGCACACCGTTTTCTTCCGGCTCTTCGGAAATATGCTTGCTGGGCGCGGGCAGCGCGATGGCCTCGGTTTTGCCGCTTTGGTCGGTGTACAGCACCGCATAGGTATGGCGCCCTTCTAAAAACTCCTTGGTCACGCTGACTTTGGCGTTTTTCAGCGGCAGCGCCTCGCGCGCAACCGTTACCCGTGTTTTTAAAAAGCCGGTTTTGGCGTTTTCCTTTTCAAAATCCGCCCGGCTTTGCATATTGGGGCTTGCCTGGCCGGTATAGGCGCTGGAGCCGTCGGACGGGTTATGCCCCCGGCGGTCTTCCCGCTGGGGAACGGTGTGGGGGTTTTCCTGCCCGGTAGGGGTGGGCGCGGGATTGGGCGGCAAAACCGCCGCGCCTTCGCTGGGCAAAATAGGGGGCCGGCTTTGCTTTGCCAAAGGCCGCGCTTTTACTTCCGGCATACCTGCCGGCGTGTGCACAAAGGGCGTTTGCGCGGCTGTAGATGCAAAAGCCGTATCCCCTTGGGCCGGCGGCGTTTTTTCTTTAGCCGGGGCAGCTGGACGCACGGGGCTTTCCACCGCCGATTGCGCGCTATTGGGGGCATCGCTTTTACTTGGGCGCCAGCTATCCGGGTCTATCCCCTGCTTTTTTAAGGATGCTTTATGAAAGCGCAGCAGCTGTTCTTTATAAAAGGCAATTTGTTCGCTTGGCGACAGTTTCTCGTTTTCCATCTGCACACACTCCTTGCTCAATTCTGCTTTACCATTCTATGTGCTAAAAGGAGCAAACGTGAGCATTTTCAAAAAATTTGGACCAAAAAAGCAGGTTTGCCTGCCCAAAGCAGCGTTTTTCCCCTGTTTATGCGCTTTTTCATCCTAGGATGCAGATGGCTCATCACCGTCTGGCAAAACCCATGCTGCGCAAACGGCTTTTTGCAGCGCCAAGGGCCGGGTAAAAAACCATCGCCTGCCAGGCAAAGCGGCTGCTTATTTTGTATGGCAAAATGCCCCCAAAAGGCAAAAACGGCTTGTAAAACCGGCAATCCCGTTTCAAATATAAAAAAACTTATCAGAAGTTGCGGGGATGAATTGGTAATATTGCTGTTTTTGTATAAAAAATTGGGGTTTTGGTTGTAAATCGGTGTAGATATGTTATAATTTGATACATACAAGTTGTTGCAATGGGAACGCCATTCCACCTCTTCAACCTATCATTTGTTTCATATTGCAACACTTGTATTTTTTGAATTCTTCAAAGAGGATTGAGGTTGAACATATGGAACTGACAGGAAAAATCCTGCCCTCCATTTTGGTGGGCGAATTGTTCTTTCCACACGGGGAAGATGGTGCTTATGTAACCGATGTTGTGCGCAAGGTTGCCGACCAGGGTTTTTACCGCGGGGTGGAAATCGGCATTTTATTTGAAGAGCAAAACCGCCGCGCCGTGCGGGATATCTGCGAAAAGAACCATATTCAAATCACCCAGTGGGGCACCTATGTGATGGGCAACGAAGGGCTGAACCTGACCAGTTTGGACCCTGTGCTGCGCAAAAAATCGGTGGAACGCGTAAAAGATTTTATCAAAATGGGGGCCGAATGCGCCACCAAAAACATCTCCATTTTAAGCGGGGCCGACCCAGGGGAAAGCCGCCGCGAAGAAGGCTATGATGTCTTTTTTGATTCCGTATGCGAAATTTATAGCTGCCTGCGCCAGTTTGGCAACATGAACCTGTTGATTGAACCTTTGGACCGCGAGGTGCACAAAAAGAACCTCATCGGCCCCATCTGCGACACCGTGCCCTTTTTAGAGCGCGTGCGCAAAGAATGCGAGCGCGTGTACCTGGTGTGGGACGCCGCCCATGTGGCGCTTGGGGGCGAGGATTTGGTAAATTCCATGCTCCAGTGCGGGCGGTATATATCCGAAATCCACCTTTCCAACGCGGTGTTAAACCCGCAGGACCCCCTTT
>CAJFVS010000118.1 GCA_904420505.1 Candidatus Alloruminococcus vanvlietii | reverse complement strand
TTCAGGAGACTGTCAAGCATCAATCATTACGGAATTGTGGCGGCTGTCTGTTGCTTTTTGTGTTACTTTATGGCACATGAGCATTGTTCCACGGCAAGTTCCCCGTTTTTATTTAGGGAGATTTTATTTTTCTGCCGGTCAAACAGCGTAACCTGCAAAACATCTTCCAGCTTTTGCATGGAGCGGCTTAAGGCCGGCTGGGAAAGATGCAGCTGCTGCGCGGCGCTGGATATGGTTTTGCATTCGGCTATTTTTAGCAGCTGCATAAGCTGGTTGAGTTCCAGCATATGGGCACACTCCTTTCTATTCACTATGCGTTTTTATTATACCACATTGTGCAGCCGGCATTGTACTTTTTTAAAAAATTGGCTTACAATATTACATAAAGAAAGCTTTATAAAAAGCATTCCATACCATTGGCAGCACAAAGCATTGTGGCATTTATTTTTTCTTGATTTATGCGCCCAAAGCAAGGAAACATACCTGTTTTGGGAAAAGCCTTTGGAATAAAAGGGATAGTTGGCCCGTGTTGCGCCCAGCGGCTTGAGCGGGTATTTGCCCTTGCATAACCGGAAGGGCTTTTGGCCCAATCCGTTTTTTATAGAGCACCAGAATACACCGAAAGGAAGCGTTATCATGGAATTTGTAACTTTAAATAATGGAATCAAAATGCCTTTGGAGGGTTTTGGGGTTTTCCAGGTGCCGGACCCTGTCCAATGTGAACAAGCGGTGCTGGATGCCATCGCCGCCGGCTACCGCCTGATTGATACGGCAGCCGCCTATATGAATGAACAGGCCGTAGGGGCAGCCATTCAAAAATGCGGCGTCCCGCGTGAAGAGCTGTTTATCACCACCAAATTGTGGGTGCAGGACGCCAGTTACGAGGGCGCAAAACAGGCCATGGAAACTTCTTTAAAGAACCTGGGCCTGGATTATATTGACCTGTATTTGATTCACCAGCCCATGGGCGATTATATCGGCGCTTACCGGTCCATGGAAGAAGCGTATGCAGAAGGCAAGCTCAAAGCCATAGGCGTTTGCAATTTCTATCCCAACCGTTTGGCGGATTTGTGTGAAACCGTAAAGATAATGCCCGCGGTTAACCAGGTGGAACTGCATCCCTTTTTCCAGCAGGAAAACGCCCTGGCCCTTATGAAAGAATACGGCGTGCACCCGGAGGCATGGGGCCCCTTTGCAGAAGGCAAGCATGGCATTTTTACACATCCGGTGCTAACCGAGATTGGCCAAAAATACGGCAAAAGCGCAGCCCAGGTAGCCCTGCGCTGGAATGTGCAAAGAGGGGTAACCGTCATCCCCAAATCGGTTCATAAAGAGCGCATGGAGCAAAATATGGACATTTGGGACTTCCAGCTCAGCGCCGGGGAGATGGCGCTGATTGCCAAGCTTGACATCGGCCACAGCGAAATTGTAGACCACAGCGACCCCGGCTTTGTCAAAATGCTGCACAGCATGAAAATCCACGCCTAATAAAATAGGCGGCCAAAAAGCGCCTACGGTTGGAAGGTTTTCTCAATGTTTCCAACACATGGGCAGGCGCAAACGGTTTTGCCCGCGCTGCACATAGGGTTAGGCAAAAGCCTGGGTTCCTGCCAGGGGCGTGTTCAGGCCCGTAAGCCAGCCGGTAGATACGCTGGGTTTGGGGGCTGCTTTGCTGGCTGTTGGTTTGTTTTACACCGGCAAAACGGCAGTAGAATAAAAAGCGCCCCCTTTTAGCCAGCACGGGTTTGCCCAAACAACAGCAAAAGACCCCCTTTTTGCTTTTTGATAGCCTAAAAAGCATGCAAGGCCGGCAGGCTGAATGCCCGCCGGCCTTCTGTTTCAAAAGGAGGACACACTATGCAAACGGTAACGCTTTATAACGGGGTACAAATGCCCGCGATTGGGTACGGCACCCTGCATATTACAGACCCTGCCCAATGCGAGCAGTGCGTGCAAAACGCCTTGCCGTAAACAAACGCCCTGCAAAACCGCCCGTTCGGCACTCTGCTTAAAAAACACAAGGGGCAGCATGCAGCCGCTCCTTCCAAAAAGGTGTATCTTACCGCCCTTTTTGGGCGGTTTTGTTTTTGTAGATATGCAAGCCGTACCGGGGAGAAACATGGGAAAAGGGAAGCGGGCCAATGGGCAAATTTATTGGCCAAATTGGTCTTTTAACCGCTGTAAAAATAGCTGTGCGGCCGGAGAAAACACTTGATATTTTTTCCACACAATGTCCAGCCCGGATTCCAGTTTTGGCTTTAGCGGGATAAAACACAGGTTGCTACTTTCGGTGGTGTTGGCCAGTTTATCGATGGTTACGGCGTATCCAATTCCCGCTTCTACCATAATGGCGGCGTTGTAGATGAGATTAAAAGTGGTTACAATGTCCAAATGCGCATAATCCTCCCCGAACCAGGCGGCAAACCCGTTTTGCGCCTGCCGGGGGGCAATGGCCTGCCTGGAACAAATAAGCGGCAGACTTCGCAAATCGCTTTTTTCCAAATAGGCGCGCTTGGCAAGGGGGCTGTCTTTGCGCATAAGAACCCCCCAAGTATCCTTTGCGGGCAGGTGCAGGTAATCGTATTTGGAAATATCGGCAGGCTGAATAAGGATGCCAAAATCCAACAGGCCTTTGTCCAACCGCTCGGTCACATCCTGTGCGTTTCCGCTGTGCAGATGATAGCGGATGCCGGGATATGCATCGCGCAGCGATTTGGCAATTTCGGCAACGCATTTGATGGCTTCGGTTTCCCCGCTGCCAATGTAAATATCCCCGCTTACCACATCCTCCATCGAACGGAATTCCGCTTCGGTTTTGTCCACCATCGAAAGGATTTCTTCTGCACGTTTGCGCAGCAGCACCCCTTCCGGCGTAAGGGCAATCCGGTGGCTTTTGAGGATGAAAAGCGGCTGGCCCAGTTCTTCTTCCAAGTCATGGATCTGGCGGGATAAAGTTGGCTGCGTTACATGCAGAAGGTTTGCTGCCGCGGTGATGTTTTCCTCCCGCGCCACCGCCAAAAAATAGCGCAGTACGCGAATTTCCATCCTGCATCCCCCTTTGTGTTTTATGGCTTTGCTGCTTTTATTATAGCGGTTTATCAAATGCCTGTAAAGCATATCAAAAGATAAAAACAAGGTATTTGCTATTTTAAAACGCCGGCGTTACAATCAATACAACGGGAGGTGAAGCGGCTGTGCAAAACGAATGCGCTTTTAAAATACGCCGTAATTTGGCCGATGCCGGGTGCGGTGAGAGGTTTATCCAACAGTTTTTGGTGTTAGAACAACAGCGCAAGCGCAAAGAGCAGTACCGGCTGTTAAGCCGGCACCGGTCGCTTCTGTTGGAACAGCTGCATCACGAACAATATAAAATTGACTGCCTGGATTTTATGGTATATTCCATGCAAAAAGAGGACAATCTGCAAATGGAGGTGCACAACATGCAAGAAACATTGGTTTTAAGCGAAAAATGGGATAAAACATTCCCCAAAAGCGAACTGGTCAACCACCGCAAGGTGACCTTTCACAACCGGTACGGCATCACGCTGGCCGGGGATTTGTACGAGCCCAAACACTATGAAGGAAAGCTGGCCGCAATTGCCGTTTGCGGGCCTTTTGGCGCGGTAAAAGAACAGGCGTCCGGCCTTTATGCCCAAACCATGGCCGAACGCGGCTTTTTAACATTGGCTTTCGACCCGTCCTTTACCGGCGAAAGCGGCGGCCAGCCCCGGTATATGGCCTCGCCGGACATCAACACCGAGGATTTCCAAGCGGCGGTGGATTTTTTGTCTGTGCAGGATAATGTGGACAGCCAGCAAATCGGCATTATCGGCATCTGCGGCTGGGGCGGCTTGGCGCTGAACGCCGCGGCCCTGGATACCCGCATCAAAGCGACGGTGGCCTCTACCATGTACGATATGGCCCGGGTAAACGCAAACGGGTATTTTGACGCCGAGGATTCCGCCGACGCCCGGTATGCCAAAAAGGTAGCCTTAAACGCCCAGCGTTTGGAAGATTACCAAAACGGCGCCTATGCCCTGGGCGGCGGCGTGGTAGACCCGCTGCCGGAAGACGCGCCCTTTTTTGTAAAGGATTATCACGACTATTACAAAACCAAACGCGGTTATCATCCGCGTTCGCTCAATTCCAACAACGGCTGGAATACAATTGGCTGCATGTCCTTTTTAAACCAGCCGATTTTGCGCTACAGCAATGAAATCCGCAGCGCCTGCCTGCTCATCCATGGGGAGAAAGCGCATTCTTGCTACTTTAGTAGGGACGCTTACGCCAATATGGTGGAGGGCAACCCTTATGCGGACAACAAAGAGTTGATGATTATCCCGGGCGCGGTGCACACCGATTTGTACGACAAAACCGACATCATCCCCTTTGATAAAATCACAGAGTTTTTCCAAAAAGCAATGCAGTAAGCTAAAAAAGCACATGCCGGACTTTATCGGCAGGAAAACGCACATTAGAAAAACAGCATAAAAACCTAAAAAGCAGCTATCCAAACCGGATAGCTGCTTTGTTTATGGATATTTTAACCCCCAAAACGGATAAAACATGCGGTTGTTCCTAAAAAGCTTACTTTGGCGCTTATTTTAAGGGGTGGTTTGCCCCTCAGGGGACTGTTTTAAACGCATGCTAGAAACCTCGCGGCCCGCCCTTGCCGGGCTATACAACGGCGTTTACCAGCAGCCCGGCGGCAAACGAAAACGCCATCACATAAGCCAGGTACAGCAAAAAATGGCGGATGCCCAACACAATTTTTAAAGCGCCCAGGTTGGTGATTTTGGTAGAAGGGCCTGTTAACATAAAAGAGGCTGCGCTGCCAACGCTCATGCCGTCCAACAGCCAGCCCTGCAACAACGGGATGGTACCGCCCCCGCAGGCATAAAGCGGCACGCCGATGGTGGCGGCCATAAGCACACCCAACGCCTCGTTTCCGCCAAACAGGGCTGTCATGGCCCCAGCCGGCACATACCGCTGAAAAAGGGCGGAGAGCAGCACCCCGATGAAAAAGTAAAGCCAGGTGGCTTTTACATTGCGCCACAGGTTTTTGATATAACGCAAAAGCAGGTTGGGGTCGGTGTCGCGGTTTGTGGGTTCTTGAAAGCCGCTAAAATTAAAAAAGGGCTTGTTTTTGTAAAAAAAGCGGATGAGCAGCCCGGCGGTTGCGCCGCAGGCAAAACACGAGACAATGCGCACGGCTAAAACCGTTGGCCCCAGCGCCGCGCTGTAAACAATCAACTGGGGGTTGAGCAGGATGGAGGACATCATAAACGCGGCCAGCCAGTCGTCTTTCATCCCCCCGCGGGAAAAAGACGCAGCGATGGGGATGGTCCCATACATGCATAAAGGCGAAGCAATCCCCAATGCGCTGGCGGCAACAATCCCCAAAACACCCAGCCGTTTGCCCTGCAGGCGCCGCAGGGCGCGGTGGATGGCATTTTTTGCAAAAACCGAAACCGCCGAGCCTATAAGCATACCCAGCATCCACCAGCCAAAAATCTGTTCCAATTGTACCGAAAAATAATACCAGATATACACAAATTCCCGCCGGATTGCGTCCATTTGCCTGTTTCTCCTTATGCTTGTTCAATGGTTTGGCTGCCGGTGGACCACACATGCTGCTCTTTGGCGGCCGCAGGGGTGTTCTGCGCCATAACCCCCACCAGCTTATGGGGAACGTAACATTCTTCCAGATACGCCGTTTCCTCCGGCGACAGGGTAAGTTCCACCGCTTTGGCCGCCCCTTGGATATGGTGGGGTTTGGTAGCGCCTACCACCGGGGACGTCACCTTGGTGAGAAGCCAAGCCAGAGAGATCTCCGTCATCGAAACGCCCCGTTTACGGGCAAGTTCGGCCACCCGGCCGATGATGACGGCATCCTGCTGAGCGGTGGAGTCGTATTTGAACTTGGCATAGCTGTCTTCCTGCAGCCGCTTGGAGGTTTCCCCCGGCAGCTTGGAAAGCCTGCCGCCGGCAAGGGCGCTGTAAGGGGTCATGGCGATATTATCCTCCGCGCAGAGCTTGGCCATTTCCCTCTCTTCTTCCCGGAAAATTAAATTGTAATGGCCCTGGATGGAGACAAATTTGGCAAAGCCTTCTTTTTCGGCCAGCGCGTTGGCCTTGGCCAATTGGTAGGCATAGCAGTTGGAAATGCCGATGTAGCGCACTTTGCCCGCCTTTACTACCCGGTTTAGGCCGTCCATAATGTCATAAAGGGGCGTTTGGTAGTCCCACATGTGGTAGATATACAAATCAATATACTCCAGCCCCAGATTTTTTAGGCTGGTGTTTACCATCTGCTGGATATGCTGCTGGCCGCTAATGCCTTGGCCGATTTCCTGCTGGGTGCGGGGTAAAAATTTGGTGGCTACCACCACATCCTTACGTTTGGCAAAATCTTTCAGCGCCCGGCCCAGGTACTGCTCGCTGGTGCCGCTTTGGTAACCCACGGCGGTGTCAAAAAAATTAACGCCCAGCGCAAGCCCCTGCTTGATGATTTCACGCGAATGCTCTTCGTCCAATGTCCAGCTGTGCTGGCCGTTTTGCGCGTCGCCAAAGCCCATGCACCCCATGCAGATGCGCGAAACGGTCAAATCCGAATTGCCAAGCTTTGTATATTGCATGTTGTTTTCCTCCTTTTTTGTAAACCGCCCGCCCTGTTGCCACCGGTGTTCTGGCCGCCATGTAGCGGCGGGGCTTGGCGTTATAACAAGCGCAGGTTGCAAGCGGCAAGCCCTGCCTGCCGAGCTATTGTTCGAACGCGGGCGGGTTTAATGATCAATATCGATAAGTGTATAGCTGCGGCTGCCAAGGCCGATTTCTTCGGCGTGTTCCAGCGTTAAAAGCCCGTTGCGCGATTCAATGCGCTGGATAAGCGAATCCCCATCCTGGGCGGAATACACCAGGTCAATGCAGGCCTGGTCCAGCGCCACAGGGTCAAACGAAGCCAGAATGCCGATGTCGTGCATATCCGGTTCGGCCGGGTTCCCATTGTAGTCGCAATCCACCGAGAGCCGGTTCATCACATTGATATACAGCATATTCCCCTGCATATAGTCGGTAACGGATTTGGCTACTTCCGCCATGGATTCCAAAAAGGCGTTTTGGTCGCCGCCCCACATGCTGCCCGAATGGATATGGGCTTTTCCGTCGGCGGAAGCGATGCCGATGGATATATTTTTAATCGCCCCGCCAAACCCGGCCATAGCATGGCCTTTAAAGTGGGAAAGCACCACAAAGTAATCGTAATTTTCAAAGTGGGAGCCTACGTAATTTTCGGTAAGGTGGGTGCCGCCGGAAACCGGCAGCGCCATGGAACCATCGGCATCCATGATGTCCACATCGGCTATAGCCGTATAGCCGTGGTCTTCCGCCACCTGGAGATGATAGGCGGTATTGGCCCGCTGGCCGCCGTAAGCGGTGTTGCATTCCACAATGGTGCCGTTTACCGCCTGTACCAAACCGCCGATGAGTTCGGGGCGAAGATAATTGCTGCCTGGTTCGCCGGTGCTAATTTTTACAGCGATGTTGCCCTGCGGAAGCTGCGCCCCCAAAGCCTCGTAAATGGCCATCAAGCCTTCGGGGGAGATATCTGTTGTCATATAGACCACCGGCGGGGAAGTATTTTCCGGGGTTATGGCGGATGTTTGCTGTGAGCTTTGCCCCTGCGTGGGCTGGCTGGCCGGAAGGGAACCTGCGCCCGAAGAAACCGGCGGCTGGCTTGGCGTGCATCCTGCCAGCAAGCCAATGCATAATAACAGCGCGATGATAAAAGAATATCGTTTTTTCATGGCAATCCTCCTTTTGTTTTGGTGTTTTGGTTCGTACCCGGGCCGCCGCCCATTTAAGCTTTGGCGCAGGCTGTTTTGTCAGGGATTGAAAAACGCAAAAGCCGCCGGCAAGGTGCATCCATAAAGAGAGCCTTGCCAGCAGGCATATCGGGGTTAGTTTACAGCCGAGATGGTGACGGTACCGGCCATTTGTTCCACCAGCTCCCCGCCGGAGAACACCTGCCCCAGTGCAAACAGGGAGGAATTTTGGCTGTAGCTGCCATAGAACATCACCACATCTGCCCAGGGGGCGTAATACGCCAGGGTACCGGCGCCTCCCTGCGCCAAAGGCGCATCGGTGGTGTCCAGCGGCTGGGGCGGGTAAAAGATTTTTTCATTGGTGCTGTAATCTTCCACTTCGATGGTAAGGGGAAGCTGCTCGTAAAGGGCTGTTGCAGCGGCGCTGCCGTTTAGCTGGTAAACCACCGTGTTTTCGCCAAACTGCACGCAAATTTGCCGGTTTTCGCCCGGCGCCTCTTCGGGTGATGAGGAAATTTCCGCTGTGGAAGAGGGCAAATTGGAAGCAGGCTGCGAAGAGGAAGATACCGGGCTGGAAAAAGAGGACGGCGCGGACGGATTGGATGCCTGCGGGGTGCTGTTTGTGCAGGAAGACAAAGCCGCCGCCATTGTGAAAAACAGCAGTATGCCCAAAAAGCGTTTCATAGGTCGGCCTCCCATAAGTTAATATGCAAGCTGGGACACCCAGTTTTGAATCCCTTGCTGCGAAGACGGGGCGTCTTCTTCATAGCAGTCAAAAATATTGTCGGAGATGATGGCGTTGGGCGCCGCTTCGGTGATAATCTCCACGCTGTTTGCCAGGCCGCCGGTTCCATGGGAACAAAACAGGTATACCTGCTTGCCGGATAAATCGTTTTGCTCCAAAAAGGTAAGCAGCGCCATAGGCACGCCGTACCACCAGTTGGGGTACCCCAAAAAGACGGTATCGTATGCATCCAGGTTTTCAACATTCGCTGTTAACGCCGGGCGGGCGTTTTCGCCCCGTTCCTGGTTGGCGCGGGACAGGCATTCGTCCCAGTCGCTGGGGTAGGGGTCGGTTACTTGGATGGCAAACAAATCACCGCCGGTTTCCTGTTGCACCCAGCCTGCAAGCTGCTGTACATTCCCAGGCGCTACAACACTGGGGGAAGCAACCGCGTCTACATCATCGGCCAAAACGGCGTTGTCTGCCCAGGAAAAATACGCCACCAAAACGCGGCTGCCTTGTTGGGTTTCGCTGCTTTCGTCCGGCTGCGATGCCGCAGCGGAGCTGGTTGCCTGCGAAGAACCCAAGCCCGCAGACGGCTGCGCGGACGATGCGGAAGCGCCTAAAGAAACTTGCCCGGCCTGCGGGGCGCTTTGGCAGGCGGTAAGGGAAACGACCATTGCCAGTGCCAAAAGAAACGAAAGGATTTTTTTCATCAAAGCTGCCTCCTGTTTTATCTGTTTTTTGTTGTCCATTTATACGCTGGGCCGGCGCGGCGGGATAAGAAACCTTTGCGCAAAAGCGCACGGCGCGCACCCGCTTTTTCTAAAAGCGCCGCCCAAACAGGGCGTTGAGAGGGAAAAACATCCCATAGGGGCGGCCGGCAGCAGCCCCCTGCGGATTTTCCCCAAATAACGCGCCCAAACAGCGGCCTGTTTTTAGGAAAAAACCGTGCCCGGCTGGTTTTGATGCTATTATAAGGGGGATTTATCCCAATGTCTAATACCTATATTTTATCTCTTGTTATGCTTATTTTGTATGGGTAAAAAAGAGCCCGCACGGCTTTGGCATCCGCAGGGCGTTTTTATGCAATATGGTTGGAAATACAGGCTGGCGGCGGTTTTCCAAAAGGTTTGGTTGTGGCGGATTGACAAGCATGGGGGTTCGTCCTATAATGGTCAATAATCCGAAAACAGACGGATAGGGGGTAGCCATATGCAAGATACCATCGCCCAAAGCATTGTTTTGCACAACCAACTGGTAAAAGAAATGGAGGAAATTTACCGCCTGTATGCCAAAAAAAGCGGCGTAAGCGAAACCGCCTTTTGGATTTTATACTGTGTGCGCGAGCGTAAAGAGCCTTACACCCAAAAAGAGCTGTGCGATTTGTGGTCCTATAGCCGGCAGACCATCAATTCGGCGCTGAAAAATATGCAGGCACAAGGGCTTATCCGTTTGGCTTTGGCAGAAGGCAACCGGAAAAACAAACAGATTCTTCTTACCAGCGAAGGGAAGGAATTGGTAAAACGGGTTATTGACCCTTTGATGCAGGCGGAGCAAAATACGTTTGCCCAGCTGGGGATGGACAACGTCGAGCAATATTTGCAGTTAGAACGCCGCCATGTGCAGGCCCTGCGCAAGCAAATTGAGGGCATTTGTGCATTCCATCTGTAAAGCGCGGATAAAAAGCGGCGGCGAAAACTTTCACAGGCGGGCGCGCCCCAGCGTTTTTTTTAGGCGGCGGCTGTTGCCAACATGCAGATGGTTTGCGCCAGTTGGCCGGTGCGGGCAATACCAGCGCGCAGCAAGCGGTTGATACCGTTTCATCACATTGGCAACACATATGCATTTACAATAAAACCATTGCACAAACAGGGAGGATTGTATGTGAAAAAGTTTCTGCCGCTTTTGTTAAGCGTGGCCTTGCTGCTGTTGACATTGGCCGGGTGCACGCAAAACATAAATTCCAATTCCAGCAGCCAAAGCGTGCCGTCCAGTCAGGCGCAAAGCACGCTGCCGGCAAGCAGCCAAACGGGGGCGCAAAGCAGCCAAAGCGAAAGTTCGCAGCCGGTGGCCAGCGATAACCAATGGCAAGAAGATTCCCCGCAAAACCATGGGATGGACGCGCAAATTTTGCAAAATTTGCACCAGGCGCTGTTGCAAACCGATATCCATTCGATGGTAATTATCAAAGACGGGGTGCTGGTGGACGAGTTTTACAACGAAGGCTACGATGAAAACAGCGTTTTCCGGCTCAATTCCTGCTCCAAAAGCTTTACCAGCGCGCTGGGTGGCATTGCGTTGGAAGAAGGGCTGATTCCCAGCCTGGACGAAAGCATTGGCACGTATTTCCCGCAGATTTTGGGCACCGAAAAAGAAGCCATTACCATCCGGCATCTGCTGGAGCACAAATCCGGACTGGAATGGCACGAATGGACCCGCAACGGCGAATCGTTTTTTGAATTGAACCAGGCGGAAAACTGGGTGGACTATGTATTAAGCAAGCCTTTGGTTGCCACACCGGGCACGCAGTTTACCTATACCACCGGCGGCACCCACCTGTTGGCGGCTATTTTGCAGCAGGTGGTGCCGGGCACGTTGATGGAATATGCCACCGAGCATTTGTTTGCCCCTATGGGGATGGACAGCGTGCACTGGCGAGAGGACCCCCAGGGCATTTTGGACGGGGGCAACGGCATCGAGATGACCGCGCGCGACGCGGCCAAATTCGGCCAGCTATTTTTAGACGATGGGCAGTGGAAAGGCCAGCAGCTGGTTCCCTCCGCATGGGTGGAAGAATCCACCACCGCGCAGGAAATCCGCGACGGCAACGGCGGCTCGTACGGCTACCAGTGGTGGCGGCGCACCTTTGGCACAGGCGATTATGACACCTTTTTTGCCATGGGCGCCATGGGGCAGTTTATTTTTGTAACGCCAAGTTTGAACATGGTAACGGTGTTTACCAGCAATACCTCGCAGTTTTTCCCTTACCCGTATTTTACCGATTATGTGCTGGAAGCTTGTATGTAAAACAGTCTCAATATCATGCGTTTTCGGGCGGTTTCCCTTGTGGAAGCCGCCCTTTTTCTTACAATTGTGTGAAATTTGCGTGCAATTTTTGCAAAAGGCCGGCGCAAAGATTTACAAGCGTTGCAATTCTGTGTATGATAGGTCTAGCACAAGCGAAAGGGGAAGTTTTACTTGCAACTACTTTTACAGGATATCCACAAAAGTTTTGGCCCCAAACAGGTGTTAAAAGGCGCCAGCTTTTGCTTTGAGCAAAACAAGATTTACGGGCTTTTGGGCCGCAACGGCGCGGGCAAAACCACCTTGTTCCACTGCATTAGCAAAGAAATGCCTTGCGACAGCGGACAGGTGGCGCTAATGGAAAATGGGCAGGATGTATACGATTTTTCCAAGGTGGGGTTTGTCTTTTCCAACCCCGTGCTGCCCGAGTTTTTAACCGGCTATGAATTTATCAAGTTTTACATCGATATCAACCGCGACAAAATCCCCAATTTAAAAAGCATAGAGGAATACTTTGACATTGTGAAGATAGAAGAGGAAGACCGCTACCGCTTAATCAAGGATTACTCTCACGGGATGAAAAACAAAATGCAGATGCTGTGCTTTTTGATTACCCAGCCGCCGGTGATTTTGCTGGACGAGCCGCTGACCTCGTTTGACGTGGTGGTGGCCCACGAGATTAAGCAGCTGCTCAAACAGATGAAGCAAGGGCGCATACTGCTGTTTTCCACCCATATTCTGGAGCTTGCGCGCGACCTTTGCGATGAAATTGTGGTGCTCAACCACGGCGTGTTGGAAGCGGTAGACCCGCAGGAAATCCACAGCCCGGACTTTGCCGACAGAGTGATGGAAATTTTAAAGGAGGATGAGCAGTGAGCGCGTTTTTTAGCGGGTATGCCGTTTGGGTAACCCAAACGATTAACACCTACATTTATTATCTGCGCAAGCTGCCGGTTTTGGGCAAAAAAATCCCCGAAAGCTTATACAAACGCACCGGCGCCAAAAAGGGCATTGGCATTTTTGCGCTTATAATTTGCGCTTTGTTCAAGCTAAGCTGCGTGGGGCTTTACTGCCTGTGTTTTGTGTGGCTGCCGGCGTTTGGCGCGCAAAATATCCTTGCCGGGCAGGGGTTGGCAGCGCCTATGGAGGAGATGCTTCTTTTTTTGCTTTTGGGGCTTAATATGGTTTTGGGCTCGCTTATCAACGCCACCACCTACCACAAAACCAAAAGCGAGAACATCTTGATGAACCTCATGCACTACGACCCCTCGCGCTGTTACAAAAGCGCCATTTTGCTAAAAATCCCCAAAGAGGCGGTTTGCTTTGGTCTTGCGTTTTTGATAATGGGTTTGGGGGTAAAAACCCCGTTTGTTCTGCTGGGGCTTATCTGTTCGCGCTTTATAGGCGAAGTGGCGGCCATGTTTACCCATAACCGCCTGCACAACTGGTGGCTGCTGCTTTTGCTGCCGGTTTACGGGGTGGTGTTTTTCTTTCCCCAATGGCTTTTTGGGTTTACGCTTTTTTGGCAGATAGGCGTTTTGGCGGCTTTGGTGCTGCTGGGCGTGCCCTGTTTTGTGTATTTGATGCGGTATAAGGGGTATATGGCCCTGGCGCGCCAAACGGTGCATCTTTCGGATTTGGCGGATATGGACGCGCGCATGGCAAACGCGATGGTTTCCAACATTCAAATACAGGATAAAAGCCTGCGCCCTGAAGACCTAAGCCCCCAAAAATTTCAAAACAAGCACGGCTACGCCTATTTAAACGCCCTGTTTTTTGACCGCCACAAGCGCCTGGTAAAAAACGCCTTGCGCACCCGGTTTATCATCATCGGCATTTTGGTGGGGGCGCTGGCGGCTATTGCCCTGCTGGTTTCGCCGGAAATGAAGGAAAACATCTGGGAAGGGCTGCTTGCCTCCCCGCGGTATTTTTTGCTGCTTATGTATTTTGTGTCGGTGGGGGCCAACATCTGCAAGGCGTTTTTTTACCATTGCGATGTGTTTTTGCTGCGCTACGGCTACTACCGCCAGGGGGAGGTCATCCTCAAAAACTTCGCCATGCGCTTAAAGCGGCTGGTGTTCATCAACCTTTTGCCGGCCGTGGCAATTGTGCTGGGGCTGGCGCTTGTTTGCATCTGCTTAGGGCATGGGGCCGATATGCCAATGCTTTTTAGCGCTATGGCAAGCGTTTTGCTGCTTTCCTGCTTTTTTTCGGTATTCCACATGTTTATGTATTATTTTTTCCAGCCCTACACCGCCGACCAAACGGTAAAAAGCCCGTTGTTTTCCATCATCAATTCGGTGGTGTATATCGTGTGCTTTATGTGCGCCAACAGCCGGGAGCTGGGGCCCTATTTGTCGGTGTACGCTTTGGTGGCAACGGCGCTGTTTATTCCCATAAGCCTGTGGCTGGTGTACCAAAAAAGCCCCAAGCGCTTTCGCATTCGTTAACAGGCAAAACCGGCCATTTAAAAAGTGGCTGCCTATAAGGAGACAATCATCAACAAGCTAAAAATAAAGGTGGCTACCATGCGGATAGCAACCAAAAGCGGGTAAGAGAGCAAAGGCTTTCTGCCCGCTTTTCTATGCCATGCTAAAGCAGGGGATCGTATTTTAAAGGGCAGGGGCGTGAAGTTTCCATTGTTCCCTATAAAAATAATAAAGGGTGTAAACAGGTTATCTGTTTGCACCCTTTTGATAGCCAACACCGGATATGGGAAAAGCCGCTAAGGACGCAAAACGCGAAGTTTATCCTTGGCAGCTTTTTTGTTTTGCCATATATCGCCTGCAAAAATGCAATTTAGCCAAAGCTTCCATCAATTGCACTTTTCGGCAATCTTGAATATTTTGGTTGATACCCCCTTGAAAAGAAGATAAATAGTTGATGCAACAGGGATGGTGCGCAAGGCAGGCCATACAAATCTGAAAAATGTACAACCAACCTGTTATCATTTTTTGTTTTGGAACGAGCCAGCGCCGGTTATAGCCGGATGCTTGCTATAAAAACAGGAAATAAGCGGTGGATTGTCCCGAAAACGATAACCATCCTTTGTCCCCTATAAATAATGGGCTGGTTTTTGCGGCCCATTATAAACAAAAATTATATTTCGGTTTCAAGCAACTCCCGCAGGCACTGCAAAAAGACATTTGCAGCCTTGGAAAATACCTGATATTTTTTCCAAACAATAAAGCCACGCGCCTCTAAGCGAGGGGAAAATGGACGAAAGCAAAGATTGCTGCCTTTAGTGTTAATGAGCTTGTCATAGCACAGGGTGTATCCAAGTCCTTCATCCACCAATAGAGAAGCGTTAAATAGCAGGTTGTAAGTGGCCACGATATGCAGCTCTGGCTCTTCCCGTTGAAGCCATTGGTTCAGATATACGTCATCCCCCTTTTGATGGGAAACGATCAACGGTTTATCCCACAAATCCTCTGGACAGATTACTTCTTTTTCTGCCAAGGGAGAATCCTTACGCATTAAAACACCCCAGGTATCTTTGATGGGAACCGGGATAGCCTCATATTTCTGTGCATCAATCTCCGTAAAAAGCAGCCCAAAATCAATAAGTCCCTTATCCAGATATTCAAGAACATGCTCCGCATTACCGCTGGAGATGTTATACCGAATATCCGGATATTTCTGCTGCAATTTTTTTGCCACTTTAGCAAATAGGCGAACCGTTTCCGTCTCACCAGTACCTATAAACACGTTGCC
>CAJFVS010000117.1 GCA_904420505.1 Candidatus Alloruminococcus vanvlietii | reverse complement strand
TGCCGTACAACGCCGCAGTTGGCATATTTGGCGTACTGCTATAATTTTTAGAAAAGAGTGACTGTGATGAATGCCGAAATTTTATGCGTTGGCACCGAGCTTTTACTGGGTGACATTGTAAACACCAACGCCGCTTACATTGCCAAAGAGCTTGCCGCTTTGGGCATTAACCTTTACCATCAATCGGTGGTGGGCGATAACCCCCAGCGTTTAAAAGAGGCGGTAAATTTAGCCCTTTCGCGCTGCGATTTGCTGGTGATGACCGGCGGGCTTGGCCCCACCTATGACGATTTAACCAAAGAAACGGTTGCCAATTATTTTGGCCTGCCCATGCAGATGCATGAACCTTCTTTGGAAAGAATCCGTTTCTTTTTCCAAAAGCTGGGCCGCGAGATGACCCCCAACAACGAAAAACAGGCCATGATGCCCAAAGGCGCGCATGTGTTAACCAACAACTACGGCACCGCCCCAGGGGTTGCGCTGGATGTGCAGGGCAAAATCTGCATTTTGCTGCCCGGCCCTCCGCGGGAAATGCAGCCGATGTTTCGAGAAGAGGTTATCCCCTTTTTGCGCCGCTATTCCAAAGAGATGTTCGTCTCCTCTACCATCCATATCTTCGGCATGGGGGAATCCAATGTGGAGCAAATTTTGCATGACACCATGCTCAAAAGCGAAAACCCCACCCTGGCCCCTTATGCAAAAGACGGCGAGGTGCAGCTTCGCGTAACCGCGCGGGCCCACACCGAGCAGGAAGCCCACGCCATGATTGCCCCCATGATACAAAAGGTGCAGGCGGTGCTGGGCGAGTACATCTACGGGGTGGATATACAAAACCTGCAAAACGCAGTGGTAAAGGCCCTGCAGCAAAACCACCTTACCCTGGCAACCGCGGAATCCTGCACCGGCGGGTTGGTTTCCAAGCGCATAACCGAAATCCCCGGCGCGTCGGAAGTGTTCCACTGCGGGGTGTGCAGCTATTCCAACGATATCAAAGAGTCGGTTTTGGGCGTAAAAGCGTCCACCTTGGCAGAATTTGGGGCGGTGTCTTCCCAAACCGCGCTGGAAATGGCCAGGGGCGTGCGCGCTTTGGCAAAAGCGGATATTGGGGTGTCCATTACCGGCATTGCCGGGCCGGACGGCGGCAGTGAGCAAAAGCCGGTAGGGCTAACCTATGTGGGGGTTAGCTGCGAAAAAATGGAAACCGTGCTGGAGCTGCGCTTAAGCCGCGGGCACAAGAATGAGCGCGAATACATCCGCACGCTGGCTTCTTCCAATGCGCTGAACCTTGTGTTAAAGGCCATCCAAAAATACCAAGAATCCAAATAAAGCGCCTTTCGGGGCGCCGGCATACAACCTGTGGCTTTCCCTTGCCCAGCGGCAGGGGAATTTGTCAACCACCCATACAAGGAAGGTGACAGGCGTGGTTATTTGCATTGTAAAAGCTGGAATCGTTTTACATTATTAAAAAAACAGGAGGTCATCCTATGACGGTTCCAGCAAATATTTATCCGCGCACAAACGACCGTTTTACCGTATACTTGCAGCATGTGGTGCACAATCCAAACATCCAGGTGGGCGAATACACCATGTACCACGATTTTGTTTTGGACCCCACCCAGTTTGAAAAAAACAACGTGCTTTACCAGTATCCTATTAACCACGATAAGCTCGTCATTGGCAAATTTTGTTCCATTGGCTGTTCGGCGCGGTTTTTGTTCAACAGCGCCAACCATGCTTTAGGGTCGCTTTGCACCTATCCGTTCCCCATATTTTTTGAAGAATGGGGCCTTGACCCGCAGCATGTGACCGATGCATGGGACAACAAAGGCGATATTGTCATCGGCAACGACGTATGGATTGGCTATGAAGCCGTAATTTTGGCGGGCGTCACCATTGGCGACGGCGCAATTATCGGCGCCAGGGCGCTGGTTACCAAAGACGTTGCCCCTTACACCATTGTGGGCGGCGTGCCCGCAAGGCCAATCCGCAGGCGGTTTGATGAACCTACCATCCAACGGCTGCAAGCCCTGCGCTGGTGGGATTGGGACAAAGAAAAAATCGCCCGCAATATTCCCGCTTTGCAGGCCGGCCGGCTGGATTTATTAAAATAGCCCCGCCGCGCGCTGCCTTGGCTGACCCCTTGGGGATAGCAAAAAAGCAAATCCTCCCTGGGGAGTACACCTTTGGCGCCTTGTACCGGCCGGTGCGGTTGGGGCGCTAACGCTTTTTCCGCTGTGCAGGCGGCTTTGCCCTTGGCCGGCGGCGCTCTAGCTTCCCCGCACGCCTGGCCCTTAACGGATGTGTTCCCTTTGCGCTTTTATAAAGCCGCCGGTGCGGTTTTAATGCCCCCTTACACCCTAAAGGCCGCATGCCGGGGGGATTAAGTTTCCCTAATGCATAACGAAAAAACGCTCTGCCTTGCAATAAGACAGAGCGTTTTGTTTTGTTAGAATGTTAAAATCCTCTGGAGCTGCCGCCCCCGCCGAAACCGCCGCCTCCGCCGGAGAAGCCTCCTCCGCCAAAGCCGCCACCGAAGCCGCCAAAACCACCGCCGCCGCGGCCGCCGAAAAAGATAATAGGCGGAATTCCACCGCCGCGGCCCCCACGGCCGCCACGCCCGCCGCGCGAGCCTGCTGCCACAATCACCAGCACAAATACCAGCACAAACGGCAGCGCCACTATCCAGCCCCCGCCTTCGGATTCTTCTTCCTCAACCGGGTATTCTTCGGTTAAATCGGCGTCAATGCCGTATTCTTCGTATACCTTGCCCACAACCGCCTTATAGCCGTTTAAAAGGCCGGTGGAATAATCCCCTTCGCGGTAGTATGGCAACATGTATTCGTCTTGGATGCGCCCGGTCATACCGTCGGTCAAAGCGCCTTCCAGGCCATAGCCCACCTCGATGCGCGACTGGCGCTCGTCAATGGTCAAAAACAGCAGCACGCCGTTGTCTTTTTCCGCATCGCCAATGCCCCAGCTGGTGGCAAGCTGGTAGGTATACTCCTCCAGCGCCATGCCATCGATGCTTTGCACCGTAACCACCACCACCTGCGCCTGCGTTTGTTCCTGCAGCGTGCGCCCAATGGCGTAAATTTCATCCTCTGCGCTTTGGTCGATGACATTGGCAAAGTCGTTTACAAAAAAACGGTCGGTCGGCTGCAAGTCCTGCGGGCCACTGGCCGCCCAAACCGCAACGGTGCACAGCCCCAGGCACAGCAAAACCGCTATGATTTTTTTCATGTTCTACCCCTCAAAGCTGCTTGTTAAAACGAAACCTGCGGCACGCTGGAGGCATTGTCCGTCGCCTCAAACAGCTCGGCGCGTTCAAACCCGAACATCCCCGCAATAATGCTGCTGGGGAACTTACGCAGGCGGGTGTTGTATTTTTGCACCGCATCGTTGTAATTTACGCGCGCTACTTTAATGCGGTTTTCGGTGCCGGCCAATTCATCCTGCAAATTGATAAAGTTTTCGTTCGCTTTCAGTTCCGGGTAATCCTCGGCAATCATCAACAGGCGGCTTAAAGCCGAATCCAGCTCTGCATTTGCAGCCGATTCTTCCTCCACGCCCGAAGCGCTCATCAATTTGCTTCTGGCGTCCGCCACAGCGGTAAAAATTTCTTCTTCATGCGCGGCATACCCTTTTACCGTTTCCACCAGGTTGGGAATCAAATCCACACGCCGCTGCAAATCGGCATCGATATTGCTTTTGTAGGTGTTTACATTTTCTTCCAGGCTTACCAGTGTATTGTAGGTGGAGATACCCCAGATAACCACTGCGGCAACCAAAAACACCACTACGCCCAAAACAATTAATAGAATTTTTGTACTTTTTGCCATGAAACATCCTCCTTTGGTTTCCATTTTATTGTAATATAAAAGATTTGTCCATAGGTGGAAAGAATGTGACGATATTGTGAACACATCATGAATTCCCGCTGGGTTCTTGCTACAAACCTTCTAAAAAGTTACCCAAAAAAACCATATTGCCCGCGGACTTTATCACGTTAACATAAAACTTAATCAAAAGTTAATCATTTTATTATCATTATTTTGAGAAAACATCTTCACATTTGCAAAAAAGAATGGTATAATACAGGTATTCCGATACACGGCCCTATTTTCTCTGCCGTATCGTACCAAACGTGTATCAAAAAAGAAGAAGAGGTGTAGTTATGAGCGAAATCCAACGTTTGAAACTGTTCATCAACGGCCAATGGGTTGAGTCCAAAACAGATAAATACATGCCTGTTTACAACCCCTCCACCGGTGAGCAAATCGCCGAGACCCCCTGCTGTACCAAAGACGAAGTGCAAGACGCCATCCAGGCTGCCAAAAATGCATTCCCGGCTTGGTCGGCCACTCCCCCCATCAAGCGCTCCAAAATTTTGTTTAAGCTGCGCGATTTGATTGTAGAACACATGGAGGAGCTGACCTATTCGGTTGCTTTGGAAAACGGCAAAGTTTGGGCCGAAGCCCAGGGCGACGTGTTAAAAGCCCTGGAACCCACCGAATACGCCTGCGGTATCCCCAACCTGTTGATGGGCGAATCGTTAATGAATGCTTCCACCGGGTACGATACCGTTTTGTACCGCGAACCCCTGGGCGTGTTTGCCGGCATTGTGCCGTTTAACTTCCCGGCTATGATCCCCATGGGCTGGATGACCCCTTTGTGCATCGCCTGCGGCAACACCATTGTTATCAAAGCGGCTTCTATGACCCCCATGACCGCTATGAAATTTGCCGAATTGTACAAACAAGCCGGCCTGCCCGACGGCGTTATCAACATCATCACCTGCTCGCGCCATGAATCCGAGCTGCTGTTGACCGACCCGACCATCCGCGGCATCACCTTTGTCGGCTCCACCGAAGTGGGCAGGCACATCTACTCCACCGCGGCTGCTTCCGGCAAGCGTGTACAGGCTTTGTGCGAAGCCAAAAACCACGCCCTGGTTTTGGAAGACGCCCCCATTGAAAGAACCGCCGCGGGCATCATCAACGCCTCCTTTGGCTGCGCGGGCGAACGCTGCATGGCGCTGCCGGTTGTGGTTGTGCAAGAAAGCATTGCGGACAAACTGGTGGAAGCCATTGTGCGCAAGGCAAAAGATATCAAAGTCGGCCCCGCTTACGATAAAACCTCCGGCATGGGCCCGGTTGTCACCGAAGCCCACCGCCAATCCATCTTAAAACGCATCCAAATGGGCATTGACGAAGGCGCCAAACTGGTGCTGGACGGCCGCAATTATGTGGTGGAAGGCTATGAAAACGGCTTTTATTTAGGGCCCACCATCTTTGACCATGTAAAACCCGGCATGAGCGTTGGCGATACCGAAATTTTCGGGCCGGTGCTCGCTATCAAACGCGTCAAAGATTTTGAAGAAGGTTTGGCCATTATGAACGCCAACCCCTTTGCAAACGGCTCGGTCATCTTTACCCAAAACGGCTACTATGCGCGTGAATTTATGCGCCGGACCGACGGCGGCATGGTGGGTGTAAACGTAGGCATCCCGGTGCCGGTGGGCATGTTCCCCTTCAACGGGCATAAACTCTCCTTCTTTGGCGACCAACACTGCCTGGGCAAAGACGGCGTGCGTTTCTACACCGAAAGCAAGGTTGTCACCACCAGATGGTTTGACGAAGAAGAGATGAAAAAAGAAAAAGTAGACACTTGGGATGGCACCATCTAAGCAATACTTATTCTTTGCAAAAACCCATAAATACTCCAAAACCTCCTGCTTGGCCAAGCAGGAGGTTTTTTTGCGCTATTTTTTCTTTTTGGATATGCGCCTTGCCAAACCCTTATCTGCTGCCAAAGCGCCTTTACCCCAACACGCTTGCTTGCGCGCAAATACACGCCGCACGGGCCATGGCGGGTACAAACCAAGTTTGCCCCGCCGCCGGGAAGGCATGCGCATACCATTTTTATGGCCGCATAAGCCAACGCGCGCCTTGCCAAAAAGGGCCTTGCAATCGGCCAAAGCGCCTTTGCCCCAACAAACTTGCCGCGCGCAAATACACGCCTTACCCGATGCCGGCCGCGCAAGCGCAGGCAACGCCCTTTTTGCCTGTTGGCAGACGGTTTTGGCTATGCGCGGGCAATGGGGGCTTATTTACGTTATTCCTGCTTATCCTGCCCGTCTTTTTTCGTGTGGACAGCCTTTAAAAGGCAAAGCCCCATCGCCAAAACGGGAAAAAGCACCCGCAGGCACAAAAAGCCCTTGGGGTCGCCAAAATCAATGTTTGCATCCAAAAACAGCCCCATAAACCAAGCCGCTATGGTAAACAATACGATTTTCAAATACAAAATTATCCCTCCTAAACTAAACAAAGGCTGTGCCGCCATAAAAACCGGTTTTCAACAAGCAGACCTTACAGCTTTACATACTGCCAGGCGTTTATCCCCTGCATGGGGGCCAAATCGGTTTGCGCATATGCCAAATGGAAACGGTAATAAACATCCTGCCAGTAGCGGGAAGAAACGAGCACCTTGCCGGTGCTGGTGCAAAGGCAGTATTCCTCCTGCCCGGTGGGAAAAATCCCCAGCGCGCGCCTGCCCATCTTTTTCCAGTGCAAACCGCCGGTTTGCTCAAAGTTGTAGCGGCGTTTGCCAACCCAAATGCCGCCGCTTGCAAACACTACCCGCTTGCGCAAAAACAAAAGCTGCCACACAGCCCCCAGCGCGCAGGCCAAAGCCAGCAAAAACGCCAAAACCGCTATTAACCAGGCAAACGCCGGTTGGGCCAAAACCGCCCACAACCCCGCACTAGCAAATGCCAAAAACAATGCCATAAACCCTATGGCGCCAAACCATATGCGGGTTTGGTTTGGCAGGGCTTGTCCCAAGATGTCGCCCATAGGCTCTCCCCTTTTGCAAACACAAAAACGGCCGGCATGTGCTATCAAGACATCCGGCCGCTTGGCTTTTTTAGGTATTCCGTTATTTTTTGCGCAGCTGCTCTAAAATGTCACGGGTGTTTTGCTCGATATTTTCGCTGTGATGCACCAGCTTTAAAAATACCATAACCACCCCTACTATCACAATGCCCATAAACGCCGGGATGCAGAACATCAACAGCGCATACAGCGGGTTGGCATAATACGTATCCGCATAAATGGCCGCCAAACCAATGCCCCACAGCACCATAAGGCCAAAAATAACCCACGCGGCAACCTTTAAAAACAGCATCCAGCCGCTGTCTTTTGGCTGGGGCTGGGCATATACGGGGATTTGATAGGAATTCACCGGGTATACCGGCCGTGTATTCTGGTAGGGCACATAATGGGGCGCCGGATTGGGCTGCACATTGCCAGCAGGCGCCGGGTTAGGCTGCACATTACCGGCCGGCGCCGGGTTGGGCTGCACATTGCCAGCAGAGGCCGGGTTGGGCGCCGCCTGCCCTGGGGCAGCGGACGGCTGCTGTACCCCTGCATTGGGCGCATAGGAGTTGGGGTACACCGGTATGCCCTGTTCGTTTGTTAAAACTTTGGGCACATAAGGGCTTTGCCCAATGGATGGGTTGGTTGCATCGTTGTGGATTTCGCTCATCAAAATGCCTCCTTATTGTATTGCCGCGCCTGTGCTTGTTTGCCAGCCGGCAGAAATCTGCGTTTTTTTCCATTTTAGCATTTGGTTAAACAAATTACAACGCAATCGCACATTTTTTTTGCTTTTGCAAACAAAAAATGCGGCAAAGCACTAGGCCTTACCGCATTGTATGCCAAAAAGGGGTTATTTCATGTTCACGGCGTTTACCACATTGCCGGCAATAAACTGTTTTAAGTTATCCACCGCAATGTCCATCAACCGCTGGCGGGATTCTTTCGGCGCCCACGCAATATGCGGGGTGGTGATGCAGCGCGGGTTGGCAATCAATTTGTTGTGGCCGCGCGGCGGTTCCACCGAAAGCACGTCCACCGCTGCTGCAAAAATTTTGCCGCTGTTTAACGCTTCGTCCAAATCGTCCTCGTTGATGAGGGGCCCGCGGGAGGTATTGATGATAATCGCGCCGTCTTTCATCTTGTCGATGTTTTCCTTGCGGATAATCTCTTTGGTGGATTCAAACAACGGGCAGTGCAGGCTTAACACGTCGGATTCTTTGAGCACGGTGTCCAAATCGGCAAAATGGAACCATTCGCTTTCCAGGCTCTTGTTGGGGTAAATATCGTATGCCAAAATTTTCATGCCAAATGCATTGGCAATTTTGGCGGTGGCATAACCAATGCGCCCAGCGCCGATGATGCCAAAGGTTTTGCCCGCAAGTTCAAACAAGGGGTAATTCCAAAAGCACCAGTCTTTGCAGTTTTCCCAGTCGCCTTTTTTCACCGCATCCGAATGCGCACCCACATGGTGGGCAATTTCCAGCAGCAGCGCCATAGCAAACTGCGATACCGCCGTGGTGCCGTAGGTGGGGATGTTGCAAACCGGGATGCCTTTTTCTTTGGCGGCCTCTACGTCTACAATGTTGTAGCCGGTTGCCAGCACGCCGATGAATTTCAAATTGGGGCAGGCGTCCATCGTTTCGCGGGTGATGGGGGTTTTGTTGGTGTATACATACGGCGCATCGCCAATGCGCTGTGCTACTTCAGAAGCGTCGGTGTGCTCGTACACAGTCAGTTCCCCAAGGGCTTCCAGCCCTTCCCAGCTCAAATCGCCGGGGTTTTCGGTGTAGCCGTCCAATACTACGATTTTCATGCTTTTCAATCTCCTTTTTTGGTTAAACGTTTGCCCATGCGGCGTTTAGCACCCGTTTGGCGTTTGCAACCACCAGGTCGGGGTCTTCGTCTTTCCAGGGCTTTACTTCAAAGCTGATATATTTCGGTGTTTTGCCGTCTAAATAGCCTACATCCAGCAGCACGCGCAAAAATTCGGTCAGCGCTTCCACATCGTTTTCGCTGCCCGGGAACCCAAAGCGCTGGTGCAAATCGCCGTAGCCTTCTTTTTCGGGGTTTAACACGCAGTTGCCAATGTGCAGGTGTTTGATATACTCTTTTACCGGCTCGATGGATTCTTTGCAGGTTTCATGCAGCAGCGGGATGTGGCTTAAGTCCACAATCAAGCCGAAATTGTCGTATTCCTTGCAAACTTCCTCGCACAGGCGTTTGGCCAAAGGCGCCGGGCCAACCAGGCTCTTTTTATCAATATCGTAGTCAAACACTTCCATCAAGATGGGAAGGTTTTTGGCTTTGCCGCATTCGCACAGCTCCTTGCAGGATTTGACCAATTGCTGGTAGCTTTCTTCCTTGGTGGCTTCCTCGTATTTGCCGCTTAAAAAGGCAAATGCCACACAGCCAAGCTCCAGTGCTTCGTCAATGCATTCTTTTAAATAGGCAACGGCTTCCAAACGCTTTACTTCGTCCAGGTCGTTCACATTCATCCCAGCGCCCATCAAACAAGGCTGGCCAGCATAAGCCGGGGTGATGTGGGAAGTTTGCAGCATTTTCACAACCTGCGCTTTTGCAGCAGGGTCTTTGATAGCGGTCAGTTCAATCATATCAAAATAATCGTCTACCAAAATTTTGCGAATGGTTTGCACTACCTCTTCACCTGTTTTGGCATTGGGGTATGCCATAAAATGAATAAGGCCCGGTTTGATATATTTCCGCATGTTTTCTGTCATAGAATTTACCTCCTTTAATTGCACAAACTTATATGTTTCATTGTAATACACAAACCAAAAAATAACAACCGCTATTTGGAAAATTAAAAAAATAACAATAAAAAATTTTTCCTGCGCTTTGGTTTCTTCATACAACAAACCCCGCGGTTTTTGTTCTCTCGCGGGGTTTGTTGCAAAATGTTACACTATGTCGGTAATCCCTGCATGGTATTCCTGCAAAGATTTTACCGTTTCCTTACGGGTTTCTTTCATCGCGCGGATGCCCTCCACCATCGCCTTGGCGGCCGCCATAGTGGTTACATAGCAAATGCGGTATTTAATGGCCGATTTGCGGATGTAGCTGTCATCTGCAACGCTTTTTTGGCCCGAAGGGGTGTTGATGATGATATCGATATCGCCGTTTACCATGCTGTCCAGCACGTTGGGGCGCCCTTCGTACAGTTTCAGCACCTTTTTGCTGTCAATATCGCGGGCTTTCAGGTAATTATGGGTGCCTTCGGTGGCAATAATTTCAAACCCTAAGTCCACCAGGCCGCGGGCAACGTCAAACAGCTCGCGCTTGGATTCTTCGTTGACGCTTAAGAACACCCGGCCTTTCAGCGGCAGGTTCAGCCCAGCGCCTTCATACGCTTTGTAGAAAGCCATGCCGAAATCATCTGCCAAGCCTAAAACTTCACCCGTCGAGCGCATTTCGGGGCCCAGCACAGGGTCCACTTCCGGGAACATATTAAACGGGAACACCGCTTCTTTTACGCCGCAGTGCGGGATGTTTTTCTGCTTCAGGCTGTCCATCGGGTAGGCTTTGCCCTCTTCGGCGTCCATCATCAATTCGGTGGCAATCTGCACCATCTGCACGTTGCACACTTTCGATACCAGCGGCACGGTGCGCGAAGCGCGGGGGTTGGCTTCCAGCACGTAGACGATGTTGTCCTCAATGGCGTACTGGATATTCATAAGCCCGCATACATGCAGCGCCTTGGCGATTTTTTTGGTGTAATCGGTGATGCGCTGTACATGCTGGCGCGCAATGTGCTGGCTGGGCAGCACGCAGGCCGAGTCGCCCGAGTGAATGCCCGCAAGCTCGATGTGTTCCATTACCGCGGGCACAAAAACCTCGTTGCCGTCCGAGATGGCGTCGGCTTCGGTTTCCATGGCGTTTTGCAGGAATTTGTCAATCAAAATAGGGCTTTCACGGGTTACGCCCACCGCAGCGTCCATATAGGATTTGAGCTGCTCTTCGCTTCGTACAATCTCCATGCCGCGCCCGCCCAATACATAGGAAGGACGCACCATCACCGGGTAGCCGATATCGTCCGCCGCGGCTTTGGCTTCTTCAAACGTGCAGGCCATCGCCGATTTGGGCATGGGGATGCCCAATTCGTCCATCATCTTGCGGAAATGGTCGCGGTCTTCGGCCAAGTCAATGGCAGAGGGCTTGGTGCCCAAAATTTTCACCCCGGCTTTTTCCAGCTGCGAAGCGATATTCAAAGGCGTTTGCCCGCCAAATTGCGCAATCACGCCGATGGGTTTTTCTTTGTGGTAAATGCTTAACACATCTTCCACCGTCAAGGGCTCAAAATACAGCTTGTCAGAGGTATCGTAGTCGGTGGAGACGGTTTCGGGGTTGCAGTTAACAATAATGGTTTCATACCCCAAACGCCGCAGCGCAATGGCCGCATGCACGCAGCAGTAGTCAAACTCAATGCCCTGGCCGATGCGGTTGGGCCCGCCGCCCAAAATCATCACCTTTTTGGGGTTGGAGCTGGCGGTGGTTTGGTCTTTGGCGTTGTAGGTGGAGAAATAATAGCTTGCGTTGTCCACCCCGCTTACCGGTACGGCTTCCCAGCCTTCCACCACGTTCATGGCTTCGCGCTGTGCGCGGATATGCTCTTCGCTTTCGTTTAACAGCTTGGCAATGTAGCAGTCGGAAAAACCGTCCTTTTTGGCGCGCGCAAGCAGTTCGTCCGGTATGGCCTTTCCGCTAAAGGCAAGCAGTTCTTCCTCCAGCTTCACAAGCTCTTCCATCTGTTCAATAAACCAGGCTTTAATGCCGGTTAAAGCGTGCAGTTTTTCTACCGTGGCGCCTTTGCGCAGCGCCTCATACATAATAAACTGGCGTTCGCTGGTGGGCTTTTGCAAAAGGGTGTACAATTCATCCAGCGGCTTTTGGTTAAAGTTTTTGGCAAAGCCCAGGCCGTAGCGGCCAATTTCCAGGCTGCGGATGGCTTTTAAAAACGCTTCCTTATAGGTTTTGCCAATGCTCATCACTTCGCCTACGGCTTTCATCTGGGTGCCCAGCTTATCCTCGGAATCCTTGAATTTTTCAAAGGCCCAGCGGGCAAATTTAATCACCACATAGTCCCCGCCGGGCTTGTAATCGGCCAAGGTGCCGCCTTTGTGGTAGGGCAGCTCGTCCAGCGTAATGCCGCAGGCCAGTTTTGCCGAAACCAGCGCAATGGGAAAGCCCGTCGCCTTGGAAGCCAGCGCCGACGAGCGCGAGGTGCGGGGGTTGATTTCAATCACCACAATGCGGTCGGACACCGGGTCGTGTGCAAACTGCACGTTGGTGCCGCCGATGACCTCAATGGCGTCCACAATTTTGTAAGCCGCCTGCTGCAAACGCTGCTGCAGCTCTTTAGAGATGGTGAGCATGGGGGCCGCACAGAACGAGTCGCCGGTGTGCACGCCCATGGGGTCGATATTTTCAATAAAGCATACGGTAATCAACTGGCCTTTGGCGTCGCGCACCACTTCCAGTTCCAGTTCTTCCCAGCCAAGCACCGATTCTTCAATAAGCACCTGCCCGATGATAGAAGCCTGGATGCCGCGGCCGGCCACGGTTTTTAATTCATCCACATTGTAAACCAGGCCGCCGCCGGCCCCGCCCATGGTGTACGCCGGGCGCACAACCACCGGGAAACCCATCTCATGGGCAATGGCGACCGCTTCTTCCACCGAATATGCCGGTTTGGAGCGGGCCATCTCAATGCCTAAGCGGTTCATGGTTTCTTTAAAGGCAATGCGGTCTTCCCCGCGTTCAATGGCGTCTACCTGCACGCCGATCACCTTTACATTGTACTTATCCAGCACGCCTGCTTTGGAAAGCTCTAAGCAAAGGTTCAAGCCCGATTGCCCGCCCAGGTTGGGCAAAAGCGCGTCGGGGCGTTCTTTTTCAATAATGCTGGTCAGGCGCTCCACATTCAGCGGCTCGATATAGGTAATATCCGCCGTGCTGGGGTCGGTCATAATGGTGGCGGGGTTGGAGTTGACCAGAACAATCTCATACCCCAGTTCTTTCAGCGCCTTGCAGGCCTGTGTGCCCGAATAGTCAAATTCGCACGCCTGGCCGATGATAATAGGCCCGGAGCCAATAATCAAAACTTTTTTAATATCGCTTCTTTTCGGCATATTCCTCACCTTTCTCTGTTTTTTACCATTTTATATTATACTGTCTGCTTCCCCGTCGTTCAACTGTTTTTGATGATTTTTGCCGAAAAATTGCCGCTTTGTTTTTTTAACAGGGGCGCTTTTTAACTTTTTGCGCAAACCCGCGCCGTCTGCTTGCAGGCCCCCTGTTTGCGCCATGTGGCAAACCCTTTCAAACCCGGTTCGGTTTTTGGTTTGGCAGGGCGCGGCAAAACAAAAAGCCAAACCGGTAAG
>CAJFVS010000116.1 GCA_904420505.1 Candidatus Alloruminococcus vanvlietii | reverse complement strand
CTTAAAAATAGGGGCTGCTACCAATGCGCCGGATTCCCCGCCTTCCACCAGCACCACACATACATACTGCGGCTGCTCTGCCGGGAAAAAGCCGCCAAACCATGCGTGCACAATCTCTTCGCCGTCTTCGGTGTACACCCCGGTCTGCGCTGAACCGGTTTTGCCGGCGGCGTCAAAATAGTCCGGTTTGGCGCGCGTACCGCTGCCTTCGCTTACCGTGGTGACCATATAGTTGGCAATGGTATCGGCAATCCAGGAATCCAGCACCGGGCGGGGCATGTACGGCTCCTGCTGCTGGATAAGCTCGCCGTTTTCGTCCGCCTGCCCCAGCACAAGCTGCGGCACCACCATTTCCCCGTGGTTGGCAAATACGGTTAGGTATTTGGCAATCTGCAAAGGGGTGGCGGTCAAATCGCCCTGGCCAAAGCTAAAGTTGGCAAGCGCGGCGTTTAACTGCAAATCTTCGCCTTGGGGCAGGCTGCCCGCTGCGGTTTGGTACCCCGGATACAGCACATCCGCCTGGCCAAAGCCCATCTGCTGGGCCATTGCCAAAATGGCGTCGCCTCCAACCTCCAGCCCCAGTTTGATAAAATACGGGTTGCAGGATTCTTCCAGGGCTTCTTTCATGGTAAGCTCGCCGTGGCCGGCATGGTCATGGCAGTAAAAAACCTGCCCGTTCACATCGATTGCCCCCACACAGGTATAGGAAAAATCCGGCCCTATACCGCTTTTCAGCGCAGCGGCGCATACCACCATTTTATAAACCGACCCCACATTATAAGCGGAAATCGCCCGGTTGACAAAGGGGGAATCCGGGTCGTTTAAGCTTTCGGCCAAATTCAGCGGGTCAAACACAGGGCGGCTAACCATAGCCTTGATTTGCCCGGTTTGGCAATCCAGCACCACCACAGCGCCTTTTTCCATATCGCGGCAGGCGCTCTCGGCAATGCGCTGGATTTCCCGGTCGATGGTGAGCACAACGCCCCCTTGGGAAAGGTAATTTTCATCCACCACCTCAACGGCCGAATCGCTCATGGCGTTGCCCCAGGCGTCCACCGTGCAGCGCACGCTTAAACTGCCCGAATAGCTTTTTAAAAGTTCGTCAAAAGCCTTTTCAATGCCGTATACCCCGTCGCCGTCGCCGTTTACATACCCAATGACATGCGCCGCCAGCATATCGGAGGTATACCTCTGCCTGGTTTCCAGCACGCGGATGCCCTGGGCATATAAATCCTCTGTCTGTACCGGCAACAAAAACGGTTTTAAGGTTTGCAGCTGCTCTAACAGGCCGGCCCTTTCGCTTGCCTGTGTTAATTGCATAAGCGCCTGGGTGGCCTCCAGCGTGGGCACCACCGCCGCCTGCAATGAGCTTTGCGTATTGACCAACGGGTAGCCGTTGCAATCGTAAATCATGCCGCGGCTGTCGTCTACATGCAAAAGGTAAGTGCTTTGGTTTTGCGCCGCTGCGCGCAAAGAATCGTCCTGGGTAAGCACATACAAGCGCATTACCAGGCCCATTGCCAGCGCAACAAACAGCGCGAATATACAAACTGCGCGTTTTTGCAGTTTCATGCGTATCCTTCCCCTTCTAAAATTCCTTCGTTTTTATTTTGACCAAGACAAAGGGAAAGATACCTTAGCAAAAAACCGGCAATTTCTTGCAGGTAAAACAACAGCGCAGTGTTGTTTTACACTGCGCTGCCAGATGCAACTATTTAACCCATTTTTTGGTTTTTCAGCGATTGGCGTGTGGTTTTCACATCGGTCATCGCATTGATAAGCGATTCTTCCGTTTGGCGCAGAAGATTGTCGGCAAACTCGGTGGTTGCGCGGCGCATTTCTTTGCTTTTTTGGGAAGCATGCGATAAAATCTCGTTGGCTTTGGCTGTAGCCTGCTTTACAATTTCTTCATTGGCTACCAATGCCTTGGCGCGCTCTTCGGCTTTGTTGATAATCATTTCGCTTTCCTTATGCGCCTGGGATAAAATATCGTTGCGGTCGGCCACAATATTTTTGGCTTGTTTAATTTCTGAGGGGAGGTTTAAACGAATATCGTCGATATAGTCCCTTACCTTTTCCGCATCCACCACGCATTTGCCACCGGAAAGCGGCAAGCTCCACGAACTGTCGATGAGCTCATCGAGCGCATCCAAAATTTCTTCAATGTTCATTGTGTTTCCTCCGTTCTTGGTTAAGCCTATCTTGTATATCCCCCAAAATGGTATCGGGGACAAAATTTTCAATATCGCCGCCAAAATACGAAACCTGTTTGACAATGCTGGAGCTTAAATACATGTTTTCGGCCCTGGTGGTTAAAAAGATGGTTTCGCACGCGGGGTTTAACTTGCGGTTGATAAGCGCCATTTGGAATTCGTATTCAAAATCGCTTAACGCGCGCAGGCCTTTTACAATGGCGGTTGCATTTTTAATTTTGCAGTATTCGGCCAGCAGGCCGTCGTAGGTATCCACTTCAATATTGGGCAGGTGCGCGCAGGCTTTGCGCACAAATTCCATGCGCTCCTGGGCGGTAAAGGTGTAGTGTTTGTCATAATTCACCGAAACCAACACAATCACACGGTCAAACAGGCCTGATGCCCGGGTGATAATGTCCAAATGGCCTTCGGTTACAGGGTCAAAGCTTCCGGGACAGATGGCTGTTTTCATGTGGGTTCTCCTTCGTTGTTTCGATATATGGTAAGTTTGATTTTTCCATAGCGGTATTCGCGAAAAATTTGAAAATTCCCCGCCTGCTGGGGCAGCGTTTCGTCTATTTGCGTTTCGCATACAATCACGCCGGTATCGCGCATCTTTTCACAAAGCTTTGGCAGCACCTGCGCTACAAGCCCCTGGTGATAGGGCGGGTCCAAAAGCGCAATGTCAATGGTTTCTTTGCAGCTTTGCAAATACGCCGCCGCATCGGTTGCCATAACGCGCGCATTTTGCAAAAGGCCGGTTGTTTGCAAATTCTGCTTAATAACCGCCTGGCTTTCGCGGGAGTTGTCCACAAAAACGCAGTGGCGCGCCCCCCGGCTTAAGGCTTCAATCCCCAAAGAACCGGAGCCTGCAAACAAATCCAGCACAAAAGCGCCTTGCACTTCAAACTGTATGATGCTGAACATCGCTTCCTTCACCCGGTCGGTTGTGGGGCGGATGTCCCTGCCCTCTAACGTTTGCAGCTTTCTGCCGCGCGCAATGCCTGTAATTACCCTCATGTTCTGCTCCCAACGCCTGCGCGCCTGCACAGGTGCCGCTTATCTGGCGTGGCCGGCCGGACGTATTCAAACGGTATACAACACAACGTTTGCATATAGTATTATTATCGGCTACTGCACCTATAAAGTCAAGCATTTGCTTATAAATTCCTGCAAGTTGGCAAAACAAAGCGCATGCCTTTTTGCATTTTTTACCCCGGCCGCACAGGCGAATGCCCGCCGCTTCGGCGCGGGCGCCATTGGAATGCGGCCCATGGCAAGCCGCCGTTTAGCTGTGAAAATACGCATATACATTCTGGGCAGTGCGTTTGTCGATGCCCGGGGTGTTTAAAAGCTCCTCCAAACTTGCCTGCGAGATGGCTTTAACCGTTTTAAACTGCTTAAGCAGTGCACGCGCGCGCGTTTGCCCCACCCCTTCTATTTTCTCCAGCGACATTTGCAGCGCAGAGCTTTTGCGTTTTTGCCGCTGGTACTGGATGGAAAACCGGTGCACCTCATCCTGGATGGAGGAAACCAGTGTAAACACCGCGCGGTTGCGGTTGATGGCGATTTCCCCGCCCGAAGAGGTAATGGCCCGGGTGCGGTGGGAATTGTCTTTTACCATGCCAAACAGCGGGATATCCAAGTGGAAAGCATCCAGCACCTGCTGCGCCGCGGACACCTGCCCTACGCCGCCGTCCATCAAAATCAAATCCGGCAGCCGCGCAAAGCCTTCGGTTTTGCCCTCTTCTTTTTCGGTTTGGTAGCGGGCAAAACGGCGGGTGAGCATCTCGCGCAAGGCGCCGTAATCGTCCGGGCCGGTTAAGCTTTGGATCGCAAAACGCTTGTATGCCCGCTTTAAGGGTTTGGCGTTGTAAAACACCACCATGCCGCCCACAATGTTGGACGCACCCAGGTTGGATATATCGTAACTTTCAATGTATAAGGGCGGTTTTGGCAAATTCAAAAGCCGGCCCAATTCATCCAGCGCCGCCAGTTCGCTGTTGGTCATCGCGCTGGAGATGGCAATTTTCTCCGCTGCGTTTTTGGCGGCCATTTCCACCAGCTTTTGCCGCTCGCCTTTTTGCGGGGTGGTGATTTCCACACGGCGCCCGGCCTGCCTGGAAAGCAGCTGGGCGATGAGCTCGCGGTCTTCGCAATCGCCGTCCAAATTGATTTTCCGGGGCAAATCGGTTTGGGACACATAGTAGGATTTTAAAAATTCCGCGCGCAAAACGCTTAAATCGCCCGTTTCTTTTAAGGTAAAATCCACCTTGTCAATAAGCCGGAAATCCCGGAATTTTAACACGGCAATGGCGGTTAAATCCTGCGATTTGGCAAAAGCGACAAAATCCTCGTGTTCGGCTTTGGAGTAGACCACCTTTTGCCGCTCGTTGATTTTTTCAATCGCCGCAATGCGGTCGCGCAGGCGGGCAGCTTTTTCAAATTCCAGGTTTTCGGCCGCTTCCTCCATGCGCGTTTTTAAAGCCGCCACGCTTTTTTGCGAACCGCCGGAAATAAACTCCAGCGCCTGGCTAAGCACTTCGGCGTATTCTTCCTTGGAAATATTGCCCCGGCAGGGGGCCATGCACTGCTTGATGTGGAAATTTAAGCAGGGGCGTTCGCGCTTGCCCGCTTTGAACTGCCGGTTGCAGGTGGGCAGCATGAAAATTTTGTTGACTTCGTCCACCGTTTGGCTTACCGCCAAAGAGCTGGTGTAAGGGCCGATGTAGGTGCCCCCGTCGTCGTAATGCTGCTTTTGCGCCGTAATGCGGGGGTAATCGCCCGCGGACACGCGGATGTAATGGTAGCCTTTGTCATCCTTTAGCAGGATGTTGTAATGGGGCGAATGCTGCTTGATAAGCGAACATTCCAGCACCAGCGCTTCAAACTCCGAGTCGGTGACAATATAGTCAAAGTCCTCGGCGTGCTCCACCATTTTGTACACCTTGGGGTGGTGGCGCTCCACCGAGCGGAAATAGCTTGTCACCCGGTTTTTTAAGGCCTTGGCTTTGCCAATGTAAATGATGTTGCCGCTTTTGTCCTTCATGATATAGACCCCGGGGTCCATGGGTAGGCGGTTGGCTTTTTGCCGCAGCCGTTTGATTTTTTCTTCATCCATCATTGCTGTAAACCCTTTTTGCATAGAAAAAATGCGCCGAACTGTTTCAGCCGGCGCTTGGTTTGCATATTTTTGTTTTTTTGCTTAGTCGTTAAAACCGGATTCCACCAGTTTTACCAAAGCATCCACTGCGATTTCTTCATCGGGGCCGTCTGCAATAATTTTAATGCCGGTGCCGCCGACAATCCCCAGGGACAATACGCCCAAAAGGCTTTTCGCATTGACTCTGCGTTCTTCTTTTTCCACCCAGATGGAGGATTTGAATTCGTTTGCTTTTTGAATAAAAAATGTAGCGGGACGTGCATGTAACCCTACTTGGTTTTGAACCGCGACCTCTTTTACGTACATAATAAACTCTCCCATTTATTCTATAATCTAAATACAATTCGCGTATGATGTTTTCATTATATCACAAAAGAAGCATTCGTCAACAAATTACAAGCTTTGCAAAAGGCGTTTGGGGCATTTTCTCTAACCGTGTGCATGCGGCGAACTTGTTTTTCGGTTTGTTTGTGCATTTTGACTATAAAGTTTTCAACATACTGAGCAAATAAACGAATACCGGGATGAACACCGCGGAAATCATATTGGCTGTTTTTAGTTTCGTCATCTTTAAGAAATTTATTCCTATGCACATCACGATGGCATATCCTACCATGCAAATCTGGCTTAAAAGCTGCGGGTCAATTGCGTTGCCGGCCAGCAGCCCCAGCAATGCAAACGCACCCTGGTATAAAAACACCACCAGCCCCGAAAACGCCACGCCAATGCCCATGGTGGAGGCCATGATAATGGCAATGGTCGCGTCCATCCCGCTTTTGACAAGCTGCACGCTCATGTCACCGGTCAGCACTTCGGTAATCGGGCCGATGATGGCCATCGCGCCGGTGCAAAACAAAAGCGAAGCGCCCACAAACCCTTTGGAAAACTGCTCAAAATGCAGTTTCTGTTCTATGTATATGCCAAAACGGTTCATTTTATCGTCAATGTCCAGCAGTTCCCCCAAAAGGGTGCCAATTGCCAGGCTTAGCACCAAAATAAGCCCGCCGTTTGTCTGCAAAGCGCCGTTTTCATCAATGGAAAACATATTCTGCAAGGCGCCCGAAAGCCCTACTAAAAAAACCGCCAGCCCCAGCGCTTTTTCCATCGCGTCCTGCAGGCTTTCCTTAATTCCCCGTTTGAACAAAAGTCCGATAAGCGAGGCCAGCACAATTGCGCTCCCGTTGATAACAGCACCCAGCATTTACGTTTCACTTCCCTGTTTTTGGTTTTGGTATTCCTCCAAATACGCCAAATCCTCTTTGGTAAGCGGCGCATGCTTGAGCATGTCCGGGCGTTTGTCCAGCGTGCGCTCCAACGATTTGTGCCTGCGCCAGGTCTCGATGTTTTTGTGGTGGCCGGTTACCAACACTTGTGGCACAGTTTTATCGTGCCAAACCGGCGGGCGGGTATACTGCGGGTATTCGAGCAGGCCGTTAAAATGGCTTTCCTCTTCAAAGCAGCTTTGGTCGGAAAGCACCCCGTCGCACAGGCGGCCGATGGCGTCGATAAGCACCAGCCCGGCCAGTTCCCCGCCGGTGAGCACATAATCGCCAATCGAGATTTCCTCATCCACAATTTCTTCCAAAAGGCGCTCGTCCACCCCCTCGTAATGGCCGCATATCACCACAATATGCTCCATTTTGGACAGTTCCAGCGCCCGTTTTTGTGTAAGCGGCTTGCCCTGCGGGGACATATATATCATATGCGGGGTGGGTTTTAAAGGTTCGCACACCTGCATGGCGCATTGGTAGATGGGCTCGGCCTGCATCACCATGCCCATGCCGCCGCCGTAAGGGGCGTCGTCCACCCGCTTTTGCCGGCTTTGGGAATGCTCGCGGATTTGGTGGCAGCGGATGTCCAGCAGCCCCGCTTTTCTGGCGCGGCCGATGATGCTGGTGGAAAGCACGCTTTCACACATTTCGGGAAACAGCGTTAACAAATCAATCCGCATCGTCAAACAACCCCGCTAACGGGCGGATGGCAAGCTCTCCACCCTCCAAATCGATTTTCACTATCACATCCGGTATGGCCGGAATAAGCGCCGGCGCGCCTTCTTCGGGCGTTACCTCGTACACGTCGTTGGCGCCGGTTTGCAGCACGTCGGTTAAGCGCCCGTAGGTTTTGCCGCTGTCCGCGTCAACAACCGTAAGGCCCAGCAAATCCTGTACAAAATACACCCCTTCGGGCAGCTCCAACTCTTCGCGGTCCAAATACACCACCTGGTTGCGCAGCTTTTGGGCGTCTTCCACGGTGTCAACGCCCTCGAATTTGGCAAGCACCATGTTTTTTTGCAAACGCATCTGCTCCACTGCCAGCTGGCGCTTGCCCTGCTGCAAATATAAAACCTCAAAATCCAGCAAATCCTCCGGGCTGTCGCACCAGGGGTAGATTTTTACCTCCCCTTTCAGCCCGTGTGTGGTTACAATTTTGCCGGTTTCCAAAAACCGTTGTTTCATGTTATCCCCCGCATTCTTTGCATGCTAATATTCCAAAACCATCATAACAAAAAACAAACGGGAAAGCAAATTGCTTTCCCGCATCTTTCTTAGTCGATTTCAACTGCAATCCGTTTGTTTTCACGGGCCGCAGCGGAACGCATAACCACGCGCAGAGCTTTGGAAATCCTTCCCTGTTTGCCGATTACACGGCCCATATCATCGGGCGCCACATGCAGATGGTATACAATTACACCTTCTTCATTTGGCTCATCCACCGTTACGTTTACAGCGGATTTGTCATCGACCAAACCACTTGCAATAGCCACTAACAGTTTTTCCATGATTGATCCTCCGGTGTGATTAGAGAATACCGTTTTTCTTTAAAATTTCTTTCACGGTATCGGTCGGTTGCGCACCGTTTGCAATCCAAGCTTTTGCTTTGTCAGCGTCGATTTTCACAACGGTGGGCTCTTTGGTCGGGTCGTAGATGCCAATCTCCTCGATGAATCTGCCGTCACGGGGATATCTGGAATCTGCCACTACCACGCGGTAGAACGGCGCTTTCTTAGCACCCATACGGCGAAGTCTTATTTTAACAGCCATTTCTGTCACCTCCTAAATTCTGTTGGTTCTATTTCCTCATGCTTTCGCACGATTCCATACACATGTTAAAACGGCATACCGCCCGGCATTTGCCCGCCCATTAAGGAGCCCAAACCGCGCATGCCTTTTTTGCCTTTGCCCATTGCGCTTAACTGCTTGACCATCTTCTGCATCTGCTCAAACTGGCGCAGCAGGCGGTTTACATCCTCTACCCTTGTGCCCGAACCCGCTGCAATGCGGCGTTTGCGGCTGGGGTTGATGATAGAGGGTTTTGCGCGCTCCTGCGGGGTCATGGAGAGGATGATGGTTTCCATCCGGCGAATCATCATTTCGCCTTCGTCAAGCTGTTCGTCCTTTACCTTTACGCCCGGTATCATCGAAAGCACCTGGCCCAAAGGCCCCATTTTGCGCATTTGGCGCATATTGTCCATCAAATCGTTTAAATCAAATTTGTTTTTTTGCAGCCGGTCGGCCATTTTTTCCGCGTCTTTTAAGTCAATTTCGCTTTGCGCCTTTTCAATTAAGGTCAGCACATCGCCCATACCCAAAATACGCGAGGCCATACGGTCGGGATAAAACGGCTCCAGCTCGTCGAGCTTTTCACCGGTACCGGCAAATTTTATCGGCTTGCCCGTTACCGCGCGCACCGAAAGCGCTGCGCCGCCACGGGTATCGCCGTCCAACTTGGTAAGCACCACGCCGGTGATGCCCAAGGTTTCATCAAAGGTTTTGGCTACGTTTACCGCATCCTGGCCGGTCATGGCGTCCACCACCAGTAAAATCTCGGTGGGGTTAACCTCGGCCTTGATATTGGAAAGCTCCTGCATCAATTGTTCATCGATGTGCAGCCGGCCCGCGGTGTCCAAAAGCACTACGTCGTTGCCATGGTCTTTGGCATGCATAACGGCTTTTTTGGCAATCTCCACCGGGTTTTGCTGGCCCATCTCGAACACCGGCACCTGCGCTTTTTGGCCAACCACTTTTAATTGGTCAATTGCCGCGGGGCGGTACACGTCGCACGCAACCAGCAGCGGGCGGTGCCCCTGCTTTTTAAAATAATGGGCAATTTTGCCCGAATGGGTGGTTTTACCACTGCCCTGCAGGCCGCACATCATAATGATGCAGGGGCCTTTGGACGGAATATGGATTCGGCTTTGGGTTTTGCCCATAAGCTCGGTGAGTTCTTCGTTGACGATTTTGATGACCTGCTGGGCGGGGGTTAAGCTTTCCAAAACCACAGCGCCTGTGCAGCGTTCGCTTACTTTGGCGACAAAATCTTTTACCACCTTGTAGTTGACGTCTGCTTCCAGCAAAGCCAAGCGGACTTCGCGCATCGCCTCTTTTACATCGCTTTCAGACAATTTGCCTTTGCTTCTTAGCTTTTTAAACGCATTGGAAAGCTTTTGCGAAAGAGAATCAAATGCCATAAGGTCCCATCCTTTCCCGCGGGGTTAATCGTTTAAGCGGATTGCCAGCTCTAAAATCTTGCCCGCGTTTGCTTCTATTTCATTGACAACCCCCATGCGATGGTTGATGTCCAATATTTCCTGTGCAAGCTGTTGGATTTCATCCAGCCCCTGCTGCGTGCGCATAAATTTTTCCACAAGCCCCAGCTTGCGCTCCATCTCAAACAAGGTGCTTTCCCCCCGCTTGATGGAATCGCGCACGCCCTGGCGGGTAATGCCGGTGTGTTCGGCAATCTCGGCCAGAGAAAGGTCCTCGTTGTAGTAAAAATCCACTACTTCTCGCTGTTTATCCGTAAGCATTTCCCCATAAAAATCCAGCAAAATGGACACAGAAAGGTCTTTTGTCAACGCTTACACCTCCAGCTTGTAAAGTAGTTTGGCTTTACATTTCAGATTATACTATATGTACATGGGTACTGTCAAGCCATAAACGCAAAAACCGCCAAAAAATTCTTGCATGGTTTGTGAAAATCGCAAACAAAAAAGCCTCAAAGGGCTATTGGCAGGCGCATGTGCTACCCTGGCGTTGGTATTTCCTGCGCGCCGTTTTAAGTGGTATGATAAGTCCCTATTTTGAAACAAATCGCCTTTTACACCCGCTGTTTTGCTTAACAAACAAAAAAGGAACGGCACGAACGCCGTTCCCTGCTGGTATTTTCCCCGCCCTGGCGGGTAACTTTTGCCCGCTTATGCGTTTATCTGGTAAATGGGCTGCATCTGCTCGCCTTTTAGCGCCAGCTCAATCGCCTGGGGAATTTTTGTAAAATCCGCCACAACCGAGCGCGGCTTTTTAACGGGGTCATCCTGCTTCATAGGCACAAAATACACATGTTTCATATTCATCAACATGCCGATGCTTTTGGAAGATAGCCCCAGCGCATCGTTGGTGGAAACCGCCAGCACCAACGGCCTTGCATTGCGCAGATGGGATTTGGCCGCCATAAGCACCGGGGTGTCAAATATGCCGTGGGCCAGTTTGCCCAGCGTGTTGCCGGTGCAGGGCGCAATGAGCAGAACATCGGTCATTTTTTTCGGGCCGATGGGTTCGGCGCCCTGTATGGTATCGATAACCGCTTTGCCGGTAATGGCTTTGATGGTCTCTTTAAAATGGTGGGCCGTGCCAAAGCGGGTATCCAGGCTGGAGGCATGGTAGCTCATCACCGGCAGTATGTCGTATTGTTTGGCGCATAAAACCTGCATTTGTTCCAAAACGCGGTCGAATGTACAAAACGAACCGGTCAGGCAAAACCCTACCTTGATTTTTTCATCCATAGTTAATACCCCCTTTCACAAAGGATATTGTCGATGGCGTTTTTGATGATTTCTCCCGACGTGATAGGGGCGACTTTTCCCGGCAAAGACAGCGCCCAAATGGTTTTCAGCCCCAAATCCCTGGCGGTTTTAAAGCACACCCCGCCCGGTTTGGAAGCCAGGTCGATAAGCAGGCAATCGCGTTTTAAGTGCTTTAAGATATCGTGGGTTAAAATCATGGCCGGCACGGTGTTCACCACCAAATCAAATTGGCCGGCATGGCCCGCCAAATCGCCAAGCATAATCCCCTGCATGCCCAAAGCCTGAATCCAGGCAAGGTCGCTGTATTTGCGCACCGCCACGCTTACATGGGCACCCAAAGCTTTTAAATCCAGCGCCAGCACTTTTGCCGTTTTGCCAAAGCCTGTTACCAGGCACCTGCTTTGGTGCAGGGTAATAGGCATTTCTTCCATAGCCAGCTGAATGGCTCCCTCGGCAGTGGGGATCGCGTTTAAAATAGCCAGTTCCTCGCGTTCAAAGTAGTCGATGATTTCCAGGCCGCATTGGCCTGCCAGTTCTTTTAGCGGCTTGCTCGCCTTGCCGGCCAGCACAATCGTCCCCGGCGCCATATGGGCAAAAACCGGGCGTACATCCACTGGGTCGGGCCAATACGGCGCGTTGAGTATGTACCCTTCCCCCAAAGCTGGCAGCGGCAGAATCACCAAATGGCATTCGCTTATTACCGGCAGGATATCCTGGTGTACCTGCACCCGGTCGGACAGGTTGGCTTCTTTGGAAAAATATGCTGCATGCACCGTTTGGCTTATGCTATATAAATTGGCCAGATGGGAGATGCGCAGGTCCCCTCCCAAAACCGCAATCGAGAGCGTTGGTTTCATAAATAGTACCCCCATAGATTTTTCTTTTACATCTTATGAAACAAAACGACCCCTGGTGCATTGGCATATCAAAAGCTTTTGCTTTCGCCAGGCGGCGCGCATCTCCAATTATGGACAGCCCGCCCCCAGAACAGGGCCAAAAACCGCCTTTATGGACAAAACGCATGCGCTATGCTATGCTTTTTGAAAAAACAGAAAGGAAAGCCCTTTATGCAATACTGTGCTTTGGATACAAACGCCGTTTGCGGCTGCTTTTGCATACAAAATACCCGCCCGAAAACGCTTCCGGACGGGTATTTTTAAAAAGGGTTTGGGAAGAAAAGAAGTTGGCTATAGGTTTTCCTGCTCCTGCAGGTGGTTTTGGTAGGCATTGATAATGGCCTCTTCCAGGGTTTTGCGCGCCTGCGGGGTAATGGGATGGGCAATATCGCGGAACACGCCGTTTTCCTCTTTGCGGCTGGGCATGGCTACAAACAAACGGTCGTCGCCTTCAATCACTTTGATGTCGTGCACGGCAAAATCGTTGTCCAGCGTGATGGAAACCAGCGCGCGCATACGCGATTCTTGATATGTTCTGCGAATTTTAATGTCGGTAATATTCATCGTGTCACACTCCTTATGGCTAGTATGAATCGCCGCATGCGTTCTTATACACGTTTTTTTCAAACATTTTGCCGCTTTTGGGGGCAAAACAAAAAACAAATGCACAAAACTGTTTATTTTTGCAAGCGGGTGCAATATAATAAAATGTGAATACAGCAAAGGAGTGCTGAAAGTGACGCAATACAATTACCACAGTTTGTTAGACGGTAAAAAACATATTCATTTTATAGGTATAGGCGGTTCGGGTATGTTCCCCCTGGTGCAGATTTTGCACGCCAAGGGTTTTTCCATCACCGGCAGTGACAACAACCACACCGACACCACCGATATCGAACAAAAAATGGGGATCCCTATCCAATTTGAACATAGCCCGCAAAACATCCAGGGCGCGGATTTGATTGTGCACACCGCCGCCATTATGGAGGATAACCCAGAACTCATTGCAGCAAAGGCATCGGGTATCCCCACGGTGGAGCGTTCGGTTTTGCTGGGGGTGCTTTCGCAGTGCTACAACAACGCCATCTGCGTTTCCGGCACGCACGGCAAAACCACCACCTCGGCCATGATTGCCCAGATTTTACTGGAAGTGGGGCTGGACCCCACCTGCGTTATCGGCGGTAAGGTAAAGGCCATTGGCGGCAACGGGCGGGCCGGGGCCAGCCAGAACATGGTGTGCGAAGCCTGCGAATTTGTAGACACCTTTTTAAAGCTCTCGCCGGATGTATCCATCATCCTCAATATCGACGGCGGCCACATGGATTACTTTAAAACCATGGAAAACCTAATTGCGTCTTTTCGCAAATTTGCGCAGAATACCTCCCGCCTGCTAATTGTAAACGGCGACGATGAACACGTAAAAACGGCTGTTCAGGGGCTGGATAAGCCGGTTCTTACCTTTGGGTGGGAGCCCACCAACGACTATTATCCCCAGAATATTGTAAGCGGCCATTCGGTGCAAAGCCATTTTGATTTGATGCACAAAGGCCAAAAGCTCATCACCCTTACCATCAATACCCCTGGCAGGCACAACATTTTAAACGCCACTGCGGCGGCCGTAGCCTGTTTGGACGCCGGGGTAAGCCCTGAGCAGATCCAAGAGGGGCTTTCGCACTTTTTTGGCGCGGGGCGCCGGTTTGAGATTCTCTATCATCGCGGCGGCATCACCGTGGCGGACGATTACGCCCACCACCCGGCGGAAATCAAAGCAACATTAACAGCGGCGCGTTCGCTGGATTTTAAACGCATCATCGCGGTGTTCCAGCCGTTTACCTTTTCGCGCACCTATATGCTGCTGGAAGACTTTGCAAGCGCTTTGTCCATCGCGGATGTAACGGTGCTTTCCAAAATCATGGGCTCCCGGGAAAAGAACACCTACCATGTTTACGCCCAGGATTTGCAGAAAAAAATTGACGGCTGTTTCTATTACCCCGAATTTGAAGAAATTGCGCAAAAGGTGGTGGCCATGGCCCAACCTGGCGACCTGATCATTACCCTGGGCTGTGGGGATATTTACAAATGTGCGCGCATGATGGTAGGCATGCTGGGCTAGCCTGCAAGCAATGCCTCTGGATGGGGGATTCTTCGGGAGGGTAGTATGTTTTGCAAAAGCAAAATACCAAAATGCAAACAGCGGATGCATAATATGCATCCGCTGTTTTGGTTTTACAGGGCTTTTAGCGCCGCGCCGGCCCAAAAGCAGCCAAGCCCCATTGGTTGGGCTTGCATATGGCAGCGCCTAAAAACAGCTAAGCGGGTAGGAGGTTAAACTTAACCCTATTAAAATGCTGTAAAACCGGTTTGTGCAAAAGTATATCACTCGCCGGCGATGGTTTTCCCCCTTTGGGGCTCACATGCTTGCCGCCTAGCGCTGGTACCGGCCTTGGCAAATGCGTAGCGAAAACTACCGGAAAACCGGGCTTTCTGCCGGGGCGGCATGCCTTTTCGCTCTTGCCTTTGCGGCGGCGTCCTTATTTGAGGGCCAACGGCAACAAGGGGGTTGCTGTTTATCCGCAAATAGGGGCAAAACACCAAACGGCAAAAGAAAAAGGGACGCAAAGCTTTGTTACGCTTTACGCCCCTTTTAAAGCTATGTTATTTGCTCATCAACGCGCGGTGGCCAATATCGTGCCGGTAATGCATGTTTTCAAAGGAGATTTTGCCAATCGCTTCGTACGCCTTTTCCAGCGCGGTGGTCAGGTCGTTGCCCTTGGTGCAAACGCCCAATACGCGCCCGCCGCAGGTTTGAAACTCCCCGTTTTCCAAACGGGTACCGGCATGGTAGATGGTTGCCCCCGGTACCTGGCCCATTTCATCCAGCCCCGAAATGGCAAACCCGGTTTTGTAGCTTTGCGGGTACCCGCCGGAAGCGGCAATCACGCAGGCGCAGGCGCCGGTTTCCCATTCGATGTCCAGTTGGTCCAGCGTTTGGTCAATGGTTGCATCCATAATGGTGAGCAAATCGGTTTTCAGCATCGGCAGCACCACCTGGGTTTCCGGGTCGCCAAAGCGGCAGTTGTACTCAATCACTTTGGGGCCTTTGGGGGTCATCATCAAGCCAAAGTATAAGCAGCCCTGGAAAGGGCAGCCCTCTTTTTGCATGGCTTCTACGGTGGGCTTAAAAATGGTCTTCATGCATTCCTGCGCTAAGGCGGGGGTATAGCAGGGGTTGGGCGCAATGGTGCCCATGCCGCCGGTGTTTAAGCCCTCATCGCCGTCCAAAGCGCGCTTGTGGTCCATAGAAGAAAGCATGGGTTTTACCGTTTTGCCGTCGCAAAAAGCCAAAACCGAAACTTCCGGCCCGGTTAAAAATTCTTCTATCACCACCCGGCTTCCGCTGGAGCCAAAAATACGGTCCTCCATCATGGAATGGATGGCATTGGCAGCCTCCTGCCTGGTTTGGGCAATCATCACCCCTTTGCCCAGCGCCAAACCGTCGGCCTTGATGACCATGGGGAAGCTGTCTTCCCGTTCGATGTAACGCATGGCGTCTTTGGAGTTTGTAAACACTTCGTATTTGGCGGTGGGGATGTTGTATTTTTTCATTAGCTCTTTGGCAAACACCTTGCTGCCCTCAATGCGCGCGGCCAGTTTACTGGGGCCAAACGCGCGTATCCCACGCTCTTTTAGCATATCCACCAGCCCCAAAACCAGCGGGTCATCGGGGGCCACTACCACCAAATCCATTTTTTCATCCTGTGCAAAAGCCGCCAAAGAGTCCAAATCGGTGGCTTTGATGTTCACGCATTGCGCATCTTTTGCGATACCGCCGTTGCCCGGCGCGCAATAGATGGCATCCACCCGGGGGTTTTCTTTAAGCTTTTTGATAATGGCGTGTTCGCGCCCGCCCGCGCCTACGACTAATATCTTCATGAACATGCCCTCGCTTTTTATTAATGATGGAACAAACGCATGCCGGTAAACGCCATGGCAATGCCGTATTTGTTGCAGGTGTCAATCACATGGTCGTCGCGGATGGAGCCGCCCGGCTGTGCGATGTAGCACACGCCCGAACGGTGCGCGCGCTCGATGTTGTCCCCAAAGGGGAAGAATGCATCCGAGCCTAAAGAAACGCCGGTGAAGGTATCCAGCCATTCGCGTTTTTCTTCGCGGGTCAGCACCTCGGGTTTGGATGTAAAAAACTGCTGCCAGGCCCCGTCTGCCAAAACGTCCATGTAATCGTCGGAGATATACACGTCGATGGTGTTGTCGCGGTCGGGCCGGCGGATGTTTTCAACAAACGGCAGCGCCAAAACCTTCGGGTGCTGGCGCAGATACCAGTTGTCCGCTTTGTTGCCCGCCAAACGGGTGCAGTGGATGCGCGACTGCTGCCCTGCCCCTACGCCGATGGCCTGGCCGTCTTTGGCATAGCACACCGAGTTGGACTGGGTGTATTTAAGCGTAATTAAGCTTAAAATCAAATCGTTTTTCGCGCTTTGGGGAATGTCTTTGGCGTTTGTTACGATGTTTTGCAACAGGGATGCGTCAATTTGAAAATTATTGCGCCCCTGTTCAAAGGTAATGCCAAACACATCCTTGTGCTCAATGGGTGCGGGCACATAGTCCGGGTCGATTTTTACAATGTTGTAGGTGCCTTTGCGTTTGGTTTTCAGCACCTGTAAGGCTTCGTCGGTGTAGCCGGGGGCAATAACGCCGTCGGAAACTTCGCGCGCGAGCATTTTGGCCGTCTGCACGTCGCAGACATCCGAAAGCGCCACAAAATCGCCGTAGCTGCTCATGCGGTCGGCGCCTCTTGCCTTGGCGTATGCGCATGCAAGGGGGGAAAGCTCCAAATCATCCACAAAATAAATCTTTTTCAATGTGTCCGAAAGGGGGGTGCCAATAGCAGCGCCCGCCGGGCTTACATGCTTAAAGGAAGCTGCCGCCACCTCGCCGGTGGCTTCTTTCAGTTCTTTTACCAGCTGCCAGGAGTTGAATGCATCCAGGAAATTGATATACCCCGGACGCCCGTTTAACACTTCAATCGGCAAATCCCCGCCGTCTTTCATAAAAATGCGCGACGGCTTTTGGTTGGGGTTGCACCCGTATTTTAAAGAAAGCTCGTTTGCCATAATAAAACGCCACCTTATTTGTTTTTGTTTACCACGCGGGTATCAAATTTGCCGGTTTCAACATCAATAAACCGGGTAAACAGCGAAACCTTGTTGTCGGGGTTTAGGCTGTCCCAAATGTTCTGGGTAAAGGTGTCCAAATCGCCTTGGATAGCCACGCATTTGGGTTCACCCTCAAAAGAAGGAATGGGATTGCCGTCGCAGCGGTAGGTGTGAATAAAATGGCCCTGCCCTGCAATGGGGTTGTGGTATTCAAAGAAAAACCGCTGGCAGCTATCCGGATTGCCGCCTG
>CAJFVS010000115.1 GCA_904420505.1 Candidatus Alloruminococcus vanvlietii | reverse complement strand
ATATCACCCAAATGTTCCGGCTGTTCCTCCTGCGGCATATTGGAAAAATCCTGCTGCGCTTTCTGAAAAAGCCCCATAAAATGCTCGTATTGTTCGCCAACCAACGCCTCAAACAGGCTTTCTTTGCTGTCGTAATAGCCGTAGAACGCACCTGTGGTAACGCCCGCTTTTTTCACAATGTTGCGTAAGGAAGCAGATTGAAAATCCTTTTCGAGAAATTCCTGCATGGCCGCCGAATGGATTAAGCGCAAAGTTGTTGTCTCTGCTTCGCACATGTACATCCCTCTCTTTATATAACATTGTTATATAACACTGTTATATTATAATATCCGCGCGGAAATTTGTCAAGTGGAACGCCGGGGTAAATTTAAAAGTACCGCTGCGCTTTGGCGAAATCGAAAATGCGGTGCTGTATGCGGCGAAAAAGCAAATGCAACAAAAAACCGCTTTTCAGACGAGGCGCGCAATCCGGGAAATTTTTGTCAAGGCAGGCAGCCGCCGTAACGGTAAAGGAGAAGACGAAAGGGTTGGGATATCCCAACAAGAGAAGATGCGGTGCCTTATACGGGAAAGATGCCCCTTTCAGGGGGCATCGTAACTTGCCCGAGCCCACGCTCACTTATGCGCAATGACACGGCGAAAGAGGCGTATGCTCACGCACCGGTTGGCATATCCATGACCTTGTGGGAATATTTTCCTCGTTTTTGCTGAATGGTTTGCAAGGCAAAGAAACGGCAGGACCCGCAAGCTGCGCTTTTTTGGAAAACAACCTTATGCTGTTTGATTGGTGCCACCCCAAAACCGGGCCCTTTTTTCAAAAAATCCCTTGACAGAAGCGGCTACTTCGTGAATGATATAGGTATTGAGATAGGGGGGGGGGGATTTTTTTCATGCAGCCCATTACATCCAGAACGTTTTTGCAATTCCAGTTTGTAAGCGACCCACGCTTTTCGCCAAACGGCAATCAGGTGGCTTTCGCCGTAAAGCGCCCCGATGAAAAAAAGAACGGCTACACGGGCGATTTGTACCTGCTGGAGAACGGCAGCGTGCGCCCCTTGACCCAGGAGGGAGACGCCGGCGCTTACACCTGGACAGAGCAGGGCAACATTTTGTTCCAGGCAACCCGCGGGGAGGAAGATTTGTCGCGCAAAAAAGCGGGGGAGGTGTTTACCTCTTTTTACGAGATTTCCCCCAACGGCGGGCAAGCCAAAAAAGCGTTTGAAGTGCCGCTGCAGTCGGCCAGCTTAACCAACATCGGCGGCGGCAAATACGCCGTATTGGGCCGGTTTGACAATGAGACCATGCACCCGGCCGGCAAAAAGGGCGACGTCACCGAGCTTAACGAAATCCCTTACTGGGGCGAGTTTGGCTTGGGCTTTACCAGCGGCCAGCGCATCCGCCTGTATGTGTACGACACCAAAACCGCTTCTTTCACACCCGTTACCGGCCCGTGGTTTAATGTGATTAACTTCCGTTATGGCGACGGCAAAATTGCCTACACCGGCCAGGAATACCACGGCCGCGCCACCAAGCTGTACGGGCTGTATGTGTACGACGTAGAAACCGGCGAAAACAAAACGCTTATTGAGCAGGACAAAATGCACATGGAAGGCTGCTGCCCCTTTGGCGACCAGATTCTGTTCTGGGGAAATACCGCCAGCGTGTACGAGCCTTACCGCACCAACTACAATTTCTACTTAATTCCTGCAAAGGGCGGCGAATTTGTAAAAATCTGCGATTATTTATACAATGTGGGCGGCGCCAACGGCGCAACCGACGCCAAGATGGGCAAAGGCCAGGTCATCAAGCGCGTGGGCGATCGGCTGTATTTCACCTCCACTTATTACGACGGCATTGTGCTGCGCTCGGTGGGCTTAAAGGGCGATATCCGCGACGAGCTGACCGATTTGGGGCTTATCACCGGGTTTGACATTAGCTGCGAGGGCAAAATGGTGCACGCCGCCACCTACGGCAACAAGATGGTGGAGCTGTATGAAGGCAAAGAGCAGCTGACCCATTTTAACGACGAACTGCTGCAAAGCCTGCCCCTTTCCACCCCCAAATTCCATTCTTTTGTCACCGACGACGGCATTGAAACCCACGGCTGGGTTATGGAGCCGGTTGGTTACGAAAAAGGCAAACAATACCCGGCCATTCTGCACATCCACGGCGGGCCGCAGGTGGTGTTTTCCGATGTGTTCCACTATGAGATGCAGTACTGGGCCAACAACGGCTATTTTGTGTTCTTCTGCAACCCGCGCGGCAGCGATGGGCGCGGCTTTGACTTTGAAAATATCACCGGCCGTTATGGCGACTGGGATTACAAAAACTTAATGAGCTGGTTTGACAAAGCGCTTGCATGCTACCCGGACGTTGACCAAAAGCGCCTGGGCGTAACCGGGGGCAGCTACGGCGGGTATATGACCAACTGGATTATCGGCCAGACCGACCGGTTTGCCGCAGCGGTCAGCCAGCGTTCGATTGCCAACTGGGTTACCTTTGAATACACCGCTATCCGCGGCTATTACCACAGCCCCTACAAGCATGGCTACCGCGCAGGGGAAAACCCCTCGCTTTTGTGGGACTGCTCGCCGTTAAAATACGCCGAACGGTGCACCACCCCCACCTTGTTCATCCACTCGGACAACGACCACGTTTGCTGGATGAGCGAAGGGCTGACCATGTTTGCGGCGCTGAAAACCGCCGGGTGCGAAACCAAGCTGTGCTTGTTCCACAACGAAGACCACGAGCTTTCGCGCTCGGGCAAACCCACCAACCGCATCCGCCGCATGGAGGAAATTTTGGCTTGGTTTGACCATTACCTGAAAAAATAGCCATTAACAAAACAAAAGCGGCCTGCCGGCAAATCCGGCGGGCCGTTTTGGCGTTAGGGGGATTTTTATAGCGGGAAAAGCAGGCTGCCATGCGCCGGCTTTTGAAGATAACCGCAAAGCTTGGCCATACAAGGGCGCCGCAACCAAACAAGGCTTAAACCGGGGCGGTTTTGCCCATGCTTTTACAGCTTCTTTTTTAAATACACCATGTCTTTTAGCTGTACGCCGCCTTCAAAGATGGGATGGTCATAATTGTCTGTAAAAAAATCCGGGATGCGGTGGGAATACACAAACCCGCAGGATTTGTAAAAGGGTATGGTGGCGTCGCTTTCGCCGGTGCCCACCTGCATATATGCAAATTGGCCTTTGTAATGGCTGCACAAAAATTCCACCATTTTTTTGCCATACCCCTGCCGCTGAAAGCAGGGCCATGTCGCCAGGTTTTTTAATTCGCATAAGGTATCGCTTTCCTGTGTAACCACGGCAACGGTTTTTACGTCCGGGTCTTTGAGCACAAACATTTCCCCGCGCGCAAGGTAACGCGCAACCATGCTTTGCTGTTCGTCCCCCAGCAGCAACAACGGCATGTACTCGCTTTTGCAGGCGTTAATCGGGCAGATTTGCATAAACATTCCTCCTTTTTTATAGGGCAAATTGGCAATTAAAAGCGCGGTTTACATAAAATATATAGAAAAACAAACAAAAATTGGTTGTTGACTTTTGCCTGTTATGGTATAATTTATCCAATACATGCATTCAAACAAGGAGGAAAGGGTAGTGAAACAGTCTCTCATCCAGCAAATTATGCGCGGCACAATGGTAGAAAACCCCAAGGGGGTTGTCAGTGGCCTTTACAGGGGATATTATCTGGTCATTCAAACGCTAGGGCCGCAACAGGGCACGCATGTCATCACCATAAGCGCAACCCAGGGCGCTTATGCCCCCAGGGTGCCGGTTGGGGAATTTTTGCAGAATTTTAAAGCGGCCAATAAACATGTGCGCAGCGCGGTATACCAGGAAAATGCGATTATCCTTACCGCAACCACATTGCGTGGGCAAAAGTTTGTAGAACAGGTAAACCAAGCCGTCGATGCAATGGTGACGTTTTTATCCCAAAACGGGTACATAAGCGGGTGCTGTTCCTGCGGGGAAACACAAGTAGCACCGCGTTTAAGCAATATCAACGGCGATTTTGGCTTTTACTGCGATACCTGTTTCCAAAACCGCAGCGCCCTGTTGGCTTCCAACCAGCAGATGATAAAATCCAAACAGGGCAATATCGCTGCCGGGGCGGTAGGCGCGCTTATCGGTGCGCTCATCGGCGTGGTGCTGTGGGTAATTATCTACCAGTTGGGGTACATTGCAGGCATTGCGGGGCTTGTAATGGCGGTATTTGCGCTAAAAGGCTATGAAAAGCTGGGCGGCAAAATCGACCTTGCGGGGATGATTGTTTCGGTGATTATTACGGTTATTATGGTGTATTTTGCCCAGCATTTGTCGTATGCGATTGTGATTTACCAAGAATTTGGCGGCGGCTCGGTTACATTTTTCGATGCGTTCCGGTCGGTGTTTGAATTTTTGGCCCGTTATGAGGATATCCGGATGCTGTTTATCAAGGACCTGGTTATCGGTTACCTGCTTACATTGGCGGCAAGTTTTTCCACCATATGGAGCATGTACAAACGCGGCAGCGGCCATTACACCACCCAACGCTATTAAACCAAAAACACGCGGCTCTTTCTTTTTTGGAAAGGGCCGTTTTTTTGCCTTTTCAAAATGCCGTTTGCAAAACCTGTGGCGAACAAACGCGTTTGAACGCCCCCCAATAAAGCGGGCGCAGGGCCCGGCTTTTGCATGCGAGGGGAGTGTTGCACAGCGGCGAAAAACAAATCAAAACCATAAATGCCAAAAACCGGAAAGCCTGGGGAGGCCTTCCCGCAAAAGCGTTAGAGGATATCGTCGTAGAGGTGGTTGTCCTCCCCCAAGAAAAAGATGCCGAACATCTGCGGGCCGGCGTTGTTGGAAATGGCACAGCCGATTTTGCCCTCGAAATACGAAGCGGCCGGCAGTTCCTCCCTTACGCGGGCGCGGATGGTTTCTTTGAATTTTTCATCAATATCCCCAAAGGCCATGCCGATGCATTGGTTTTTAAGGTCAATGGCGTGTTCTTTTACCAGCTGGATGGTTTTGGGCAGGGTGTTGGCTATGCCGCGCACCTTAATGCTGGTGGTAACGTCGCCCTGGCCTACATACATAACCGGTTTAAAATCCAGCATTTCGCCCACAAAAGCAGTTGCCCCCGAAATACGCCCGGAACGGCGCGCATATTTTAGGGTAAAAATCGGCGCGTAAGCCTGGCAGCGGGACAAATGGCCGATAAGGGTTTTGCGCACCTGCTCATATCCCATGCCGTTTTTGGCATTTTGCGCAGCCCACATCACCGGCATGCCATAGCAGTAAGAATAGGTGTGCGAATCCAGAATTTCAATGTGCAAAGAATCTTTCCCGTGCTCTTCGTAAAACAAATCACGGCTAATAAACGCATTGTTGTACATGCCGCTGCCTTTGGAATTGATGGTGACGACAATTGCATGGGTGCAGCCTTCGTCAAATGCTTTGTTGTAAGCGGCCAAAAGCTGCTGCGGAGTGATTTGCGAAGTGGTCGGCTGCTCTTTTGAGGTGGCCAGAATTTTCCAAAACTGTTCTTTGCCCATGGTGTATTGTTCTTGATAAACGGTTTCGCCGTGGATAATGGTGACCGGCAGCAAATCGATGCCCATATGTTCGCATTCTTCTTTTGTCAGGTCGCAAGCCGTGTCCACAATGAATTTAATCTTTTCCAAGGTTACCCTCCATACATTCCCATAAGATAAAAACCTTTTTTATTATACATGCAAAAAAACACTGTTCGCAACGGTTTGGGGAATATCTTGATAAATTTACGAAAAGGTTCTGTTTTGGGGCCGCTTTTTTGGATGTTTATTTGCAAAATTGGCCTTTTATTGCAATCTTTGCGGCTTTTTACTATAATAAATCACAGCCAATACAAATTTTAAAACTGCAAAGGGGGTAAACACATGCGCATAGCAGTGCTGGATGGCCAGGGCGGCGGCATTGGTAAAAGCCTGGTGGAAAAATTAAAAAGCGCTTTACCAGAAGGCACCATCGTTTGGGCGATGGGCACCAACCCAACGGCTGCAGCCGCCATGCAAAAAGCAGGGGCCGACCAAACCTTTTGCACCCAGCCCGAAATTGTAAAGGCTTTGGCGCAGGCAGATGCCATAGCCGGCGGAGTTGGCATTGTGGTAGCAGGGGCGATGAAAGGGGAGCTGACCGAGCCGATTGCCAAGGCGGTATCCGCCAGCCCGGCGGTAAAGGTGCTTATCCCGTTAAACCGCTGCAATATTTTGGTGGCGGGCACCAAAGGCACGCCGCTTTCGGAGTATATGGACGACGCCGTAGAGCTGCTTTGCAAAATGGCACAGGAAACATAGCGGTGGGGCTTGCCCCATCGCTTTTTTGTTGGCTATGGCTTGCCAAATGGCAAGAAACCGCGTGTTTTTTTTGGTTAGGATGCGAATAGACGCACCCTTTGAAAATGTGCTAGGCTAAAAGAAAACCGTTAGTAGGCTTTTGGCTGAAAGCGGCGCGGCAGCTTTTTTGGAAAAGGGGAGGCGCTTTTGTGGAGATAGGCGTATTGTTGATGACGGCGTTGTGTTCGTTTATAGGAAGTACCGTGCAAACCAGCACAGGGTTTGGCTATTCCATTGTAACCATGGCAACTTTGCCGCTTATGCTCGAGCATATCGCTTCGGTTACCGTTACCAACACCATCAATTTGTTGATGACTTCGGTGGTTTCCTTTAAACTAAGAAAACACATCCGTTTTAAGCTGTTGGCAGTGCCGCTTTTGTTTTACTGCATTAGCTGCTTTTTCTGCATCAAGGTGATGAGCGTGCAGCCCGACCATCTGTTAAAGCGCGTACTGGGCGTGTTTTTAATTTTGCTGGGCATTTACTTTTTGTTTTTTGCAAGCAAAATCAAAATCAAACCCAACTTTTTTACCGCTATGGTTGTAGGGCTTTTATCCGGCGTGCTAAGCGCATTTTTTACCGTAGGCGGCCCGCCCATTATTGTGTACCTGCTCAACGCCACCGACTCGAGGGAGGAATATTTGGGTTCGGTGCAGTTTTATTTTGCGGCCATCGCGCTGTTTTCGCTTATTGTGCGCTCGGCATTCGGGGCATTTACGCTGGATATTGTAAAGCTTTCCGGCTTTGCGTTTGTGGGCATGCTGTTGGGGGTGCTGGTGGGGTCCAAAATTTTGCACTTTATCAAACCCGAAATGTTTAAAAAAGTGGTGTATATTTTCATCATGCTCATGGGCGTGTGGATTGCCATCACCGCATAAGTGCTTTAGGCGCTGGCAAAATTTGCCGGCGCTGTTTATTTGCCCAAGCGCTTTAAATGCCTGCATCTTTAAAGGAATACAGCTTTAAAGGGCAGGCTTGCCAACACAAAAGGCAAATGGTAGAATAACGGAAAATACAAATTCTATGAGGTGGGTGCCATGAAAATTGCCGCATTTGAAGTGCGCGAAGATGAGCGCGCTTTTTTTGAACAGCTGCAACGCGAAAAACCAGTGGAAATCTTGCTGTTTGACCAGACGCTGACGCTTCAAAACGCAGCCCTTGCCAAAGGGTGCCAGGGGGTAACCATCCTGGGGCAGAGCATTTTCAACCACGACCTTTTGGACGCTTTAAAAGCGCAGGGGTGCGAGTATATCTGCACGCGCACCATTGGCTACAACCATATTGACATCGCGTATGCCAACCAATTGGGCATGCGCGTGGCAAACGCCAGCTATGCGCCCAACGGCGTGGCCGATTATGCGGTGATGCTCATGCTTATGTCCATTCGCAATTATAAGCAGGCGCTGTTTCGCGGCAACGCCAACGATTATTCCTTAAGCGGCCTGCAGGGCAAAGAAATGCGCAGCTTAACCGTTGGGGTAATTGGCACCGGACGCATTGGCCGGGCGGTGATACAGAATTTAAGCGGCTTTGGCTGCAAAATGCTGGCGTACGACGCTTACCCCAGCGACGATATAAAGGATAAAGTGGAGTATGTGCCGCTGGAAACATTGTATGCCCGCAGCGATATGATTACCCTGCACACCCCTTTGTTTGACAGCACCTACAACATGATTAACCGCGAAAGCCTGCAAAAAATGAAAGACGGGGTTGTGCTCATCAACACCGCGCGCGGGGAATTGATGGATGTAGAGGCGCTGGTGTGGGGGATTGAGAGCAAAAAAATTGGGGCGCTGGGCCTGGATGTGATTGAGCATGAAGAGGGCATCTACCACTGCGACCGGCGCTCGGATATCATCCGTAACCGCAATATGGCCTATATCCGGCAGTTTCCCAATGTGACCATGACCCAGCACATCGCCTTTTACACCGACCAGGCAGTAAAAAGCATGGTGCAATGCGGGGTGCAAAACATTCTGGATTTTGCCCAACAGGGCCGGTGCCCAATGGAAGTGGGGAAGCCTGCATGAGAAAAAGCTTGATAAAAGCGGCGGCAATCCAGCTGGCGGCGTATAGCCTCATCCCTGTAGTAAACCGTTTGTTCCCCGGTTCTGTCATCTACACCTTTTTGTCCGACCTTTGGCTGCTGAACCCTTTGGCGGCTTTGGCTACCAGCGTATATATGGGGCGAAAATGCGGCTTTTGCTGGTGGTATGCTTTGGTTGTGGCGGGGCTGTTTATTCCCACCATGTTTTTGTTTTACAATGAAAGCGCGGCGGTTTTTGGGGCGGTATACGCGCTTGTTTCCCTTATCGGGTGCGGGATAGGGGCATTTATTTACAAACAAAAGCGCAAAAAAGGCCAATGATAAACACTTTAATAAGCGCAAAAAGAAAACGCCGGGGTTTTAAACGCCCCGGCGTTTTTCATGCCAGCTTTTGTTCCCGTATACGGGAAAACACGCTATTCGCCGTCAATTACCATTTGCAGATAGGGCAGTTCTTCAAAGCCCAGCGCCTTGTAAAGCGCAATGGCCGAACGGTTCTCTGCGGTTACCTCCAGCCGAAAGCGTTTAACCTGCGGGTGCATCGCCATCAACTGGCGGATGGACTGCTTGCCAAAACCCATGCCGCGAAATTCCGGTTTGATGTACAATTCCTCTATCCACATCACATTCCCGCCTGCTTCGTTGGAAAAGGTGTAGGCTGTTAGCGCATAGCCAACGGTTTTTCCCTCCTGTGTAAGCATAAACAGCCCCATGGCAGGGTTTTTATGCAGGGCCTGGCGGAAGGTATTGTCAAAATACGCATCGGGAATGGAATGGTTGACGGCATCGGAGTGGTAAAACCGGCTGGACATTTCTTTGTATTCCCGGTAATCGTCCGGTGTGATGTTGCGAAGATTCATGTTGCACCTCAATTTGCTATTGTAAAATCAAAGCGTAAAAATCGCCGTATTCGGCGCTGTCCATTACCTGCAGGCCGGCTTGCTGAATATAGTTTAGCGCCATATCGCGGGGAACCACGCGTTCGGGGTTATGCGGCTTGGGCCCGGGGGGATTGATCCACTCCATAAACAAAACGCGCCCGCCCGGCTTTAGCATGGCCTTGATGTCCTTTAAATAGGCAACGCGGTCTTTGATTTCATGGCAGACAATGGCGAAAATTACCAAATCGGCAAAGTGCTCGTTGATTTTAGGGGTGTTGGTGGGCACAATTTGGTAGGTGATGTTTGTTAGCCCCGCGTTTTGGCATCTTGTGCGGTTTTTTTGCAGCATATCCTCGGATACTTCCAACGCGTAAACATGCCCCTGGGGCACCAGTTTTGCCGCGCTTTCGGTAAAAAAGCCGGTGCCTGCGCCAATATCGGCCACCACCATGTCCGGCTGTAAGGCAAGGGGGGCCAGAATTTTATCAGGCGGGGTCATCTGGTAGCGGGCGGTGTTGTCTAAATTGTATTTGCCGTTGGGCAAATAGGTGTCGTTCATAGCGGTTTCCTCTTTTCCAGCGGATTTATTCATCACAGGTGATGGACAGAATTTTTTGCTCCACCAAGGGGCGGTCGTTGTAGTCCACTTCTACGTTGGCGATTTCATCCACTACATCCATGCCTTCCACCACCTTGCCAAAGGCAGCATACTGGCCGTCCAAGTGGGGGGCGTCTTCGTGCATGATGAAAAACTGCGAACCGGCCGAATCCGGGTGTGCGGCGCGCGCCATGGAGATAACCCCGCGGGTGTGCTTTAAGGGGTTGTTGACCCCGTTTGCCAAAAATTCGCCTTTGATGGTGTATCCCGGGCCGCCCATGCCGGTGCCTTCGGGGCAGCCGCCCTGAATCATAAAGCCGTTGATGACGCGGTGGAAAATAAGCCCGTTGTAAAACCCTTTTTTCACAAGGGAGAGAAAGTTTTCACAGGTGATGGGAGCTGCAGAAGGGTTCAGCTCGATTTTGATTGTTTTGCCGTTTTGCATTTGAATGGTAACCATTGTACGCGCATCCTTTCTTGGTTTGTGTATGATAACCAATATAACAGAAAACGCCGCCTTACTCAAGCCGTGGCAGCGTTTTGTTCCAAATTTTTACAGTTGTTTGCCCGAAAACGCATGGGGCAAAAGCTCTTCCAGGGTGTACGTGCAAAAATCCTGCGGGCTTTTGGCGCACAGCACGATAAAGTCCGGCTTGCAAAATTCGGCCATCACCTGCCGGCAGGAGCCGCAGGGGGTGCAGTAGTCCTGAGGCTCGTTTTGATGAGGAGCGCCTACAACGGCAAGGGATACAAAATCGCGCTGGCCATCCATAAGCGCCCGAAAAAACGCCACGCGCTCGGCGCAGATGCACACGGGGTAAGCACTGTTTTCAACGTTGGCGCCCAGGT
>CAJFVS010000114.1 GCA_904420505.1 Candidatus Alloruminococcus vanvlietii | reverse complement strand
TATCCTTTGCGGATATTGCCAGGCTCAAGTCCGACGTGGAAGTGGCCGAGGCCATTTCGGAAATTTCCATGCCGCAGTAACCCAACAACAAAGCCGGGGGAAAGCAATCCTCCGGTTTTTTGTTGCACAATGCCCGCAAAACGAAAAGATAGGGAAAAACACAGGAGGGCCTTTGGCATGCTGCATTTTCTTGCGCTTTCATCGCCGTGCGGAATATGGAAATTTTCAAGCAATTTTACAAGGAACTGTTTGACCAGCAGGTGACGCTGGATTTTGGCCAAAACGTGGTGCTAAGCGGCGGGTTTGCCCAGCAAGAGGGCTTTGGCGCGCTTGCGGGTACCGGCGAGCAGGCGGTGCGCTTAGGCGGGCAGGATATGGAGCTGTATTTTGAAACCGGCGGCCTGGAGGCGTTTGGAAAAAAAGCCGAAGCCTATCCGGGGCTGCGCTGGGTGCACCCGGTTAAGCAGCACGCCTGGGCGCAGCGGGTGGTGCGCCTGTACGACCCGGACGAGCACATCGTGGAAGTGGGCGAAAGCATGGATACGGTGATTTTGCGTTTGCTGAAAAACGGCCGCTCCATAGAAGAAACCGCAGAGATTTCCCAGTATCCGGCGGCGTATATAAAGGCGCTGCTCAAAAAGCATCCTCTTTAACACAACCAAAAGCCGCGCAGAAACCATCTGCGCGGCTTTTGCCATGAGAAAAGAGAAGATATTATAACTGCTCGTATAGCTTGAGCAAAGAAGCATACGCCATTTCAAAAAGCTCTTTTTTGCGCTTGTACAAGGCAACCTCCTCCTCAATGGGCGAAAAAGTCTGCTCGTAGCGCAAAAAGCGCTCGTTTTGGGCAAAATCGGGGTATATGCCCAGCCCCACCCCGCAAATAATCGCCGCGCCAATCGAATCGGTGGTGCCGTTGATACTGGTGTTGCGCAGGGTGGCGTTGAACACGCTGGCGGCGGTTTGCAGCAGGGCGCTTTCGTGCGAAGCGTTGCCCACCACGTTCATATGGGCGATGGGGGTGTGATTTCTGGCGATGGCCAGCATTTTTTCCATATTCATTAAATTCCCTTCCAAAGCGGCGCGCAGCATGTCCTCGCGGGTGTGCTCTATGGTAAGCCCAAGATAGGCGCCTTTGGCAAAATCTTCGGCGATGGCAGCGGTTTTGCCAAGCAGGTAGGGCAAAAACAAAAGCCCGTTGGCCCCGGCCTTAGAGCGTGCAAGCTGTTCTTCCAGATAGGTGTAGGCGTAGATATTCTTGAACGGGTACACCTCGGTATCGCCTTCAAAAGCGGGGTCATAGCGGAAAATACGGTTTTTCAGCCACTTAAAGGTAACGCCCAGCTCCTGGGTAAGGGCCGCGGGGGCAAACAGCCCGGGCACGGCGTGGCAGATGTTTTTATAGGTCATGTTGCCGTCGATAATGGGCTTGCGGCTGGCTAAGGTAATCCAGCTGGTGGAGCCCACATACATATAGGCGTCCCCCTCGCGCACACAGCCGGCGCCCACTGCGGCGCACGGCCCGTCCGAACAGCCCATCACCACCGGCGTGCCCTGCATAAGCCCGGTTTGGGCGCTGGCCCAGGCGGTTACATAGCCTACAATATCGCTGGATTGGTGCAGTGTTGGCATCAAATCCGCGCGGATACCTGCTGCCTGCAAAATGGTTGCCGACCAGCTGCGGGTGTTGACATCCAAGCAGCCGGTGTTGCAGGCGTCGGCGTAATCGGTTACAAAATTGCCGGTTAGGCGCAGGGCCAAAAAGTCTTTGCATTGCAGCATTTTGTAGGCGTTTTGGTAAACTTGGGGCTGGTTTTGTTTCAGCCACATCAATTTGCGCACCCCGAACTGCTCGCGCGGGCGGTTGCCGGTGATGGCGATGTATTCCTGTGCGTCCATGGCCTGCAAAATGGTGTCCTCCACCTCGCTGGCGCGCGTGTCCGACCAGGTGATGGCCCGGTGCAGCGGGTTGCCTTCTTTGTCCACGCACAGGCACAAAAGCCCCTGGGTGCTAAACGAAACCCCGGCAATCTCCTGCGCGGGGATTTCCTCCAAAACGGCTTTGGTGCATTTTATGGCGGCGTCCCACCAGTCGTTTGCATCCTGCTCGGCCCAGGAAGGCTTGGGGAAATACATCGGCAGCGGCGTTTGCGCCGTTTTTACCAGCGTGCCGTTTTGGTGGTATACATACACTTTGCAGCCGGATGTTATCAAGTCGTAGATGAGCAGATATGGTTTCATAAAAAGGCCCTCCCGGTGGCTGTTTTTGCATTTGCTAAGAATATTGTAGCATGTGCGCATACAGCGTACAATGGGCAAACGCCCCCACTGCTTTAGAAAAAACTTTCCCCATTTTGTAGGAGCTGACAGGGATTGTATACGGAAAAAACCCATTGTTTAAGCCTGCCGCCGCGCGTTTTTGGGGAGTACCGGATTTGTAAATTCACATAGAATATAGTAAAATATCCCTAACCAAAGCAATAAGGGGGATTGCCAGATGGCAAACGAATCGTCACCGCTGTATGAAGCGCTAAAATATTACAACCAAACCCAGCGCGCGCGTTTTCACATGCCCGGGCACAAGGGGCGCGAAAACGAGGCGCTGTTTGGCGATGTTCTGCGCTTTGACGTCACCGAAATCCCCTTGACCGATACGCTGTATTCCCCCATGGGGGCCATCCAAAAGCTGGAGGAAAACGCCCAAAACCTGTATGGCACCGCCCAAACGCTGTTAAGCGCGGGCGGCTCTACCCTGTGCATCCAAACCATGCTGGCGCTGGTGCAGGCCAAGGGCAAAACGGTTATTTTGCCCCGCAACGCGCATGTGGCGGTTATCAACGCCATGGCGCTGTTGGATTTAAACCCCTGTTATCTGCCCGTTTCGTACGATGCGCAAACCGGGTTTTTGCTGCCCCCCACCGCCCAGCAGGTAAAGCAGGCGCTGCAAAACACAAGCGATGCTGCCTGCGTGTGGATCACCAGCCCGGATTATTTTGGCGTGATGGCCGATATCGCCGCCATTGCCGCGGTGTGCAGGGGTTTTGGCGTGCCTTTGCTGGTGGACAACGCCCACGGCGCGCACCTGGCGTTTGTAAATAAGCCCTGCCACCCTATCCAGTTGGGGGCCAGCATGTGCTGCGACAGCCTGCACAAAACCCTGCCCGCCTTAACAGGGGCGGCGCTTTTGCATATCGGGGACGCAGGCTTTTGCGCGCAGGCCAAGCAGATGATGAGCCTGTTTGGCTCCACCAGCCCCAGTTTTCTCATCATGCTTTCGGCCGACCGCTGCCTTGCCCGCCTGCAAAAAACCGGCCGCCAGGAGATAAGCAAACTGCAAGAGCAGGTAAGCGCGGTGCTGGACATTGCGCACAGCCGGGGTATCCGAACCCCCCAGGGCATAACAGACCCCTGCCGGGTTTCGCTGAATATGGCCAGCATTGGCTTAAGCGGTGCTGGCATACGCGCGCATTTTGAAGAATATGGTATAGAGTGCGAGTATATCGACCCCCAAAACGCGGTGTGCCTGCCCTCCATCTGCTCCACCGATGCGGATTTTCAAAGGCTTTTGGCCGCTATCCAAAACATCCCCTCTCAGCAAAACCGCATGCGCCAGGTGTTTGCCATGCCGTTTGCCCAGCGCGCCCCCAGGCTGCAAATTTCCCTGCGCCAGGCGGCGCTGGCCCCCCAGCAGATGGTGCCCACCCAGGATGCGCTGGGCAGAATTGCCGGGGCGCCCACCATCGCCTGCCCGCCCGGGGTGGCCATTGTGATGCCGGGGGAGGAAATCGACAGCGAGGGTATAAAATATCTGTTAAGGTATGGAATTAAACGGGTATCTGTGCTAAAATAATAGGGAAACCCAACGATTGCAAAGCAATATCGTATAAAATATACAAAGGAGGTTTCGTTATGAAACTCATTATGGCCATCGTATCCAGCGACGACAGCTCCAAAGTGCTGTCTGCATTGACCAAAAAAGGATTCCAGGTGACCAAACTGGCCTCCACCGGCGGCTTTTTGCTTTCGGGCAACACCACCTTTATTGTGGGTACCGAAGATGAAAAAGTCGATGAAGCAATCGAAGTCATCCATGGCGCATCCAAGCAGCGCACCCAGATGGTGCCGTCCTCGGTGTCTTACAGCGCAGGGCTGTACACCTCGTTCCCGGTGGAAGTGACCATTGGCGGGGCCACCATTTTTGTGCTGGATGTCCAGCGGTTTGAAAAATTCTAACGATGGAACAAACGACCATTAGCGCGTCCCAGCAGGCGGTGTTTGCGCAGTTAAAAAGCCTTTGGGAGAATTCCCGCCTGCCGGATGCTTTGCTGCTTTATGGGGAAGCAGGCGCTTTAAAAGAACATTTTGCCAAAACGTTGGCCTGTTTGGGCGTTTGCCAAAGCGAAAACAAGCCCTGTATGCATTGTGCGGCCTGCCAGCGTGTGATGCAGGAGCACCACACCGAAGTAAGCGTGTATAAAGGCAGGGGCAAAGCCAACTCCTTTACGGTGGACACCGTGCGCCTCATCAAAGAGCAGGCGCAGGTGCGCCCCTTGGAAAGCGACGTGCGGTTTTTGATTTTAAAAGACGTGCACGAGATGAACCAAAACGCGCAAAACGCTTTGCTAAAGCTGCTGGAGGAACCCCCTGCGCATACGGTGCTTATTTTAACCTGCCAAAACAAAAGCGCGCTTTTGCCCACCATTTTATCCAGGGTAAGCGCGTTTTACCTGGAAAGGGTGGACATGCCCTTTGCCGCCGGGCTGCTCAAAGAGCAGTTCCCCGATAAGGACGACGGTACTTTGCTGGAAGCGGTGGAGCTTTCGCTGGGCGATATGGAGCTGGCAAGCAGCTTATTAAACGAACCCAAAACCCTTGCCCTTTACCGGCACGGCGCCCAGATGGTCAAAGACGGTGCGTTTTTTTCCCCGTTTGCCTGTTTGGAGGGCTTGGCGGTTTTTGAAAAGGAACGCGACGCATTTTTGCATTTGCTGCCTTATTGGATGGAACAGATGGGCCAAATAGGAAAAAAATGCGCCCAAAACGGTGCACAGGGGCGTTATACGGCGCAAAAATGCGCCAAACTATATGCAGTATTTGCCAATTGCCGCTTGTGGCTTGACCAAAACGGCAACCTTAGCTTATTATTGACATGGCTGGCATCCCAGGCAGAGGCGTTGTAAACCCCCGCTGCTTGTGTGGATAAAAAGGAGGTTATCTATGGCTTGTGTAATCGGCGTGCGTTTTAAAGACGTAGGCAAGGTATATTATTTTGATCCCAACGGGCAGGAAATTGAAAAAGGCGCGCATGTAATTGTAGAAACCGTGCGCGGTGTGGAATGCGGGCAGGTGGTAATGCCCAACAGCGAATTGAGCGACGAAGAAATTGTAAAGCCGCTGAAAAAAGTCATCCGCGTGGCAACAAAAGCGGATATGAAACAAATTGAAGAAAACGCCAAAAAAGAAAAGGCCGCGTATGACATCTGCTTAAAAAAGATTGCAGACCACAAACTGGAAATGAAACTTATCGACGTGGAGTACACGTTTGACAACAATAAGATTTTGTTTTACTTTACCGCCGACGGGCGCGTGGACTTTCGCGAGCTGGTAAAGGATTTGGCGTCGGTTTTCCGCACCCGCATTGAACTAAGGCAAATCGGCGTGCGCGACGAAGCCAAAATGTTAGGCGGTTTAGGCATCTGCGGCAACCCGTTTTGCTGCAAAAGCTTTTTAAGCGAGTTCCAGCCGGTATCCATTAAAATGGCAAAGGAACAGGGCTTATCGCTTAACCCTTCTAAAATTTCGGGCACCTGCGGGCGGTTGATGTGCTGCTTGAAATACGAGCAGGAAGCCTATGAGGATTTGTTAAAAATCACCCCCAAGGTAGGCGCGTATGTGCAAACCAGCGAAGGGCGCGGCAGCGTGGTGGAGGCAAACCTTTTAACCGGCATGCTCAAAATAAGGTTGGATAAAGCCGCCGATGCGGCGCCTAAGGCGTTCCACCGCAGGGATGTAAAAACCATAAAAGACGCGCAAATCCGCATTGAACGCGATGAAATTGCCAAATTAAAAGATTTGGAAGGTTGATGCAGGGCAAAGCCATCCGCCTGCGGTTGCTATGGCAACCCAAAACGGGCAATGCCGTGTAAAACAGGTTGCAGGTAGATGACTTTTTTGTAAATTTATAAAAATCCCCTGTTGTTTTTTTGCCAATTGTGTTATGATGAGAACACAAAGGGAAAAAGGAGGTGTTACGGTTATGGCATACAAAATTTCTGATGAATGCATCAGCTGTGGTGCATGCGAGGCTGAGTGCCCCGTATCCGCTATCTCCGCTGGCGATGGCAAATATGTAATTGATGAGGCTACCTGCATCGAGTGTGGCGCATGCGCAGGTGTTTGCCCGGTAGGCGCACCTTCCGCTGAATAATTACAAACAAACATGAAAGCAAAAAGGTATACGTTCTTTGGAACGTATACCTTTTGTTTATGCCTTAAATATGCTATGATGGGATAGAAAAAAGCCGTTTAGGAGAAAATACATGCCTTCTTACCGTTATGAAACGTTGGGCGGCGGGGTGTTTGCCTGTGTAAGCGCAGAACACCGCTTTGGAACCGACGCATTTTTGTTAAACGATTTTGCCCAGATTAAAAAACAGGACCAGGTGGTGGATTTGGGCTGCGGCTGCGGGATTATCCCGCTGTTGATTGCCCGCGACCAAACCGCAAGCAAAATTTACGGGGTGGAAATCCAGCCCCAGGGGTACGAGCAATGCTGTTTATCGGTGCAAAAAAGCGGGCTTGCAGGGCGCATTGCCCCCATACTTGCCGATTTGCGCAGTTTAAAAGGCGTTTTGCCCGCCGGATATTTTGACGTTGTGACCATGAACCCCCCGTATAAGGCGCAGGGGCATGGCATCAAAAGCCAAACCCAAAGCGACCAAATCGCCCGGCACGAAACCATGTGCTCGCTTGACGACGTGTGCCAGGCCGCTGGGCGCTTGCTGCGCTTTGGCGGGAAATTTTGCATCTGCCACCGGCCCGAACGCTTAAGCGAAATATTTTTGGCCATGGGCAGGCACAAACTGGAGCCCAAACGCTTAAAATTTGTAAAACAGCGCGAGGGGGAATCCCCCTGGCTGGTGTTGATAGAGGCCGCAAAGGGCGGTCGGCCCTTTTTAAAGGTGCTGCCCGATTTGGTGGTAGAAGACCAAACAGGCGCGTATTCCAAACAAATGCTGCAAGTTTACCGCAAGGAGATGGATGAATGACTGGCAAATTGTATGTAACCGGCACGCCGATTGGCAATCTTTCGGATTTTTCGCCCCGGGCAAAAGAGACGCTGGAAATGGTGGATTTTATCGCCGCCGAGGACACCCGCGTAACCATAAAGCTGTTAAACCATTTTGGCATTAAAAAAGAGATGATTTCCTGCCATGAGCACAACATACGCGAAAAATGCGAGTATATCACAGGCCGTATGCTAAACGGCGAAAACTGCGCCATCGTCACCGACGCCGGCATGCCCTGCATTTCCGACCCCGGCGAAGAACTGGTAAAAATGTGCCACCAAAAGGGCATTCCGGTTCTGTCGGTGCCGGGCCCCAGCGCGTTAATTGCCGCGTTGAGCATCTCCGGGCAGGATACCTCCTGTTTTTCGTTTGAAGGGTTTTTAACCGTCAACCACAAAAACCGCATGGCGCGTTTGGAAGAAATCAAAGACCTGCGCCGCACCCTTATTTTTTACGAAGCCCCCCACAAGCTGCGCGCCACCCTGCGGGATTTGTATGTGGCTTTGGGCGATCGAAGCGTATCGCTGGTGCGCGAGATTACCAAAATCCACGAAGAATGCGTGGTGACGACGTTGTCGCAGGCGGCGGCCTATTACCGCCAGCACGAGGCCAAAGGCGAATACGTTTTGGTGATTGAAGGCGCCAAAGCCCCCCAGGAACCGGAAATAACATTGCAAGAAGCGATTGCGCTTGCGCGTAAGCTGCAAAGCGAAGAGGACCTCTCCCCTTCCGAGGCGGCCAAACGGGCCGCTGCGCTTACCCCGTTTAATCGCTCGGAAATCTACAAAGGCTTGCAAAAAAATAACGAATAGTATACTTTTTAGTTTTTATTACAAAATTAAGTTGGATTTAATATAACAAAAAGAAATACTTTATTTAAAATATACGTTTTGCAATACAGGAGGACACATTTATGCAAAAAACCACCCAGATTTTGACCATGAACGTGGACAATGAATTTGGCGTGCTTACCCGTATTACCGCCTTAATCCGGCGTGCGGGATTAAATATCAAGGGTTTGTCGGTAGCCGAAACCGTAAGCCCGCAAATTGCCCGCTTAACCGTGAATGTGGAAATGCAGGGCATCCCGTTGGAAGATATTTTAGGCCGTTTGCAGCGCCTGGACTGCGTGCGCGGCATACAAGCTGCGGACGACGGGCATTTTTACAAGCGGGAGCTTATCGCCGTAACCTGCGCGCGCAGCAGCCATCTTTGGCAGGGCAAGCAGATTTTGTGGCAAACCAAAGAGCGCGTGTGCTTTGAAAGCATCCAGACGCCGGAGGAAATCGGGCAGATGCTAAGCGCCGCCAATCAAGACGAAATTTTTCAAATTTACCGCAGCGGGGTCGTTACCGTGGACAAGGAGGGCAACTAAATGGGCAAACCGGACGCTTTGCAAACCATCTTTCGCATTTTGGCCATCAACCCCGGTTCTACTTCCACCAAAATTGCTTTGTATGAAAACCAAACCCTTGTGCTGGAAGAAACCATCCGCCACAGCAACGAAGAAGTCAACCGCTACCCGAACATTTTAGACCAGCGCCAGATGCGCTTAGACTGCGTGCTTTATAGCTTAAAAAAGCATAACATCCCCTTAAGCTTGTTAAGCGCGGTGGTTGGCCGCGGCGGGCTGGTTGACCCCATTGACAGCGGCACCTATATCATCAACGAGCGCATGCTCAATGACTTGGAAGGCTCTTCCCGCACGGTGCACGCTTCCGCCTTTGGGGGCATTTTGGCATACACCATTGCCAAAAGCCAGGGCATACCCGCCTATGTGGTGGACCCCATTGTGGTGGATGAGCTGGACCAAAACGCCAAGCTAACCGGTTTCCCCGGCATTGAGCGCAAAAGCATTTTCCATGCGCTTAACCAAAAGTCGGTGGCGCGAAGATGCGCGCAGGATATGGGGTTAGAATACGAAAACGGCCGCTTTATTGTGGCGCATATGGGCGGGGGCATCACCGTGGGGGCGCACCGCTACGGCCGGGTGATTGATGTAAACGACGCGCTTTCGGGCGAGGGCCCGTTTACCCCCGAACGCACCGGGGCGGTGCCGGCCGTGCCGCTTATCCACCTTTGCTTTTCGGGCGAGTACACCGAGCAGGAACTTGTTGACAAAATCACCCGAAAAGGCGGCATGACCGCTTACCTGGGCACTCACGATCTGCGCAAATGTGAACGGCTTATCAAAGAGGGCGACGAATACGCCGTGCTGGTGCTGGAAAGCATGGCCTACCAGGTTTCCAAAGAGATTGGGGCGATGTTTGCCGTTTTGGAAGGCCGGGTAGACGCCATTGTGCTAACCGGAGGCTTGGCCTATTCCACCCGTTTTACCGGGTGCATCAAAGAGCGCGTAGGCCAGATAGCGCCTATTAAAGTTTACCCCGGCGAGGACGAAATGCTTGCTTTGGCGCAGGGGGCGCTGCGCGTTTTGCAGGGCAAAGAGAAAGCGATGGAATATTGATGGAAAATCTTCTTTTGCGCCCGCCCCAATTAAACGAACTGCCCGACATAAGCGCCCTGTACGCCCAAAGCTGGAAAGAAACCTACCGCGGCTTGATGCCGCAGGCGTATTTGGACGATTTGCGTGACGACGCGTGGGTGGAAAAATTTTCGCAGATGCTGCAAAACGGCCCGCAGAAGCTGCTGGCCGCTTTTGAAGGAAATACCCCTTTGGGGGCGGTTTGCTTTGGCCCGGCGCGCGAGCAATCGCTTTTGGGCTGGGGCGAGGTGGTGTCCATCTATGTGCACCCCCACGCATGGGGCAAAGGGGTGGGCAGCCGGCTTTTTACAGCCGCTTGCGAAAGTTTGCAGCAGATGGGGTGCCAAAAGCTGTATTTGTGGTATCTTTCCGGCAATGAACGCGCCCGCCGCTTTTACGAGCGCCATGGCTTTGTAAAAACCCCGGACACTTTGCAAACCATGGTGCAGGGCATGCTTGTAACCGACATCCGCATGGAAAAAACGCTTCTGCCCCCCGGCCTTGAAAAGCGATAAGAAAAAACCGCGGCTGGATACGGAATGCAGCCGCCCAAAAATTTGCAAAAAAAACAGCGTATATGGCAACAAACCGTATACGCTGTTTTGTTTTGCAGGGAAATGGGTTGCAGGCACAAAAAGGGGGGTTAACGCCCCAGCGCTTTGGCCTTTTATTTGATAAAAACCGAGATGCGTTTTTGCAAAGCCTTTTGGATTTTTACAGCCAAAAAACCAATCGCTGCGCCGATGACAGCGCCTGCCAATACGTCGGTGGGGTAATGCACCAGCAGGTACAGCCGCGAAAAAGCAATCAAAACAGCCAGCGCCAATGCGGCAAACCCTGCGCGTTTGGAATACCCCAGCAACGCGCATGCGCTTGCAAACGAGGCCATTGTGTGCCCGGAGGGGAACGAAAACCCGCTGGGCGGCGCAATAATAAGCGCAAAAGAGGGGTTTGCCAAAAAGGGGCGTACACGCGCTACCAACGGCTTTAAAGCAAGGTTGCCAATTAGCAGCGTAAGGGTTAAGGCAATGGCTATGGCAGCGCCGGCTTTGCGCGTTTTAGGGATGCATAACAGCACTAGCGCAAGCAAAATCCAGCAAAATCCGGCATCCCCCAAGCGGGTGATAAACGCCATTACCGCATCGGCAACCGGGTGCGCCAAATGTTCGTGTATCCAAAGCAGAATAGCGGTATCCAAACGGGTAATCATATTATCCTTTCTGGCGGAGAATGGTCAGCACGTTTTGCAAAATCACCCGTGCGTTTAGGATGAGCATGGCAATTAGCAAAAGGCATTCCCATAAAATCCACAGGGGAGCTTCCCCAATCATAATAAAGCATTGGGCGCTAATAAGCACAAAATTGATGATAAATTTCGGCACATTCCACTGGATTTTGATAAAACGCTGGGTGTGGAAAGCGCGTACCAAAAACACCACAAAATAGCTAAAGAAAGTAGCAAACGCCGCACCGTTTACCCCGTAAACAGGAATGAGCAGGAAGTTGAGCACCAGGTTGATAACAGCGCCCAAAACGGTTGTCCACAGCATGGTGCCGCTTTTTTTCTCCACCATATATACGCTGCCCAAAAAAGAAGTTAAACAGGAAAAACAAGTAGCCAAAACCAGCAGCGGGATATACTGCCAGGAGGGGTAAAATTCTTCGGAGGTGAGGATGCGGATAATCACCTTGGAAAGCGGGATTAAAACAGATGCCCCCATAAAAATAAGCGACTGGTATACATAGCTTACCCGGGTAAAAAACACCTCGCGGTGGGGTTTTTCGTTTTCGGTAACAGCGGACATCTGCCAGGCTTCGATAAAAATGCCCGACACCAAATTGATAAGGGTGGGGATTTTGTAAGAAACCGCATACAAGCCGTTGGCTGCCTCGCTAATCATATAAGTGACCAAAAAACGGTCGGATACGTTGGTAATCCACCAGAAAATGGTGGTGGGAATCATGGGGATGGCATAACGCAGCATCTGTTTGGAAACCGAACGGTTAAAGCCCTTAAAATCGATATACTGCTTGAGGTTTGCCACCAAAAACAAAAACACCGAAGATAAAAAGTCGGCCAAAACGGTTGCCAGTACATACCCGGTAATGCCCATATCAAACACAACCAGGAATAAAATGTTGAAAATAACCGTCATAAGGGTGGATAAAAACCCATCAAACGCGTACAAACGCACATACTGCTTAGCGCGCACAAAATTCGAGCAGATTGAGCGCAGGCAGCTCATAAGTACAAATGCATAAATCAGCAATGCATATTCGCCCAGGCTGGGGATGCGCATAATAAGCGGGTAAAACAGCAGCAATGCGGCAAAACCGCCGCCCACCGACAAAAGCGCCGTGGTGAACACATCGTTTTTGTTTACGCTTTTATCCAGCCCAAAGCGTATCACCGCATTGGAAATGCCCATCATCACCAGCGGCACCAACAGGTTGCCGGTTTGCATAATCAAATCCACGGTGCCGTAATCGGCGCTGGAAAGAACACGGGTATACAGCGGCATTAGGAAAAACACCAGCACTTTGGAGCTGAACGTGCCTAAGCCGAAAATCAACGTGTTGAGAATCAAATTTTTGTATTTGTTCATAAAACACCTTCATCCGGATGAATATCATAGCGCCGGGCGTGCCGCGGCGGGGTTGGCTATATCTTTGCTTATTATACCGCGAATTGCGCAAGATTCCAATTTTTTCTGAAAAATACGCAAAAATTTTCGCTTTGTTCATTTTTAGACCAAATATGCACTACCCCCGCCGGCAAAGGCCGGGCAGAGCAAAACGGCCTCCTTTTACGAAAGCCGTTTTGTACAGATATCCTATTTGGTTTTGGTATCAATACCCTTCGCGCACAACGTATACGTCCAGTGTGCGCAGCCCGTTTAAGGCGCTTTCACGGTAGGTATCGTAAAACAGGTCTACGTCGATGCGCCCGTCCATAAGCGCAACGCCGGTGTCGCTTGCAATGGCATAGCCGTAAACAAAGCTGCCGTCTTTGGAGGTGATATACAAAAGCGACCCATACGGAATCTCGTTAGGGTCCACCGCCACATGGCCGGCCGATAACGTGTTGCCCGAAGCGCCCCATGCGCCCGAACGCGCGCTGTAGCCGGTGCAAACGGCGTTTTCAATCACGCGCACATAGCTGGAAGGAAAGGACTGGTCCATCTGAAGCGTGGAAACCACAGCGGAAGAATCGCCCACCAAAACCAGCGAGCTTTGCGGCTGTTTGGTGATTTCTTCGCCTAAAACATAGGTTTCTACCAGTTCGCCGTTTACATATTTTTCCTGGGTGGTAATGATTTTCGACCCATCCGACCCCTGGATAGACACGCGTGTGCTGCCGTTTTTCAAAAGCGGGGTGGGTTTTTGAATCACTTCGTGTTCAATCGCCTCTTCCACCCGGGTGGTGTTGTAGGTGATACGGTCAATAACAATCGCGCAACCCTCGTAAACTTCCTCATACATATTCACACTGAGAATATCGTTTTGGTTTAAATGGATGTTCTGGCTTTCCAAAACATCGTAAACAGTGCCGCCGGTGACACGCACCATAAACGGTTCGTTGGCGCCGTCTTGCACCACCACGTCAAACGCGCGGTTGATGGTGATTTCCCCTACGCGCGAATCGCTGTCATAGCTAAACAGGATTTCATCGTCGGGGGCGTAGGAAATCTCCATTTCCTGTAAAATTTCTTCGGCAGTGGTATGGATGGTGTTGACCATCTGTACGGTGCTGCCGTCATGGATATAAACGGTATAAATGGTATCCGAAACTGCAAATACCGTAACGGCAAATAGGACCATCAAGATACAGGTGGCCGCCATTTTTCCAGCGAAAAAACGGCTCGCCTTTTTTTTGATGTTTAACAATATGCGCATTACTTCTCCCCTTACATTTCTTATCAAACCCGCGTAAATACTGGGTTTGACGTATTTTTGGGTTGCAAACACGATTATAGGGAGAAGACGTTTGATTGTCAATTTTTTAAAGTCTTTGTAAAATAGGGGCATTTGCGGGGTTTTTTGGCGAAAAAAATAGAAAAAACGGTCAATATTGCCATGTAAACTTTATGTATATTCTAAAATTTATAAATAATGCACAAATACGTCAACCTTTTCCACAATTGGCAGATGTGCTAAAAACCAACCCGTACATTTTGGCAATTTGCTACACAACAAACAGAAATTTGCACTTTTTTGGGAAAGAAAACCTTTGCAAAAAACGGGCTTAATGGGCTTAAACAGCGGGTTTGTCCCATAAAAACGCGCAAAAAGGCGGGTGCGCCGCCCGCCGGTTTTGCCCGTTAGGGGATATACAGCACCTGCCCTATTAAAATGAGATTGGGGTTTGCAATATGGTTTGCCTGCACCAAGGCGTTTACCGTGGTGGAAAAGCGTTGGGCGATGCTCCACAGCGTATCGCCTTTTTGCACCACATAGCGCACCTGCTGGCTAGGGCCGCTTTCTTTTACGCATAAGCGCTGGCCCACCAAAATCAAATCGGGGTTTTGGATGTGGTTTTTCTGGACCAGCCAAGAAACGGTGGTATGGTAGCGCGCGGCTATACGGGTTAGGGTATCGTAGCGTTTTACGGTGTAATACACACAGCCTGTGCCGGGTTCCGGTTCTGGCTCCGGTTCCGGATCGGGTTCTGGCTCCGGCTCGGGGGCGGAGGACAGCAAAATGCCGCTGGTAAAATAGTCCAGGTCGGCTTTTTGCGGCACGCCGTTTACACTGCCCGACCCATACTGGAAGCCCACCCAGTTTTCCCATGTGCCCGGGTCAGAGGGCTCTTCTACCCCATATTGGGCAATCCACAAAGGGTAGGTTTGGGCAATTTGGGAAGAAAACACATACCGCGCATTGGAATAGTCGCTGTATACCACCATATCCAAACCGGTTAAACGCTCGGTGGTCTGCATAAATTCCAATGCAATGGCGTTTACGGTATCGGCGTCCAACCCGGAAAACAGCTCATAATCCATCGCCAAGCGGCAGTCGGGCTCCACTTTGGCCATTAAGGAGGCAAAAAACTGCGCCTGCTGCTGTGCCTGCAGGGTATTTACCGCGGTTAAATAATGGTAAAACCCCACCTTTAACCCCGCAGCTTTGGCGTTTTGGTAATTTTGCAAAAAATAGGGGTCTTGAAAGCTGTTGCCAACGCTTGCGCGGATATATACAATTTCCACGCCGCTTTCTTTTACTTTGGCGTAATCGATGCTGCCCTGGTATTCGCTTACATCCATGCCCTTATAGGTGGGCTCTGGGGAAGGCCCCCAGGCAAACGCAGGCAGCGCCATGCCCAGCATAAGCGCGCATACAAGCGCAAGCGCCAGCCCTCTTTTTATACGAAAAGCCATCTGCTTCACGCATCCTTTCCAAAATAAAGGGAATAAAAAACCATCCGCTTCATTCTATGCGCAAGCAAAAAAACGGTGAAAATTAAGCGCACCGCCTGTTTGGACGGTGCGCTTTTATTATTAGGTATGCATATGCCTATTGGCGCGCTTTTTGCATCATGTCGTTGATTTGGCAAAAGGTGTCTTCAATATGGGGGGATTTTTGCAAAGCCAGGTAGGTATACAGGCTGTCCAGCAAAGAGATATGTGCCATGCGGGAAGCGATGGCTTCGCGCACCGCCTTGCTTTCGGTGGCCGAGGTGATGAGGGGGATATCGGCAAAGCGGGTGACGGGGGAATCCATATAGCTGGTGATGCAAACGGTGCACGCGCCCTTTTCCTGCGCTTTTTTTAAGGCGCGGATGGTTTCTTTGGAGCAGCCCGTATGCGAAATGCCCACCGCAACGCAGCCGGTATGCAGGTTGTTGGCGGCCAGCAGCATTTCATAAGGGTCTACTGCGCAGCACACCGGGATGCCTAGGCGCAAAAACCGGTAGTAAGCATCCTGCGCGATGGGCGCGGAGGTGCCGATGCCGAAAAAGGTGATGGACTGCGCCTGCAAAAATTGCTGCGCCGCCTGTAAAAACGCCTCCCGGCTTAAAATTTGGCGGGTTTGTTCCAGCACCAGGGAGGTTTGGGCAAACACCTGCTGCAAAACCTGCCAAGCGTCCATGGGTGCTAAGGGGATGGTCAAATCGTCCAGGCTGTATTTGGAATTCTGCGAAAGGCTTTGGGCCAGCCCGATTTTAAACGCCGAAAACCCGCTGTACCCCAATTTGCGGCAAAAACGGATGATGCTGCTTTCGGCGGTGCCGGTTTGCATCGCCAATTTGGCAATGGGCAGCTTTAAAACATCCTGGGAATGGTTTAAGACATGCTGCGCAATTTTTTGTTCCACCCCCCGCAAAGAGGGCAGCAAACTTTGTATTGCGGCAAGGCAGTTGATGGTTTGCTCGTCCATAAGAACCTCCGCGAAAGTTTTTGTTTGCTTATATTGTACTGCGCTTGGAAGAAAATGTCTATACGAAACATAAAATTTAACTCCATTTTACACAATCTTGATAGAGTTTAACTCCAAAAGCTCGTATACTGAAGCTGTAACAAAGGAGATTTACCAAAACAAGAAAGGAAACGCTATGGAGAAAATTGTGCTGAAAGACGTTGCCAAAGCATACGGCAAAAACAAGCCGGTGATTGAGCATTTGGATTTAACCATTCAAAAGGGCAGCTTTACGGTGCTGCTTGGGCCCTCCGGCTGTGGGAAATCCACAATTTTGCGCATGATTGCCGGGCTGGAAAAAGAAACCGCCGGTGAAATCCAAATCGACGGAAAATCCATGAAAGGGGTAGACCCAGGCGACCGCCAAATCGCTATGGTATTCCAAAACTACGCGCTGTACCCCACCATGACGGTGCGCGGGAACATTGAATTTGGCTTAAAAAACATGAAAATAGAAAAAAGCGAACGCCAAAAACGCATTGCCGAAGTGGCCAAAATGGTCAATTTGGAAGAATACCTTGACCGCATGCCCTCCCAGCTTTCGGGCGGGCAGCGCCAGCGTGTGGCTTTGGCCCGCGCCATTGTAAAAAAACCTTCGGTGTTTTTGATGGACGAACCGCTTTCCAACCTCGATTCCAAACTGCGGGCGCAAATCCGCACCGATTTGATTGAACTTTACCGCAAATTGGGTTCCACCTTTGTTTATGTCACCCACGACCAGGTGGAAGCCATGAGCATGGGTACCGACATCGTTTTGCTGGAAAACGGGCAAATCCGCCAGCACGATGCCCCCATTGATTTATACAACCTGCCTGCGAACCTGTTTTCCGCAAGGTTTATCGGCTCGCCGCCCATGAACATTCTGCCCATACAGGCAACCAACGGCAGCAACTTAACAAGGCCTATGGCGGCAGCGCATGTGGGCATGCGCCCGGAAGCCTGCATGATTTCGGTAAAACGCCCCGCTGCAAACGGCAGGATGCTGCACATCGACGGCGAACTGGTCACACGCGAGGCATTGGGCGACCAAACCTTATATAAAGTGCAAACGCCCTACGGGCAGATGCAGGTAAAATCTTTCTCTTCCCAGTTAATTCCTTACGGCCCGGTAACGGTAAGCGCCGAGGCTGCAAACCTATATTTCTTTGATGAAGGGGAGCAACGCATTGACATGCAGGCAAGGAGTGTGAGCGCGCTATGAAAAAAGGCGTTGTTGCGCTTGCTTGCCCACGCCCGCGCCCCTTTTGGTCGCGCACCCGCGAAAAAACCAAAACCGCCGGCCGGCGGATGCTGCCTTACCTGTTAATTGCCCCGGCAATGGTGGTGCTGTTTGTTTTTTTGCTCTATCCCATTGGATATATGGTGTTTTTGAGCTTTTTTGAATGGAACATGATAAAACCCATGGAATTTGTGGGGCTGCAAAACTTTATTACCATGTTTAAGGACCCCGCGTTTTTCCAAACCCTGCTAAACACCCTGCAGTACACCTTTTTTACGCTTTTGTTCGGCATGGGCCTTGCCATACTGGCCGCTTTGTTTTTAAAGAAAAACACCCGTTTAAACCGGTTTTTGCAAAGCACCATTTTTATGCCGTATGTTATGCCGCTGGTTTCGGTGGCGTTTATCTGGATGTGGCTTATGGACACCGATTACGGCCTGCTGAACTTTTTGTTGCAAACGCTGCATCTGCCCACGGTGGACTGGCTTGGCAGCACCAGCGTGGCGATGTATTCGCTTATTTTGGTCTCGGTGTGGAAATGCGTAGGCTATAACACGCTTATTATCCTTTCCGCTATGCAGGCGGTGCCCAATTACCTGTACGAAGCCGCCAGCTTGGACCGTGCCCCGGCAAGGCGCACCTTTTTTAAAATCACCCTGCCGATGATTTCCCCTTCCCTGTTCTTTTTAACCCTTATGAACTTGATTGCCTGCTTTAAGGTGTTTGAAACCGTAAACCTTATGACGGCCGGCGGCCCGGTAAACGCCACCACAACGCTGGTGTACAGCATCTACCGCGACGGCTTCCAGTTTTACAAGCTGGGGTACGCCTCGGCCGAGGGCGTGGTGCTTATGGTGATTATCGGCATCTGCACGCTGCTGTATTTCGGCGTATTAAGCAAACGGGTTCATTACCGGTAAGGAGGAAAACAACATGCCAAAACCCATTCGCAGCACTGCCCGCTGGATTGTCAGCATCGCGATTTTGCTGGTGTTTTTTGTGCCGGTTTACTGGATGTTTTTAACCGCCATTAAAACCCTGGGCCAGTGCTATCAAACCCCGCCCTCCTTTTGGGTATCTTCCCCGGTATGGGAAAACTTTGTCAATGCCATCAACGCCATACCGTTTTGGTCAATGCTCAAAAACAGCATCATCGTCACATTGGGGGTGCTTTTGTGCCAGTGCATTACGGTCATCCCGGCGGCATATGCGTTTGCAAGGCTGCGCTTTAAAGGGCAAAACGTGCTGTTTGGCATTACCTTGGCCACAATGATGATTCCCGCGCAGCTTATCTTCCTGCCCGTGTTTTTGATGTTCAGCAACATGGGGCTTATCAACTCCTATGCCAGCTTGATTTTACCCCACGCCACCAGTGCGTTTGCTATATTTATGCTGCGCCAAACCTTTAAACAGGTACCCGAAGAGCTTATTGAAGCCGCGCGGCTGGACAAAGCCAGCCAATGGAAAATTATCACCCGGGTGATGCTGCCCATTGCGCGCCCCACCTTGGTTACCCTGGCGCTTTTAACGCTTATCACCACCTGGAGCGATTACTTCTGGCCGTTTGTCATGACCACCAACAACGACGTGCGCACCCTGCCGGTAGGCATCTCCATGCTGCGCATTGTTGACGGCGGCGTACAATACCCGCTGTTGATGGCCGGCAATATGATTTTGGTGCTCCCGGTTTTGATTGCCTTTTTTGTGGCGCACAAACACATTATCAAAGCCTTTACCTATATGGGGGATAAATAAAATCCCCCCAAAACCAACGCTTGTTTTGGTTCCCAAAACGGGAACTTAAACATATAACAACCAAACCGATTAGGATTATGATGGAGGTACTTATGAAAACAGCATTTTTGAAACGTATGATTGCCGTTATGTTGGCAGCCATTCTGGTTTTTTCGCTGGCAAGCTGCGCAAGCGGCCAGCCTGCAAGCCAGGGTTCGCAAAATTCCACCGGCACATCCCAAAACGGAGATACCATTGAACTGACCTTCTGGTATTCGTTTGGCGGCGCTAACCAAGTTGCCAACGAAACCCTTACCCAACAGTTCAACGATACCATCGGCAAAGAAAAGGGTATCCATGTAACAGCGGAATACCAGGGCTCTTACAACGAAACCACCGCTAAATTGCAGGCGGCCGCTGTAGCGGGCACCATGCCGGACGTATCGGTCGTCGGCACCACCTCGATGGGTATCTTTTTGGAAAACGGCCAGCTTGCCCCGCTGAACACCTATGTGGAACGCGACTTGGACACTTCCGATTTCTTTGAAGGCCTTTTGAAAAACACCGTAAAAGACGGCACCTGGTACGGCGTGCCTTACCTGTGCAGCACCCCCATTCTGTATTTGAACACCACTTTGCTGGAAAAAGCCGGCTTAGACCCTGCCGGCCCCAAAACCTGGGACGAACTGGCCGAATACTGCAAAACCATCCATGATGAACTTGGCATTTACGGTTTGTCCACCTATTCGTACGAATGGTTTTTGGAAGCCTTTATGCTGGAATATGGCATTACCATGTTAAACGAGGACGAAACCGCCTGCAACCTTGCCGCACCGGAAGTTGTAGAGATTATGCAGTACTTTAAAGACCTTAAAGACGCAGGCTACATCAACTGGGCGCCCAGCGCAGACGAAGGCACCGGCCAAATCACCGCCGACTACACCAACCAAACCTGCGCTATGTGGTTTAGCTCTACATCGGGCTTAAGCACCGTTTTGCAGGTAGCAGAGGAAAACGGCTTTGAAGTAGGCACCTGCTATATCCCCGCCAAAGAAACCTACGGCGTGCCGATTGGCGGCTGCAGCTTGGTGATGTTTGAAAGCGTGCCCGAAGAAAAACGCGAAGCCGCTTGGGAATTCATCAAATTTATGACCGACACCGAACAAACCGCATATGCCAGCAAAACCACCGGTTATGTACCCCTTCGCGCAAGCGCCGAAGAAACCGACACCTTAAAAGAACTGTATGCCGAATTCCCGCAGTACAAAGTGGCGCTGGACCAGTTAAGAGATTACAGCACCGGGCGCCCCTTGAACCCCAACTATGTGGAATGCTCCTATGAAATTATGGCTGCAATGGATGCGATTATGGTAAACGATGCCGACATTGCCACAACCCTGCAGCAAACCGCCCAAAAGGTGGATGCAATCTTAAACCAGTAAAATAAGGGGGGATTGTTTTGGCACACAAACTGGTAGTGGTTTCGTTTGACTCTTTGCAGGCAAACGATTTGCACACGCTTTCCAAAATGCCGGTATTTTCCAAAATTTTACCCAACAGCGCAGTGGTAAAAAACATCCGGCCCATTTACCCCACCCTTACCTATCCCATCCACACCACCATGATTACCGGCGTTCGCCCGGAAAAACATGGCATTGTGCACAACCAAATCCCCGGGCTTTGGCGGCAAAACCCCGACTGGAGCATTTACGGCTCGGATTGGTACTGGTATGCCAAGGATGTAAAGGTTCCCACCCTGCTGGATGCGGCAAATGCCGCCGGCAAAAAAACGGCCAGCGTTTTATGGCCGGTAACAGCGGGCAAAAAAGAATTTTTGAACGTGCCGCCAATCTGGCCGGACAAAAAGCAGGACCCGCAGGCGCTATTGCAAGGGGCGATGTCTGAAGAAGGCTATGCGCGCTTTTACGAGCGCTACCATGCCCGTTACAGCTGGAACAATGTGGACGATATGCATTATTACGGGGCGGAAATTGCCTTGGAAATTTTGGAGCACGACGCCCCCGACCTGCTGCTGCACCATGTGGAGCACCTGGACGCCACCCGCCACCACTATGGCGACAGCGCCCATGAAGTGCACGACTGCCTGCGCCAGCTGGATATTTTAGCCGGGCGGTATTTAGCGGCCGCCAAGCGCGCCGGCACCCTGGAGGATACCAACTTTATCTTCCTGGGCGACCACGGGCAGATTGATGTGGAAAATGTGTTTTTGCTCAACCGTTTGTTTGTGGAAGAAGGGCTTATCCAACTGGATGACAGCGGCCAGCCGGTGGATTATCTGGCTTACAGCTTTTCGGCCGGGTTTTCCAGCCAGATTTTCCTGAAAGACCCGCAGGATAAAGCCTTATACGAGCGTGTATACGCCTTTTTGCAAAAAATGCAGCAGCGGTATCCGCAGTATATTGAGCGTGTATACACCGCGCAAGAGCTTTTGGACGAAGAAGGGCTTGCTGGCGAAGGGATGTGCTTTATGGTAGAAGGCACCCGCGGCACCTTTTTGGAGAAAAAGCTGCAAGGGCCGTTGGTTATCAATATGGTTAACAGCCAAAAAGGTGGTTACAAAGCCACCCATGGCCATCACCCGGACAAAATGCCCCAGCCGCCGTTTATCGCTTTCGGGCCGGACGTGCAAAAAGGCAAAGTCATCGAAAACGGCGATATCTTAAACATCTGCCCCACATTGGCGCGCCTTTTAAAGGTGGATATGCCGCAAGCAACGGGCAAAGTGCTGCCCATTTTACAAGAAACCTAAGGAAATGAGGAAAATCTCCATGCCGGATTGTAAAGTTACGCCGTTGTATATTTTCAGCGACCTGGATGGTACATTGGGCATTGAAGGCCGGGGCATCCCCCTAAAAAACCGCAAAGCGTTGCAGCAGTTTGTAAAACAGGGCGGCAAATTTGGCGTGTGCACCGGACGCAGCGCCGAAAGCGCGGCGCAATTTTTGGGCGATATCCCGGTGAGTTTGCCCAGCGTTGTAAACGGCGGCTGTGCTTTGCACGATTTTAACGCCCGGCGCACCTGGGAGGAACACTTTTTGCCCGCGCATGCACAGGCTTTTGCCGAAGGGCTGTTGGAGCGGTTCCCCACGGCGGCGCTTTTGGCGGTAAACCGGCAGGGGTATTTTCAAATCACGCCCCCCAAAAGCCTGGCAAAACCCCTGCGTTACCCTTACTGCCCCTCCGCCTTGCTTACCAAGCCGTGGTACCGGTTGATTTTGCTCGATTCCCCCGAACGCACGCCCGCCATTACCAAGCAGGTGCAAAAACAGCTGCCGACGGATTTGCGCATGGAACGCACCGCCCCCGATTTTGTGGAAATTATGCCGGCCGGGGCAGGCAAATGGGCGGCCTTGCAGCGGCTGTGCAAGCATTTGGGAATACAGCCAAGCCAGGTGGTGTTTTTAGGGGATTTTTACAACGATTTGGAAGCGTTGCGCCATGTAGGGGTTTCCGCCTGCGTAGCCGACGCCCCTTTGGAAATCCAGCAAAGCTGCCATATGGTGTTGCCAAACTGTATGCAGGGGGTTATCCAACCGCTTTTGGGGCGCTTAAACCTATTGCAAAATGGCGCGCCGGATTATGAGTACCGGCAGGCGCAATAAATCTTGCCGCTTTTGGCAAAGGGCTGCTTTTGCATCTTGCATGCAAAGGCGGCCTTTTTTGCATATAGGGCGTTTTTATTTCATACAATCCTTTTGCAAATTCATGGAAAAACAGAGGTTTTGGCCAAATTTATTGGAATTTAATACAAAAATTGTATTTGTTTCAAGATATATTTGACTATATTACCAGAATCGTTTATGCTAAAAGAAAGAAAACATTTTGTTTAAGGAGGGAACCTTATGCATTTACTGCAATGCCCGCGCGATAATGAGACGGTAAAAAGCATCATCTCCAAAATCGATTATTCCAACGCACTGGTGCCCAACTGTACAAGCGAACTGCTGGAAAAAACCTGCGATGAAGCCCTTTTGTATGGCTTTGCCGCTGTGGCGGTGTTCCCAAGCTGCATTGAATATGTAGCCAAACGCCTGCAAAACAGCGCGGTGCATGCACAAATTGCAACGGGGTTTCCCGGGGGCAACCATTTAACCGAAGTAAAGCTCAAAGAAGCGCAAATTGCTTTGGATATGGGCGTAAAAGAAGTGGATATGGTGATGAGCCTTTCCAAATTCTTTTGCAAAGACTATGCCTATGTGGAAGCCGAAGCCTCCCAGATGGTGAAGCTGGCCCAAAGCTACGGCGTAGGGGTAAAATTGATTATTGAAACCGGCTTTTTAAGCGACGAACAAAAATTGATTGCCGGCAAAATTGCGGTTAACGCCGGGTGCGAATTTATTAAAACCTGCACCGGTTTTGGCCCGGGGCGCGCCACCGTGCATGACATTGCCCTGCTGCTGGACAATTTCGGCAAGGATATCAAGGTAAAGGCCAGCGGCGGCATTGCGTCGTTGGAGGATTCGCTGGCGTTTATTCAAATGGGCTGCTCGCGCACAGCCGGGCGCCACAATATGATTGAACAGCTTGAGGCCATTGACTACCGGCCTTAAAGCCTGTTTGGCCAGGTGTTTGCAAATGCTTTGGGGCAAGCCCAAGGCATTTGTTTTGTATAAAACAAGCCGCCGTTTGCTTAATTCAAAAGACGGCGGAGAAAAAAGAAAAGGATAAAGAGAGGGATTTTTCACATGCTGCAAGTTGGGTTGTTGATATTTTCCGAAGGGCGCGTGCGTGAGGACGTATACCAAAACCGCAAACCCGCACAGGACCGCGAAAGCGGGGCGTTAATCGAAATCATGCGCGGGCGGATAGACTTTGTAATACCTGCCCCGGGGGAAATCCGGGATAAAAACGATTTGTTTGTTTCCATCCGCGCATTAAAAGCCGCCGGCGTTCAGGCCTGCCTTTTGTATGTGCCGATGTTTGTTTCGGCTGCCACCGTTGCCATGGCGGTGCGGCTTTTGGGGATTCCCTGCGCCATTTTGGGCAATGCGGCGCCCGATACGTTCTCCCAGGTGGGGTATTTGGCCGCGGCCGGCGCCATCGACCAGGCGGGGCTTGCCTGCAAGCGCATTGTGGGGGACATTCACGATGAAAGCGTGCAAAAAGAGATGGTGGAATATTTTACCGCCGCCATTGCCAGCGAGCAATTGCTGGGCAGCACCTACGGCATGTTCGGCGGGCGCAGCTTAGGCATTGCCACCGGCACGGCCGACCCGGCCCAATGGCTCAATCTGTTTGGCGCGGATATGGAGCAAATTGACCAGCTGGAGCTGGTGCGTGTGGCCCAAAGCATCGAGCCTGAGGAGGTTGAGCGCCACAAGGCGTGGATTCGCGCGCACTATGGGGCGGTAAAATTCCAGGAGGGGCGCTTTGAAGAAGAACAGTTTGACCACATGGTGCGCAGTTATCTGGCGGTAAAACGCCTGGCAAAGCTGTATAACCTGGATTTTGTGGGCATCAAATGCCAGCCGGAGCTTTCCAACGGCTATTGCGTGCAGTGTTTGGCGGTGCAGCTGTTAAACGACCCCTATGACGCCGACGGCCCCAAGGCCCCCATCGCCTGCAGCTGCGAAGCAGACGCAGACGGTGCGCTGACCATGCAGATTCTGAAGCTGGTGTCAGGCGGCAAGCCCACAGCCTTGCAGGATATTTACAGCTACAACAACGACACCATCGTGCTGGCAAACTGCGGCTCGTCGGCTTCGTATTTTTCCGCCCACTCGCCCAATATGGATGAAAACCTGCAAAATGTGCACCTCATCGCCCACGGGTTTGGCCAGGCAGGCGGGGCCGCCACCCAGTTTGTGTTTAAAGAGGGCACCTATACCTATGCGCGCCTTTACCGTAACGCCAGAAACTACCGCATGTGCATTTTTAAAGGGCAGGTGCAGCCTTTAACCCGCGAGGAATTGTACAATTACTGCTGGTACCGCCCCACTGCGGTGGTAAAGGTGCAGATGAACGCCCGCAAATACGCGCAGGTGTATGGCTCCAACCACGTGCACTGCGTGGCGGGCGATTATGTCAATGAGCTGAAAGAGTTCTGCGCGCTCAAAGGCATTGAGGTAGTGGAAATCGGTTAGGGCCGGCTGTTTTGGCAAAATTCCCGTTGTAAGTTAGCCGGCCAAAGCAAACCTAACAGGTTTTGCGCCCAATTTACACGCTTTGCGCCCCTGTCCTTGCCCTTTTGGGGAGAGTTGGCGGTTTGCGCGCAGAAAGCGGGTGTTTTCCCCAGGCGGGTAATTTTACAAGGGCGGCACAAGCCGTATGGTTTGTCGTCCGCGGCAGAGGTTTACAAAAGAAAAGGGAGGCGTTTGGCATGCGCAATATTGTTATCATCGGGTGCGGGGAAATCGCGGTCATTAAGCATATCCCCGCCCTGCAAAAATCGGAAAAATGGAATTTATACGGTTTTTGCAACCGCACGCCGCAAAAGGCGGCGGACTTTGCCCAAAAATACGGCGGCAAAGCGTATGGCAGCCTGGAAGAAGTGCTGTTGGACCCCATGGTGGACGCCGTTGACATCTGCACCCTGCTGGAAAGCCACTGCGAAATTGCCGTGGCGGCCCTAAACGCGGGCAAGCATGTTTTGTGCGAAAAACCCATGGCCACCAACGAAGAAGAATGCCGCCAAATGATTGCGGCGGCCCGAAAGAATAACAAAAAGCTTATGATCTATTTAAACCAGCGCCTGTACCCGGCCCACCAAAAGGGCAAAGAGCTCATCGATGCGGGCGCCATTGGAAAGGTCATCAATTACCGCAGCTTTTTGGGATACAACTGGGATGAACTGCGCTATGACAAAGAGGGCCACTATGTGCCCAAAACCTTTCACCAAAGCCCCCTTTCGGGCATGGGCATCCACCGGGTGGATTTGATGATGTATCTGCTAAACGCGCATGTAACCGAAGTGTGCAGCTGGGGCGGTACGCTTAACCGGCGTTATCCCGACGGCAAGCTGTACGACTGCTACGACAACTCCATCACCATTTTAAAATACGAAAACGGCGTGGTGGGCACGCTTATCAATTCCTGGACGGTGTACGGCGGCGAGGACCGCACCACCAAAATTTACGGCACCACCGGCACTTTAACCATGTACGGCGAAGAGCACGAACTGTACATCGACCGCCCTGACGGCACCCGTGAAATTTTCGATTTTGGCCGCCCGATGCCCGGGCAGTATGCGGCGCGCATCCCCATGGTGCCCGGCGTTATCCAGGTGGACGTGGTAGGCGCCTTTGCCGACTGCATTGAAAACGACACCACCCCTCTTATTTCCGGCGAGGACGGGCTAGAGGGCATGCGCGTGATAGACGCGATGTACCGTTCGGCGGCCGAGCATCGCTGGGTGGCTTTATAAAAGTACCGGCACACTATGCTGAAAATGCCAAATCCCCCCATTATGGGGGGATTTTTGTTTTGCAAGCGCCCTGTTTTGGCGCTTTTTGTTTTTTCGTGACAGCTGGCTTTGGGTACGATGCGGCTTGCCGGAAAGCCAGTGTTTTTCACAAAAGATACCCCTGCCATTATCGGGCAGGCAAAAGCGGGCGCAGGCGGTTTGTACCCGGTAAAACGGGGGCGCATGCAAGGGGCTTTCGGAAGGCTCGCTATGCACAAAAGGAATTTTTGGGGGGCGGGTTTTTGGCGCTTTGGCATAAAACCGGTTGTGTAGCGCCAAACCTTGCAAAAGCGCAAAAAAAGAAACCCCCGAACGAAACGGAGGTTTCCTGTATTTTGCCAATTGGCAAATTATCTCTTGCTGAACTGAGGAGCGCGGCGGGCAGCTTTGAGGCCGTATTTCAATCGTCTGAGCGATGATTTTCCTTGATATTCCGGGCTTTTTTGAGCCTCGGCCCCTCGGTTGTCCTA
>CAJFVS010000113.1 GCA_904420505.1 Candidatus Alloruminococcus vanvlietii | reverse complement strand
TGCTCGGAAATTTATTTTGACCGCGGCCCCGACGTAGGCTGCGGCCGCCCGGACTGCCACGTTGGCTGCGACTGCGACCGTTTTGTGGAATTTTGGAACCTGGTGTTCACCCAGTTTGATTCCGACGGGAACGACCACTACACCCCCTTGGAACACCCCAACATCGACACCGGCATGGGGCTGGAGCGTTTGGCCTGCATCTGCCAGGGGGTAGACAACTTATTTGAAGTGGATACCGTGCAGAACATCATGAAGCATGTGCGCGAGATTGCCGGGGTAAACTACGGCGAAAACGAAAAAACCGACGTATCGCTGCGCGTCATCACCGACCATATCCGTTCCACCGTGTTTATGATTGGCGACGGCGTTGTGCCCCAAAACGAAGGGCGCGGCTATGTACTTAGAAGGCTGCTGCGCCGCGCTGCGCGCCACGGCAAGCTTTTGGGCATCAATGAACCGTTTTTGTATAAAGTATGCGACACCGTCATCCACGAAAACCAAACCGCATATCCGGAACTGGTTTCCAAAAGCGAGTACATCAAAAAGGTTATCCGCGTAGAGGAAGAACGCTTTGCCAAAACCATCGACCAAGGCTCGGAAATCCTCAACAACATCATCGACCGCATGCAGACCGGCTCGCTGGCACGCGAAGACAACCGGGTGCTTTCGGGCGAGGATGCCTTCCGGCTGTACGACACCTTTGGCTTCCCCATTGATTTGATTAAAGAAATCATCGCCGAAAAACATATTGGCGTAGACGAAGAACGCTTTATGGCGCTTATGGACGAGCAGCGCCAAAGAGCAAGGGCGGCGCGTGCCAACATGGACACCATCGGCTGGGATGAAGACAACGTAAACGAAATTGCCGGGGAAAAGAGCGAATTTACCGGCTACCAAACCACCCAAAACGAAGCCGAGGTCATCGACATCATCAAAGACGGCCAGCTTTGCGATGCTGCCTGCGAAGGCGACGAAGTGGCAATACTGCTGGACCAAACCCCGTTTTATGCCGAATCCGGCGGCCAGGTGGGCGATACGGGCGTCATCCGTACCGAACTAAGCTGCGTAAAGGTGCTGGATTGTAAAAAAGCGCCTTCGGGCCAGCATATGCATATCTGCCGCGTACAGTCGGGCATGCTTAGCAAAGGCGACCGCGTGCTGGCGATTGTAGACAAGGAACGCCGCCAGGCCATTGCCAGGAACCACACTACCTGCCACCTTTTACAGGCGGCTTTGCGCGAAGTACTGGGCACCCACGTGCACCAGGCCGGTTCCTATGTGGATGAAAACCGCGTGCGCTTTGACTTTTCGCATTTCTCGGCTATGACAGCAGAGGAGCTTGTGCGCGTGGAAGCGATTGTCAACCAGAAGATTTTGCAGGGCATTGACGTAGTAACCCGCGAACTGCCTATTGAAGAAGCCAAAAAAATCGGCGCTATGGCGCTGTTTGGCGAAAAATACGGCGATATTGTAAGGGTGTGCTCGGTGGATGATTTCTCCATTGAGTTTTGCGGAGGTACCCATCTGAAAAACACCGCGCAGGCGGGCTTGTTTAAGATTATTTCGGAATCTTCGGTTGCAGCCGGCGTAAGAAGAATTGAAGGCACCACCGGTTTGGGCGTGCTGCAGCTTTTGCACGATACACAGGAGATTATGGTGCACGCCAGCGAAAACCTGAAACTGCCAAACCCGCATGAACTGGTAAGCAAAACCCTTGCTGTGGCCCAGGAATTAAAAGCCAAGGACAAAGAGATTGACGCTTTGAACGAACGCATTGCGGAATTGCGCGGGGGCAGCCTGGTGGAAAAAGCCCAGCAGGTAAACGGGCTTTACTATATCTCGGCCATTATCAACTCGGTAAAACCCAACATTTTGCGCGTAATGGCGGATAAAATCAAAGAGCAGGAACCCAAATCGGTGACGGTTTTGGCCTGCACCGACGGGCAAAAGGGCACGGTTGTGGCCTCCTGCGGCAAGGAAGCGCAGCAAAAGGGCATTCACGCAGGCAAGCTCATCAAAGAGGTCTGCCAGTATACCGGCGGTTCTGGCGGCGGCAAGCCGGACAGCGCAATGGGCGGCGCCGGCGATGTGTTCAAGGTGGATGAAGCTTTGGCCAAAGTGCCCGAAATGCTTATCAATATGATGAAATAAAAACACAACAGAGAGGAGCCTTTGCATGGATTGCTTATTTTGCAAAATTGTAGCCGGTGAAGTGCCCAGCAATAAGCTGTATGAGGACGACGACCTTTTGGCCTTTTACGACATTGACCCACAGGCGCCGGTGCACTTTTTGGTAATACCCAAAGCGCATATCCCTTCGCCTGCGCAGATTGACGCGCAAAACTGCGAAGTGGTAGGCAAAGCGTTTTGCCTAATTGCCAAGCTGGCGCAAGAGCTGCACCTGGAAAACGGCTACCGTGTGGTCACCAACTGCGGGGCAGACGGCGGGCAGACGGTTGGGCATCTGCATTTTCATGTTTTGGCCAAACGCAATTTGGCGTGGCCTCCCGGCTGAGGAATACAACAAAAGAACCACCAGGTTTTTGGGGCTTGGTGGTTTTCTTGCATACGTTTAAAGGCTTTTGCCGCGTTTGGGGGAATGCGGCAAAAGAATGTGGCAACGGAAAATAGGGGGAGATTGGATGCCCGTACAAATGAATGGGAAAAACTTATGCGGCGCCCGTTTGAAGCAGGCGCGCAAACAGAAAAAATTATCGCAGTGCGAACTGGCGCAGCTGCTGAAAAAATACGAGCTGTCGCTGGAGCAAAAATCCATTAGCCGCATTGAAAAAGGCGAACGGTTTTTGGCCGATTACGAGCTTTTGGCGCTGTGCCGTGCGCTGGATATATCGGTGATGTGGGTTTTAACGGGGGAAGAGTAACTACAAGGGGTAGAGCATGAAACGTCCGTTGTTTTGGATTGGGTTTCTGTATTTTCTGGGGCTTGCGGCTGGTGCATTTATGCCGTTTGCCCTTCGCATGGGAATGGCCGCTATTTTGGTAGCGGCCATTTTGGTATTGCTTATTTTGCGCCGTCACCATGCCATCCCGGTGCGCACGCTGGCCATTTGTTTGCTTTTTGGCGTGGGTTTGTGCGTGTTTTCGGTAAACGACGCGCACTTTCTTAAAACCAAATCCATAGCCGACGGCAAAACCGTTGCGGTGGTTGGCACCATTGAAGAAGTAGAGCGCGAACAAGAAAAGCGCATCTACCTCATCCGTTCTTCTTCCATCCGGCTTAGCGACGGCACTTCGGTGGTGGGTTCTTCCACATTGCGTTTAAGCACCACCAAACCGCTGGATGCCGATTTGTATGATACCGTTGCTTTTCAGGCAAAACTGTTTTTGCCAAAAGAAGGGTACCACTTTGACACGCTGCAGTATTACCGTTCCATTGGCGTTGATTATGTTGGCTACCCGCTTATGGACGACCAAACCTTCCGGGTGCTCAAAAGCGGCGAAGAGGATTTTGTTAACCGCCTGCGCCTTGGCATTTACAACATGCGCCAAACGCTGGGGCGCGCCATCGACCGTGTGACCGACGACCATGAAGGCGTTTTAAAGGCCATGCTGGTTGCCGATACGGCTGCGTTGGATGAAGCAACCCGCCAGGATTTTATACAAAGCGGCATGTCGCATATGCTGGTGGTTTCGGGTATGCACTTTTCCATCATCACCACGATGGTGTTGATGCTTTTGCGGCTTTTAAAGGTAAAACGGCGTTTGCGCTATGCCATTGTGATGGCATTTTGCGTTTTCTTGATGGCGCTGTGGTCGTTTACGCCGTCGGTAATGCGCGCGGGCATTATGATGCTTATGTATTGTTTGTCCAATATTGTGCGCCGCCAAAACGACAGCTTGAGTTCTTTGGGTTTGGCCCTGCTCATCATCTGTTTGGCAAACCCGTTTTCGGCCAACAACCTGTCGCTTCAGTTTTCAGCGATGTCCACCATCGGCGTGATTGTGCTTTCGCCGGCGCTGTACCGCAAACTGGTTGGCGCGCACCGTGTGGGCCGGGCGGCGGCCATTGCGCTAAACGCCTTTAGCATGAGCATTTCGGCAACCATATTCACCCTGCCGGTGGTGCTTGCCCAAACCGGTATGCTCAGTTTAATCGGCCCGCTTGCCAATACCTTGGCCGCGTTTTTGTTAACACCCATTTTGCTGTTGGGTTTTGCAGCCATGGTGTTTGGGGTATTGCCGTTTTTGGCGCCTGTTGGCGCGGCGCTTATGATTATCCCACGTTTCTTTGTGTTTTTGCTTATCAAGCTGGCGGGTGCCTGTGCGGCTGTCCCGTATGCAAGCATCTATATCAAAACCCTACCTTGCCTTATCACCATTTTGGCCATTGGGATGATTTGGCTTGTTGCATTTTTATTGCTTAGGCGCGTGCACGCAAAGCTTATGGTTGCGCTTAGTTTGCTTATTGCGTTGGTCAGCCTGCTTTCGTATTCGGTGTTTTATTACAACGCCGTGGAAGTATCGGTGATTCAGGAGGATTCCTCCACCAGCGTGGTGGTAAATCACAACCACCGCACCGCCGTGTACACCGACGCCAAAGAGTCCTACCTTCTGCGCCAGTTTTTAAACGAAAAAGGGGTGCGCAAGCTAGATTTATTGGTGGTGTTCAACCCACGCGAAAGCATGGTTAAAAATTTACAGCCTTTATTAAGCGCATACCCGGTTGAGACGATGGTTGTGGAAAACGAACGCCTTGCGGATGTAAAAACCGCCTATCCGTCCGGCGCGCAGCAATACCTGCCGCTGCAAACCGAAACTGTTTCGATGGGCGGCGTGCAGATGGTGTTGTACCAAGACCAGGATTTTTATGCCCTGGGGCTGCAGGCCAGGGGCAAAAGATTGTTGAGTCTTTGGGAGGATTATGATATAACAAAAGTAGGCGCCTGGTATACACAGGCACAGATGGTATTTGTGCCCTACCTGCCGGATATTTCCCAATGCCGCCAGACCAATGCCACGCTGGTGCGCTTAAACACAACGGGCATGTATTATGCCCCGCCGCAGGGGATAAACGTGCTGGATTTTTACCGGGTGTTCACCCTAATACTCTAAAAAGGAGCATAGCGATGCCGCAAATTGACGAACAAACGCTCAAAACACAGCTGAAAAACCATACCCTTTCGGGCGTGTATCTGCTTACGGGCGAAGAAGAGCTTACCAAAAAAGCAGCCGCCAAAGCCATTATTGCGCAAGCGGTGCAGGATGGGGCCAAAAGTTTTGATTTTGAACAGTTTGACGGCGAATCTTTGGATGTAGACCATTTGTATGAAGCATATGAGCTAATGCCGATGCTCTCTTTTAAAAGATGCTTATATGTGGTAAACTTTGAAATAGAAGCGTTATCCAAGCAAAGCCAGGAAAAGCTGCTGGAGATGCTGAAAGAACCCATCGACACCAGCGTGCTGGTTTTGCAGACCCCCGACAAGGACATCACCAAAAACGCCAAGGCCAAAGCGCTTGTTGCGGCTGTGGGCAAAGCCGGCAGCGTGGTGGTGTTTTCCAAGCGCACAGGCGCCGACGCGGTAAAATTCATACAAAAGAAGTGCAAAGCGCAGGGGGTAAGCATCTCGGACGATTTATGCCGTATGCTGTATGCCCGCTGCGGGGAAGATATGACACAGCTTGCAAACGAGCTGGACAAGTTGATTTATTACCGCTTGGGCGGGCAGATTACCGGGGAGGATATTGAGCGCTTAACCTGTGAACAGCTGGAAGCCAGCGCATTTGATGTGAGCCGCCAGATTTTGTCGCTGCAATTTGACGGGGCCATGCAGAAATTAAGCGATTTGTTCGCCACCCGCCAGGAACCGGTTGCCATTTTGGGCGCTTTGTCCATGTCCTTTTGCGATTTGTATAAAGCGTATGCGGTGTTAAAAGAAGGCATCCCCCTTGGCGAGGGCGTGCGCCGCTTGGGCTATAAAAAGGATTTCCGTTTAAAAAATGCCATGCGCCAGGCGGGAAAATTTTCGCGCACCTATTTTGCCAAATGCCTGGAAGTTTTGCGCAGTTGCGACCAAAAGCTCAAAAGCAGCCGGGTACAGGGGCGCATTGCGTTGGAAGAATGCGTGGTAGAGCTGTTTTTATTAACCGAGAAGGAACGAAGATAAATTGATGAAGCTGCAGCAAGCGGTGATTGTAGAAGGAAAATATGATAAAATAAAGTTAAGCGCATTGGTGGACGCCCCTATTTTGCAAACCGATGGTTTCCGCATTTTTAAGGATAAAGAAAAAATGGCGCTTATCCGCGCGTTTGCCCAAACCACCGGCGTGATTATTTTAACCGATTCGGATAAGGCGGGGTTTTTAATCCGCAATTATTTAAAGGGGAGCATTCCAAAAGGGAAGATTTACCATGCGTATATCCCGGATATACTGGGAAAAGAAAAGCGCAAAAAAGCCCCCTCGAAAGAAGGAAAACTGGGGGTAGAAGGCATGCAGCTGGCGGTGCTGCAAAAGGCTTTGGAACAGGCCGGCGTTACACCGCAGCAAAACCAAAAGCAGGAGCGTGCCATCACCAAGGCGGATTTGTTTTCAGACGGCCTTTCGGGCACGGCCCAAAGCGCGCAAAAGCGCGCAAAGCTTATACAAAACCTGGGTTTACCCGAACATTTAAGCGCAAACGCACTGCTGACGGTGCTCAATACTTTGTATGGGTTTGCGCGTTATAAAGAAGAAGTGGAAAAATTATAGAAAGGCGGGGACAAAACATGGGATATGCCAATTTTGCATTTTTGCTGTTGTTTTTGCCTGTATCGCTGCTGGTATATTACCTGCTGCCCCCCAAAGCACGCGACTGGGGCTATGCGGTAATAAGCCTTGCGCTGTATGCATTTTTTGATTTAAACAGCGTGCCGCTGGTGTTTTTAACCGCGGTGGTGCAGTTTTTGCTGTGCTTTTGCATGCAGCATCTGGCCAAAGAAAGCGAAATATTAGAGAGCATTCTGTATTTTGTTTCCCTGTTGCTCAACCTGGGGACATTGGTGTATTTTAACCTGTTGTTGGAACCGTTTACCCCCCCGATGATTGGGGTAGGGGTGTTTACCTTATTGCGCATAAGCTATGCAACAAAGGTATACAAACACAAAATGCAAACCAATTTGTGCTCGTTTTTGGTATACACCCAGGGGTTGGACCGCGCATTTCTGGGGCCTTTGTGGCATTATGACACCTTTGAAGAATACTGGCGCGCGCGGGCGTTTTCGCTGGAGCGGTTTGGCCAGGGCGTATGGTATTTTACCACCGGGCTTGCCAAAGTGTGCGTGCTGGCGTCGCCTTTGGGGGAAATGGTTTTGCAGCTTGGCGGGGAAGAAGTTTTATCCCTTTCGGCGTTAAGCGCCTGGCTGTATTGTTTGGGTGTTTTGCTGTATGCGTATTTGATGCTTTCGGGGATTTCTTCTATGGCAACCGGCATCGGCGCCTTTTTTGGAATAGAACCGCACCCCAATTTTGCCTACCCGTTTTCGGCGTTTCGCATGCGCACGTTTGTGCAGCGTTTTCACAGTTCGTTAAGCGAATATATGGAATATTTTATGGGCGAAAACGCCCGGCTGGAATGGGCCAAATGGCTTATTATTGGGGTTTTGTGGTGCTTATGGTTTCGCATCGATATTGGTATGCTGGCGTGCGGGCTGTTTTTGGGGGTTTTGCTGGCGTTGGAATGCTTGTTCCAAAAAAGGCACGGCAAAGCTTTGGGCCGCCCAATATTTAAAGTGCTGGGGCGGTTGTATGTATATATCGCCAGTTTTGTTATGGCTGCGCTGCTTAGCCAAAGCACGCTTACCAATGCGTTTGGCCTGCTTAGCAGGATGGTATTTTACCAAACGCCGGCGGTGGACGACGCGGCCTTGTACCTGCTAAGCAGCTATTGGTCGTTTTTGCTGCTGGGCGTGCTGGTAACATTTTGTACAAGCCGCGCCTTGGCCAAAAAGGCGAATACCTCCAAACTGTTTGCCTTTATCCGCCCGCTTTATGAAGTTTTTTTATTGGGTTTATCCATTGTTTATTTGGTGTAGGTACCCCTACAGGAGGCATTTATGAAAACAAACCGCATATCCGCTGTTGTGTTTATTGTGGCGCTGGTGGGCGTTGTGGTGTTCACATTGGCCACCTGCCTGCAGCAGGAAAATTTTATACTGGTTTTGGACGATAAGCCCGCCCAACAGTATTCCCAAATGCTGGGCAGCGCCTTAGATGAAACACTGCATGTGCAAAATGCCAAAACCATGCTCAATTATTATGTAAACCTGCGCGAACAGGACGGCATGTATATTGGGGAAAACCGTTTGATAAAAATCCCCCTGCAGCCGGACAGGAACATGGTGCAGCGCAACATTAGCTATATCCGCGATTTTGTTTGGAAAAACGCCATCCCCACTTATTTGATGATTATCCCTTCGGCGGCCACGGTGCTGACCGACCAGCTGCCCAGTTTTACCAACCATGTGCAGGAAAGCCAGATGCTGGACGAAACCATGCAGGATTTAAACGGCTATGTCACCAGCATTGATGTGCTGACCACCCTGCAAATCCACCAGGAGGAAGATATTTTTTACCGCACCGACGAACACCTGACCTCGCTGGGGGCGTTTTACTGCTATTTGGAAGCAAGCGAGCGCATGGGGCTAAGCCACGTTACCCGCGACAATTTTAACATAGAATATTTAACCTTTGATTTTTATGGCAACTTGTACCAAAAAGTGCCGGTGCCCAATATCCAGCCCGACCGCATTGAGGCCTACCACTATGGCGGAACCGGCGAGATGACCGATTCGGTGGTGGCGCAAAAACGCGGGGTAAGCAGCTTTTTTTCTTCGGTTTACCAACGCGAATACCTGCAAAGCAATTACCCGTATGCGGTGTTTGGCGGGCAGGGGTATGAATATATCCGGGTGCAAAGCCAGCGCCCATATGACAAAAACAAAACGCTGTTAATCATCAAAGATTCCAGCGCGGACAGCATGATCCAGTTTTTTATGCTGCATTACAAAAATTTGGATATTATCGACATCGACCAGCTGGCACAGGCGGGCGGCGATGTTTTGGATTATTTGGATACCGAACAGCACAAACAGGTGTTTATTTGCGTATCGGCCGAAACGTTTGCGCAAAACGATAACCTGCGCGTATTGCTGGAACAAAACTGACACATAGGGGAGGCGTACTGAATGCAGACGACCAATCAACAGGGGAAAATCACCTGCTATAACTGCGGGAAAATAATCGCAGAAAACGACAAATTCTGCAAATACTGCGGCGTGCGGGTTTTGGGCGCGCAGTTTCGCAAAACGCAATACCATTGCCGTTTTTGCCAAAACCCAATGGAAAAAGAAGATGCGTTTTGTTCCGGCTGCGGCGCGCCCAACAAGCTAGCGCTGGAGCCGGTAGTGCCAACCATGGAGCGCATGGAAAATGCCGAGCCGTTTATTGACCCGAAAGAACTGGGCTTAAACGATGACTTTGCCCCCGCGGCACCGGCAACGCAGGGCAAACCAGCCGGCACGGTTGCGCAGCAAAACGCTATGCCGGCGGTTGAACAGCTTCTTGAGCAGATATCCCCTAGCGCTTACCAGCAGCCTGCCCAGGTACAACCCCCTGCGCAGGCGGGTTTTGCCGCAACAGCATCCCCCAGTGGGGCGGCCGGCACGCAGGCTACCCCCCAGGTACCGCAGCCTTCCCAAGGGCAGGCTTACCCCGCGGCGCAAACCCCTACACAAGCGGGCTTTGCAGCGCCGGCATATCCCGATGAGGCGGCCACGCAAAGCGTGTCTGCACACCGGCAGGCGTCTGCTTTGGGCGGGCAGGGCAGTTCCCAGCCGTTTGCGCCTGCAGCTGCGGCGCATGTACAGCCCCGCAATGTCCAGCAGTATCCGCCAACAGGGTATACAGCGCCGCCAGCCGCCGTACAGCAGGCTGCCTCAGCGCCCAAGGCGCCCGAAAACCGTTTGCAGGCAGATGGGCAGGTTGCTGCCGCACAAGCGCCGGTTTCCCAGCCACAACCGCCGCAAACGCCCATGCCCGGCCAGGCACATACGCCAAAAGAGGGATTTTCGGTGCGTATGGAGCAGGATACTTCGTTTAGCCAGATGCTATCCAGCAATGCGCCCAAGGCAGAAGCTTCCCAACCGGCGTCCCATATAGAAGAAGGCGATTATAAAGCGTATGCACCGCAGCGCGCAAGCCGTCCGCCCCGGCAGATAAACCAACAAACCATCACGTTAACCGGCAATGACCTGCATGCGGTGGAAGAATATTTTAAAGATGCCGGTTCCATTGATTTGGGCAAAAGGGCCAAAAAAGAAAGCGCCGGGGATACTTTGCAAAATGACAGCATCAATCCTTTGGTGTTTCCGCTTTTGTTGATTTTATCCATCCTTTCCATCGGCGCGTATGCGCTTATGTCCAGCTTTGGGGTGGAGGACAGGCTTTGCATGAGCATCCCGCAAATGGAAATTATTGCAACGGCCATCACTTTAATTGCCCTGCGCAAACGGGTATATTATGTGATTACTGGCGCAATACTGGCGGTTGTTGGGTATATTTTGTCGCTGTTTACCATTGTGTATATGACATTGCCTATGGGAACAACCAATCTGGTGCCGGTTTTGTGGGGCAACGCGATGGAAATGTTAAAAGCGCTGCCGGGTTCGATGTATTTTTATATTGGTATGTTTTTGTGCACGGCGCTGCTTTCGCTGTTTTTGGAAAACACCTTTTACACCAAGATGTGGCTGCCTGCGGCTGTGGGTTCGCTGCTGTACAGCGGGTATTATATCGTTGTCAACGGGTTTGATATCCCCAATTTGTTTTTGCAAAGCCCGGATGTGTTGTTCTTACCGGTGGTGGCTGTTTTGTTAAGCCTGGTATGCGGGCTGCTTAGCCAAACCCATACGGAAGATGAAAAACCAGTTGACAATTTGCAAAGGGTATAGTATCATAAATTGTGCGATTGGTAGTTGTTTACAAACCCAATGGCAAACATAAATGCAAAACGGCTGCTGCTTTGCAAAAGCGGCAGCTAAAATACGCTGGTGTGGCGGAACTGGCAGACGCCCGGGACTTAAAATCCCGTGATGGCAACATCGTACCGGTTCGATTCCGGTCACCAGCACCAAAATAAAATCCCGTAGAACGGCTTTAACAGCCATTCTATGGGATTTTTATTTTTCTGCATAACCCACTTTATAACCCGCTTTTTAAAATATCCAATACAATTTGGGCGATTTTCTCTGCCTGTGGTTTCGATCCTGCTTGCCAGCACCATTTTGGCTTCTCAACGGTTGTTTAGCTTCTGAAGGAAAAACTATCTGTTGAGGATTTTTTTGTTTGTATGCACTTAAAATGGAGCTCTCAGAGCCAATCTTAGAAGCAGAAGCTGCTCGCACGCTTTTGTCAAGATGTGCATAAATCTGGGTTGCCTGCATACTACTACCACGCTTTTGCTGTTGGGAATCGTTTCGTATCCCTCTCGCACCCATTTTTCTTGTAGATGCGCCGGGCATAAAACCATATTGAAGGTTTTCTCTTGTCCCTGGCTTACATGGCTCGCATATAGGGCAGACAGCCCGATTTTGGTTTTGCCTGTTCCGGCTTCGGATACCAGGATGCAGGGCGCTTTGTGTTCCTGAAGTTCACGCTTTATCCCTTCCGCAGCCGCGAGCTGAGCATCAAACAGATGGTAGCCTGTTTTTTCGTGAATGTACGCCTCTACCTGCATAAGCTCCGGAGAAATGGTTTGGCAGGAAGGGTCAAACAATGGTGTAAACTGCCCTTTTATCCGATTGGCGATTTGAGTGCCAAATACCTGCAAATACTGTGCTACTTTTTTTACATCTCTCATTTTGTCATAAGAAACGCCCGCGGAATGGGGGATGGCGATAATCCCCTGCGAAAGCCCGTCCTCTATTATTTGAATGACGTTCTTTTCGTTTTCGGTTAAAGTCAATTCCCAGGCTTCAAAGCGCACGGTTTTCGAGGACACCTCCAGAGGCTTTCGATAGCCGTTTTGTTTGAGGGTATCTATGAGATAGTCCCGAAACGCTGGAATCAACGGCACCTGCACCGTTTCGTCAATGCAAGCGTATTCCATTTCAAACTGGAAGTAGAGCAAATCTTGGTCGCGTTTATTCAACATGGAAACGGCTTTGCCGACAAACCGGATTTCTTCGGAGCGAAGCAAGCGCATTTCCGGCAGGTCGTCGGCTGGCTTAAAATCCAAATCTCCCAGATAATAGTGGCGGCGTTCGGCACGGGTCATCGTGCTGAGCGCCGTTGTTTTTACCGTTTTGAGGATGTAGGTTGCCAGCGCCTTTTCAGGTAACACTTTCAACTTCTCGATATG
>CAJFVS010000112.1 GCA_904420505.1 Candidatus Alloruminococcus vanvlietii | reverse complement strand
CGGGGAGACCAAATTTGCCTGCGTACACGGCCCGGACTTTGACGGCCACCAGGTGGACTTTGACGGTTTGATGCGCCGCAATGCGTTTTATAAAGACGAAGAGGCACACGATGCCGAGCATGTGTGCAGATTAACAGGGGAGGTAAGACACCATGCCTAATATGACTCCTACCAAAACACCAATGCCCGAACAGCCGCCGATGGTGCGCAACAAAAATTTTGAAGAAGTAACCTTGGGCTATACCGAAGAAATGGCCATTGGCGAAGCGCAAAGATGCTTAAACTGCAAAACCAAACCCTGTGTATCCGGCTGCCCGGTGAACGTGCGCATTCCGGAATTCATCGCTTGCGTGGCCGACGGCCGCTTTGAAGATGCGTATAAAATCATCACCAGCACCAATGCTTTGCCCGCTGTGTGCGGCCGTGTATGCCCGCAGGAAACCCAGTGCGAAAGCAAATGCGTGCGCGGCATTAAAGGCGAAAGCGTTGGCATTGGCCGCTTAGAGCGTTTTGTGGCCGACTGGCACATGAAAAACGGCTCGGATGATATTGAAGTGCCTAAGAAAAACGGCCATAAAGTTGCCATTATCGGCGCAGGCCCGGCAGGGCTTTCCTGCGCAGGCGATTTGGCAAGCCGCGGGTATGACGTTACCATTTACGAGGCATTCCACGCTGCAGGCGGCGTGCTTATTTACGGCATTCCGGAATTCCGTCTGCCCAAGGCCATTGTTGCCAAAGAGGTTGACAAATTGAAAAAAATGGGCGTGGACATTGAAACCAACATGGTTATCGGCAAGGTTTTGTCGGTAGACGAACTGTTTGACATGGGCTATGAAGCCATCTTCATCGGTTCGGGCGCCGGTTTGCCTGCATTCATGAACATCGAGGGCGAAAACCTGGTGGGCGTGTATTCGGCAAACGAATTTTTAACCCGTATCAATTTGATGAAAGCGTACCTTAACGATTACGATACCCCCATTAAAAAGGCCAAGAACATCGCCATTGTCGGCGGCGGCAACGTGGCTATGGACGCTGCCCGTTGTGCTAAACGCCTGGGTGCGGAACATGTATATATTGTGTACCGCCGTTCGCTGGATGAAATGCCGGCCCGTCAGGAAGAAATTCACCACGCCAAAGAAGAAGGCATTGAATTCTTGCTGCTGACAAACCCGGTGCGCATTTTGGGCGATGACAAAGGCATGGTGCGCGGCATGGAATGCGTGAAAATGGAGCTGGGCGAGCCCGATGCTTCCGGCAGACGCCGCCCGCAGCCGATTGAAGGTTCCAACTATGTGCTGGATTTGGACAGCGTGATTATGGCTATCGGCACATCCCCCAACCCGCTTATCCGTTCCACCACCGAAGGTTTGGAAGCCAACAAGAAAGGCTGCTTGGTAGCGGATGACACCATGAAAACCACCCGCGAAGGCGTATACGCCGGCGGCGACGCGGTTACCGGTGCAGCTACTGTTATTTTGGCAATGGGCGCTGGCAAACAAGCGGCGCAATCCATTGACGAATACATCCAAAGCAAGCAAAAATAAGCACATATTGGTTGCGCACAAAACGCACAATTCTTTTTGGGATTGTGCGTTTTTTGTATGTTTGGCCTGCCTTTGTCATATAAATGCACAAAGGGAGGTAGTAAGATGTATGATATTGTAGAAAACCAAAACCGCATCCGCCCGCGCTGCCAGGTTACTACCCGAAGCGGACGCATGCCGCAGAATCCACGAAATGTTTTGCAAAGCCCTATTTTTACGGTAATTGCCGTGCAGTTGTTTATCTGCATTTTAATTGGCATTGGCATTGCGCTGGTGAGCTTTTTGTCGCCGGTGATGTTTGATTCGGCCAAAGCCTATTATACAAGCAAATTTTTAGAAGGCGAGGATTACCTGGAAACCTTTTTGCCATTTTCCATGGAAGATGTACAAACCACCCTGCAAAATTTTACAGCCGCCGTTTTGGGGCAGCAGCCAGCCGCCGAAGACAGGGGAGAGAGCAGCCAAGCAAGCAATGCATCCGGTGAAGAATTAACCGGCCAGGGCGGGCAATATGAAGTGCTGGGCGATTTGATTGAAAAAGCCCGCCAGGCCCCGCAAAACTGCACGTTTTCACCGGTGTACCTTTCCATTAACCCGGTGGTGCCCGCTTATGGGAATATTACCTCTACCTACGGTTACCGCATACACCCTATCACCGGCAAGGACGATTTTCACACCGGGGTGGACATTGCGGCCCCTTTAGGGGATAACATCTACGCCGCTTACGACGGCACGGTGATTGAATGCGGCAGCTCGGATACCTTTGGCAACTACATCAAAATACAGTCCGGCACCGATATTGTGTGCATGTATGCGCATTGTTCCAGCGTTATAGCAGAAGTTGGGCAGAACATCCGCGCCGGGGAAGTGATTGCCAAGGTGGGTTCCACGGGGATATCCACCGGCCCGCACCTGCATTTTGAAATTGCAAAGGACGGTGTGCGCATTGACCCGTTAAGCCAGCTGGGTGATTTGCTGGTATGAGTTTTACTCTGTTTGGCATGCGGGTGGAGGTGTCGTTTTTCTTTTTGTGCGCTTTGGCCGTTTTGCTTATAAACGATACGCAAAACCTGTTAAAATACGCGTTTTTGGCCTGCATTCTGCACGAAAGCGCGCATATTTTTCTGCTTTGCCATTACGGCAAAACCCCAAAACGGCTGGTTTTCCGTTTAAGCGGCATAAGCCTTTCGTCAGAATACATCGACGGACTGCCTTACCCAAAAGAAATGCGCGTGCTGGCTGCCGGATGCGTTATGAACGCTTTGACAGCCGCCCTTTGCTGGGGAGCTTATCAAATATTTGGTGGGGGAAAGTGGCTGTATTTTGCCTTTTGCAATTTAAGCTTGATGGCCTTTAACCTTTTGCCGGTTGCCACCCTTGACGGCGGGCGGATGCTCAGGTTAATTCTTTGCCGGCATTTTTCCATCAAAGTGTCGGATGTGGCGCTGGGGATTGTCAATTATACTGTTTTGTGCCTGCTGCTGGCATGCGGGTTTTTGCTGCTATTTTGGGGCTATAACAACTTTACGCTTTTGTTTACGGCGGTTTATTTGATGATTGTATCGATAACGCGGTCGTAAACATTGAAAAAAACGCCGCTTTAGGGTATGATGGTAGAAGATTAAATGAGTGGGGGAGCCTTTTTTTGAAGATACCAGAACAATTGGAGAATATCCTGCTTTCGGTGCAAAAGCCTGCGCGCTACACCGGCGGGGAATTAAACAGCATTGTAAAAGACAAACGCGAGGTGGATTTGCGCTTTGCGTTTTGTTTTCCCGATACCTATGAGGTGGGCATGTCCCATTTGGGGATGAAAATCCTGTATTCGCTGCTAAACGCCCAAAAGGGCATTTGGTGCGAGCGGGTGTTCGCCCCCTGCGCGGATATGGAGCAGCAGATGCGTGCGCATCACATCCCGCTGTTTGCGCTGGAAAGTATGGAGCCTTTGGGCGAATTTGATATCATTGGCTTTACGCTGCAATACGAGATGTCCTATACCAACATCCTCAACATGCTGGATTTGGGGGGCATCCCGGTGCTCAAGCAGGAGCGGAGCGGCTTAAAAAACCTGGTGGTGGCCGGTGGCCCCTGTGCCTGCAACCCCGAGCCGCTGGTGGATTTTGTAGACGTGTTCTTTTTGGGCGAAGGGGAAGAGATGAACTTAGAGTTTTGCGCGCTTTACAGGCAGGCAAAACAACAGGGGTTAGGTAAAGCGGAATTTTTGCGGAAGGCCGCCCAGATTGAGGGGATTTATGTACCCGATTTGTACGAGGTTTGCTATCAAGAGGACGGCACCATCGCTTCCATCACCGCCAAAGGGGGCGCGCCTGCCAAAGTGCGCAAGCGCATTATCAAGGATTTGGACAAGGTGTTTTTCCCCAAAAATTTTGTTGTGCCGTATATCGACATTGTGCACGACCGCGCCATGCTGGAAGTAATGCGCGGGTGCATCCGCGGGTGCCGGTTTTGCCAAGCGGGCTTTATTTACCGGCCCAACCGTGAAAAACACGCGCCGGTGCTTGAGCGCGACGCGCACAATTTGTGCGAATCCACCGGGTACGATGAAATTTCGCTTACTTCGCTTAGCACCAGCGATTTTGAGGAGCTAGAGCCGCTTTTGGATAACCTGCTTACCTGGACGCAGCCGAAAAAAATCTCTTTGGCGCTGCCTTCCCTGCGGGTGGACAACTTCTCCAAAGAGTTGATGCAGCGCATCGAAAGCGTGCGCAAAAGCTCCCTTACCTTTGCGCCCGAGGCCGGCACCCAGCGCCTGCGCGACGCCATTAACAAAAACGTAACCGAGGACGAAGTATTTCGCACCTGCAAAACCGCGTTTGAGGGCGGGTACACCAATGTAAAGCTGTATTTTATGCTGGGGCTGCCCACCGAAACCTATGAAGATTTGCAGGGCATGGTGGATTTGGCGCAAAAAATCGTGGACTTGTATTATTCTTTGCCCACGCGGCAAAAAGGCAAGGGCGTGCAGGTAACCATTAGCGTATCCTGCTTTGTGCCAAAGCCGTTTACCCCTTTCCAGTACGAGCCGCAGGACACCCGCGAGCAATTGCAGGAAAAACAGCAGTTTTTGCTGCATGCCATTAAGTCCAAAAAAATACGGCTGAATTACCACGATGTTTCCACCAGCTTTTTGGAAGCGTGCTTTGCCAAAGGGGACAGGCGTTTGGCAAAGGTGCTGTACAAAGCGTTCCAGAAAGGCTGCAAATTCGACGGCTGGGACGACCAGTTCCGCTACGATTTGTGGCTGGAAGCCTTTGCAGAATGCGGCATAGACCCCACGTTTTACGCCAACCGGCGCATTCCCTTTGGGGAAATCCACCCGTGGTCGCATCTGGACTATATGATTTCGGAAAAATTTTTGCAAAGCGAAAACCAAAAGGCTTACCAAAGCCTTACCACGCCCAACTGCAAGCTTAAGTGCTCAAACTGCGGCGCAGCCAGCGAGAAAAGAGGTGTTTGCGTTGCAAAACGTTAGGATTTTTTATGAAAAAACCGGGCGCGCCAAATACATCTCGCATTTGGACATCAACCGCTGCTTCCAGCGCGCCATCCGTCGGGCCAATTTGCCCATCTGGTACACCGAGGGCTTCAGCCCCCACCCGTATATCACCTTTGCGCTGCCCCTGCCTTTGGGGTTTGAAAGCGTGTGCGAATGCCTGGATATGCGCCTGGTGGAAGAGTGGCCTTATGAAAAAATAAAAGAAGCGCTCAATGCCGTATTGCCCGAGGGGCTGCATGTAACACAAGCGGCCCAGCCGCAAAACAAACCGCAGGCCATTGTTAGGGCGCTGTACCAAATCACCTTAACGGGCGACAGCGCGGCCATTTTGCACGCGCTGGACAGCTTGCTTTGCCAAGAGCGCATTTTGGTGATGAAAAAAACCAAAAAGGGCTTGCAGGAAATGGATATAAAACCCCATATTGTGGAATGCACCTACCAGGAGTGCGGGCAGGGCGTGCAGATGATGCTTAAGCTGCCGGCCGGGGTAAATGAAAATATCAACCCTTCCTTGCTGCTAAATTTGCTAAAAGAACAGTACCATTTGCAGCAAATGCACATTTCAGTGCTAAAATTGGCGGTTTTAGATGAAAAAGGCCAAAAATTTTCGTAATATCTTCTAGCATTTGCTTGCAATTTAGGGGAGCTTATGGTATCATATATAAGCATTTAGTTTTCCTGCCAGGCTTTGTTTGGCAGGGGTTTAATGCTCTTATGAACATTAAAGCGGACAGTCCTCTGCCACCCAAGTGGGAATGAATGTCTGAAAATCAAGGAGGAAGTATCGATGGATGCTTTGAAACTCATTGCACAGGACAGCTTAAAGCAAGACGTTCCTGAATTCGCTATCGGTGATACCGTGCGCGTACACGTATTGATCAAGGAAGGCGACAGAGAAAGAATCCAGGCGTTTGAGGGCACCGTAATTGCCCGCAAACATGGCGGCGTTGCTGAAACCTTCACCGTTCGCCGTGTATCGTATGGCGTTGGCGTGGAAAGGGTTTTCCCGCTGCACTCGCCCCATGTAACAAAGGTGGAAATTATTAGACGCGGTAAGGTTCGCAGAAGCAAACTGTACTATCTGCGCGACAGGGTCGGTAAGAGCGCCAAAGTTAAAGAGCGTATTGCCAGATAATGACTTGGGAAAAGGGACGTTACAGTCCCTTTTTTGCTATACAAATATAACGAAAAGCGGTGAAAAGCCATGCAGCAAGGCACACAGCCTGTACGCTTCAAACGGATATGGGAAAACATTTACGACTGGATGGACGCCATTTTATTTGCATTTGTGGCGGTGATTTTATTAAGCGTGTTTGTTTTTCGGGTGGTGTTTGTATCGGGGGAATCGATGCAAAACACCCTGTTTGAAGGCGAAAGGCTATTGATTAGCGATTTGTTTTATACCCCCCAATACAAAGACATCGTAGTAGTGGTGCGCCCGGAAGACGAGCAAGAGCCGCTTATCAAGCGCGTGATTGCCACCGAAGGCCAGTTTGTGGAAGTGGATTACGACAATGGCGTGGTGCGCGTAGACGGTGTGGAGCTTGACGAGCCGTACATCAAAGAGGCGATGGACAAAACCGGCGCGGGTGTTTTGCAGGTAGAGGTTCCCCAGGGGGAAGTGTTTGTGATGGGGGATAACCGCAACCATTCGCTGGACAGCCGCATGATTGGCACGGTGCCCGAACAGTACATTTTAGGCAAGGTATACCTGCGCTTACTGCCGCTGGATAGGTTTGGAGGGGTAGCTTGATGGACGAGCAGGCGGTATCGATACAGTGGTTCCCCGGGCATATGGCCAAAACCCGGCGTTTGATGAAGGAAAGCCTGCGGCTGGTGGATATTGTAGTGGAGCTTATTGACGCGCGCATACCCAACAGCAGCCGCAACCCCGAAATTGACAAACTGGTGGGGCGCCTTCCGCGCATTGTGGTGTTAAACAAAAGCGACATGGCCGATGAGCAAATCAACCGCCAGTGGGTGGAATATTTTAAGGGGCAGGGCGTTTTCAGCCTTGCGGCCGACTGCCGCAGCGGCAGGGGGTTAAAAGGCTTTTTGCCGTTGGTGCAGCAGGCGCTGAAAGGCGAGTTGGAAAAACGCCGCGCCCGCGGCATGGATGGCAAACCCATCCGCATGATGATTGTGGGAATCCCCAATGTGGGCAAGTCCTCGTTTATCAACCGCATGGCCAAGTCCAAGCGCGCCCAGGTGGCCGACCGCCCCGGCGTAACACGCGGCAAACAATGGGTAAAGATTGACGGTAACATCGATTTGCTGGACATGCCCGGCGTTTTGTGGCCCAAGTTCGAGGACCAGCAGGTGGCGGAGCATCTGGCGTTTTGCGGCGCGATTAAAGACGATATTCTGGATATTGAAGAACTGGCCTGCCAGCTTATCAAAATTCTGGTGGCGCAGTATCCGCAAATGTTAAAAGAGCGCTTTGGCATTGCCGGTTTTGAGCAAGAAGGCCCTTACGAGGTATTGCAGATGCTTGGCAGAAAACGCGGCATGCTGCTTGCCGGCGGGGAGGTTAACACCGAACGCATGGCCATCACGCTGCTGGATGAATTCCGCGGCGGGAAATTGGGGCGCATTTCCCTGGAAAAGCCGGAGGACATAACGCATGGCGAATGAACTGGAGCAATTTGACCCGTTTTTTTACGAAAAAGAATGCCAAAAGCAAGGGTTTTTAGCCGTTTGCGGGGTGGATGAAGCCGGGCGCGGCCCATTGGCAGGGCCTGTGTATGCAGCGGCTGTGATTTTAAACCCCGAAAACCCTATCGAGGAGCTTAACGACTCCAAAAAGCTAAGCGAAAAAAAGCGCGAGGCGCTGTTTGATGAAATTTGCCAAAAGGCGCTGGGGTTTGCCGTTTGCTCGGAAGATGCCCAGACGATTGATACATACAACATTTTAAACGCCACCATGCTGGCGATGCGCCGCGCAATCGAAAGCCTGCCTATCCCCTG
>CAJFVS010000111.1 GCA_904420505.1 Candidatus Alloruminococcus vanvlietii | reverse complement strand
CGTTGCCTTACCCCTTGGCTACAGCCCAATGATAAACCAAAAAGGATAGCTCCTTTTTGGTTGTTTGTAAAGTGGGGTGGATAGTGGGACTCGAACCCACGGTCTTCAGTGCCACAAACTGACGCGTTAACCAACTACGCTATACCCACCATATATGGCGCGCCAGGAGAGACTCGAACTCCCGACCTACTGCTTAGAAGGCAGTTGCTCTATCCGGCTGAGCTACTGGCGCATACGAGAAGTCTAGATAATTCTCTACCTGGAGCAGGTGATGGGAATCGAACCCACACGACCAGCTTGGAAGGCTGGAGTTCTACCACTAAACTACACCTGCACGTTTTAGCGACGTGTTATATTTTATCAAATATGCCCATATTTGTCAATACAAAAACGTGCATACAAACAAAAATGTTTTTGCCGCCGGTAAAACCAAACAGCAAAAACATTTTGGGTTTTTTATTCCATTTACAGTGCCAATACCACCAATTTGCCTTGTTCATCGGTGGAAAGGGCAATACGGCTTACATCGCGGTCAGCAGCGTCCACCATCGCCGAAGCAATTTTGTCCTCTACCTCACGGCGGACGGTATTGCGCAAATCGCGCGCGCCGCCTTTTTTGCCAAACGATTCTTTCGCCAGGTGCGCATACACGCAGCCGTCGCAAACCAGGGCAATCCCCTTTTGCTCCAACGCTTCTTTCAGCTCGTCAATCATCAATTTGGCAATCTTTTCGTAGTCTGCCTCGCTAAGGGCCCTGAACACCACAATTTCGTCCACACGGCCCAAAAATTCAGGGCGTAAAAACTCCGAAAGCGCCTTGTATACCTTTTCTTTTTGCAGCTCGTTTTCGGTTTTGTTAAACCCTACTGCCCCGTCACGGCGTTCGCTGCCGGCATTGGAGGTCATGACGATGACGGTGTTTTCAAAGTTGACCACACGCCCGTGCGCATCGGTAATGCGCCCTTCATCCAAAATCTGAAGCAGGATGTTCATCACGTCCGGGTGCGCTTTTTCAATTTCGTCAAACAAAATCACCGAATACGGCCTGCGCCTTACTTTTTCGGTCAGCTGGCCGGCTTCATCGTATCCCACATAGCCGGGAGGCGCCCCGACAATGCGCGAAACGGCGTATTTGTCCATATATTCGCTCATATCCAGGCGGATAAGCGGGTCGGCGGTGTCAAACAACTCTTTGGAAAGCACCTTCACCAGCTCGGTTTTGCCAACGCCGGTGGGGCCTACAAAGATAAACGACGCCGGGCTTCTTCTGGAAGAAATGCCCACGCGGTTGCGCCGCACAGCAGCCGCCACCAGCTTGCAGGCTTCGTCCTGGCCGATGACATGCGCTTTCAAATGTTCTTCCAAATGGCGGATTTTTTCCAAATCGTTCAGCTGTACCTTGGAGGACGGGATGCCCGTCCACAATTCCACCACCTTGGCCAAATCCTCTTCGGTTACCTGCAGGCGGGAAATCGTTTCTTCCAAAGCTTTTAGCTTTTCTTTTAGCTGCAATTCCTCGGCCTTTAACCTGGCCAGGCGCTCGTAATCCACATTGGAGGTGCTGCTTTCGATGGCTTCTATTTCATCGTAAAGCACCTTTAGCTGGCTGTTGCCCTTTTGGTATTCCACCAGCTCGGGGCTGTTCAGCGACGCGCAGGAACAGGCCTCATCCAAAAGGTCGATGGCCTTATCCGGCAAAAAGCGGTCGGTGATATAGCGTTCGCTCATCAACACACAGGAACGCACAATTCTATCCGGCACCTGCACCTTGTGGTACACTTCATAGTAACGTTTAATGCCCATAAGCACCTTCACGGTGTCCTCAATTGAAGGCTCTTCCACCGGCACCGGCTGGAACCTGCGCTCCAGCGCCGCGTCTTTTTCAATGTGCTTGCGGTATTCGTTAAAGGTGGTGGCGCCAATCATCTGGATTTCCCCGCGGGAAAGGGCCGGCTTCATAATGTTGGCCGCGTTCATGCTGCCCTCGTTGGAATCGCCCGCGCCCACCAGGTTGTGCACTTCGTCTACAAACAAGATGATATTGCCCAGCGAGCGGATTTCTTCAATCAAGCCTTTTACGCGCCCTTCAAACTGGCCGCGAAACTGCGTGCCAGCCACCAAAGCGGTCAAATCCAGCAGATACAGCTCTTTGTCCTGCAGTTTAAACGGCACATCCCCCGAAGCAATGCGCTGTGCAATGCCTTCGGCAATGGCGGTTTTGCCCACGCCCGGTTCGCCGATTAAGCAGGGGTTGTTTTTCTGCCGGCGGTTCAAAATCTGAATCACGCGGTAAATTTCCTTATCGCGCCCCACAATGCGGTCTAACTTGCCCTCTTTGGCTTTGCGGGTTAAATTCTGGCAATAGGTGTCCAGATATTTGCGTTTTTTCTCTTTTTCCTTGCGGGCGTTTTTCTCTTTTTGGGACTGCTCCCCCCCGTTGGGCGGGTTTGCCGGCAGGTTTTGCGCATTTGGCATCTGCCCAAACAGGTTTTGCAAAAACGGGAACGTTTGCGCCCCGCCTGCTTCAAAATCTTCGCCGTCGGGGTCCTCTCCCATCGCCTGCATAAATTCGTTGCCCATTTCGTCAACGTCTTCGGGGCTTAAACCCATTTTTTCTATAATATCGGTAACCGGCTTAATGCCCATTTCCTGCGCGCAGGTTAAGCATAAGCCCTCGTTTACCGGCTCTGTTCCATCCATACGGGTTAAAAAAACCATTGCCGGACGTTTTTTGCATTTGGAACACATCATACGTAAAATTTCTCCTTTAGCTTGGCTTTGCCGCAGCTATTTGTGGGAATTCTTCAAATACACCGGGATGTACATGCAAAACGAAAACAGCAGGCAAGCACCAATTACACAAACGGCGGCTATGGCGGTTTGGTTGCTAATGGTCTCTTGGGCGGTAATTGCCACCATAATGATGTAAATAATCACGGTTGCCATTTTCCCAAACCAATGCGCCTGGGTCATCGAGCGGTTTTTCTTTAAAAGAATCATCCCACCGATCAGCATTGCCAGCTCTTTTAGCACAAACACCACGCAAAGCGCAATAAAGGGTTTGTACCTAATTGCCAGGCAGACGCATACGGTCACCTGTGTCAGTTTATCCGCCAATGGGTCTAAGAATTTCCCCAATTCCGACACCATATGGTATTTCCGGGCAATAAAGCCGTCCAATATATCCGTAATGCCGGAAAGAAGCAAAATAGCCGCAGATATGTAAAACATCGGCTGGGCTTTTGCCGTTAAATACACGGCGCTGAATACCGGAATCAACAACAGGCGTATAATGGATAAAATATTCGGAATTCCCATACTCTACACTTCCTCAAAGTGAATTTTGGATTTCGCTTTTATCAATACAACGGGTTCCATTTTAAAATGTAACGGAATAAAAACGCATCTTCTACCACTTGGCGGTTCATAAATTCCAGTTCGTTGTTGGTAAACGAAATAACCAGCTGCACGGCCATGGAAAGCAGAATCATAACAATGCACCATTTTATAATGCCCATTGCGCCACCTAAAATGTGGTTTGCCGTGCCCACCAGGGGCACATGGTTGACAATATTGGTGGCGCTGGCAATCACGCGCACCAAAATCAAACACAAAAAGAAGATGATGAAAAACAACACAATGGTGATAATGGTAGTCACCATTGGTTCGGCAATGCCGTTGGCAATGTTGGTTACCATGTCCTCGGAATTGCCCTGCAAAAACCCGTTGATGCTTTCTTCATTTAAGCCAAAAGTGGAAAGCAAATCCCGCACGGTTTGGGGGATGCTTTCATAAGTGATAACCCCGCTGCCCGAAGAAAGCCAGCCGTTCATCTGGCTGCGCACAAAGCTTTCTACCGGGGATTTAGCAAAATTTTGGTAAATGAACTGCGCGCTTACACCGCTGCCAAAATAGGCGATGATGTAAGAAATGATATACCCAATGGTGCTAATTAAGCTGTGCACAAACCCTTTGCGCCAGCTTGCCGCAATCATCCATATGAACAGGACGACCGCTACAATATCATATAACAAAGACCAATCCATTGTTTCCTCCATTTTCTTGGTTTGGAAAGCCCAATTGTCCCGTTGGACACAAATATATCATATTTTGCAAGTTTTTACAAATCGATAGGGCAAAATTCAATAATAATTAATAAATGACTTTTTCCAAACGGTCTGAACAAAGCAGATAGGCGCCGCTGCGGAACAACAAAAGGCGGGTAGCGTCGGCAGGGGGCTGCGCCAATGTTTGGGCCTGGCCGTTTTGGTCCAAACAGATAAGTTCGCCGCTGCCCAGCAAATATACCTTTTGTTCATATATGCGCACATCCGAGATACTATTCGTGCTTTGGGATGTAAACAGCACCCGCCCGGTTTGGGAAATCATCACAATAGTATTCTTTTTAAAATGGGTGTAATTGCCAAACAACAGCGCGATATTCTGCCCGTCGCAGTCAAACATCGCCAGGGTTTGGTCGGCATAGGAATAACTGTATACCTCTTCGCCGTTTTGATTCAGTATCACCAGTTTATCGTCCAAAATGCAGTAAATATTGCCCGAATCCAAATAACCGGCGGATAAAATCAAACTGCCGGAAAAATCTTTTACAAACAGCGCTTCTTCACTGCTGGAACTAAAGCGGTACACCCGGCTTTGCAGCACGCCGCCTTCGGCGTTGATGCCGCAGGCAAGCAGTTCATCGCTGGAGCCTTTAAACGCCACGCTTAAAATATGGTGTTCCGCCGAATAGCAGATATAACGTTGGTTAAAATTCTCATCATAAACGGTAATTTGCGCAGCATAACGCCTGGCCTGGGTTACAACTGCAAATTCCCCGTCATCGTTTACGGCCGTTGCCATAATGGGGTATTCATAGGTTTGGCTGTTCACAAGCTCGTCGTTTACATACCGGCTAAGGGTTTTGCCCGCGCTGTCAAACAGCAGGGACGTTCTGCCGTTGGTGGTGAGGATGGGGTTTACCAAACCGTGCTTGATTTCGCTTTTGATGCTGCCGTCGGGCTTAATGGAAAGCAGGCGGCTGTTGGTTAACACCAATGTATTGTTGCCCTGCTGCTGGATATCGATCGCCTCATCCCCCTGCAGGGGCACCGGGTAATTTTCGGTGGAGTTTAAAGAGCCAAAGGTGAGCAGGCTGTCAAAATCAATCAAGGGGATGTAGTCTTTGAGCACAAACACCAGCACAACCACTGCCATTACGGCCAGCAAAATAATAAGGCGTTTGCGCAACTTTTTGCGCTGGCGGCGTTTGCGCGCTTCTTCAAATTCGTGTACCGGCATCCAGCCTTGCCTCCTTTGCTAGTTTTCGTCGTACAAAACGCGGTTTAAATACAGCCCGCAGGCCGGGGCGGTCATGCCCGCCATGGCGCGGTTTTTGGCCTGCAAAATTTTGCGTATTTTTTCTTCTCCCTGCGGGTCGTTCTGCCATTTTAAAAGCGTGCCTACAATGATGCGCACCATATTGTACAAAAAGCCGTCGCCCAAAATCGAAAGGGTCAGCATATCCCCCTGGCGCGTAACATGGATTTGATAGATGGTGCGGGTGGTGTCCTCCTGGTCGCTTTTGGTAGAGCAAAAGGAGCGAAAATCGTGCTTGCCCACCAGCACCTGGGCCATTTTTTCCATAGCGGCTTCATCCAAACGCCCTTGCGGGTAACGCAGGCAAAGCCCTTCCAAAAACGGGTCGCGCACGCGGCTGTTGTGGATTTTATAGATGTATTCCTTGGCTTTTACGCTGTAGCGCGCATGGAAATCCAGCGGCTTTTCCACGCAGCTAACCGCCCCAATGTCCAACGGCAGGTGGGAATTAAGCGCCAGCACCAGCCGCTCGCAGGGGATTTGGCTGCGGGTTTGAAAGCTCACGCAGTAGGCGTTTGCATGCACGCCTGTGTCGGTGCGCGAGCAGCCCTTGATGTCCACCCGCTCGCCCAGTATCCGGTAAAGCACCGGCATAAAGGCGTCCTGCACGGTTACAGCGTTTTTTTGCATCTGCCAGCCGTGGTAATGGGTGCCGATGTATTTAAGAGTAACAAGCAAATTGCGCATGGTGTTTCCTTAAAAAATCACGGGGGCGTATAGGTTGATGAGAATAATCCCCGCAATGAATACAAGCCCGCATGCCAGGGCAATGCCATCGCGGTAGCCGTAGGTGAGCTTTTTCATGCGGGTGCGCCCTTCCCCGCCGTGGTAGCAGCGGCTTTCCATCGCCAAAGCCAGCTCGTCTGCGCGGCGGAACGCCGAAACAAACAGCGGGATTAAAATGGGGATAAGGGCTTTCATGCGCTGGATGAGCGAACCGGTGCCGAGGTCGGCGCCGCGCGCCTTCTGGGCCGACATAATCTTGTCGGTTTCCTCAATCAAGGTGGGGATAAAACGCAGGGCGATGGTCATCATCATGGCCAGCTCATGCACGGGGAATTTGATTTTTTTCAGCGGCGAAAGTAAACTTTCAATGCCGTCGGTTAAGGCAATCGGCGAGGTGGTGTAGGTCATTAGCGAGGTGCCGGCAATCAAACACACAATGCGGATTGCCATAATAATCGCCAAACGCAGGCCCTCGCGGGTGATGGTGAAAATCCAAAACTGCCACAGCGGCTCGCCGGAGATAAAAAACATATTTAAAATGGCGGTAAACAGCACAATGGGCAGCACCGGCTTCATGCTTTTCAAAATCATTTTAATGGGCACGCGGGAGACAAAATACAGCACCACGCTTACCAGCATCCCCACAAGCAGACCGATAAAATTGCCGGCCACAAACAGCATGACAATGTAGACAAGCGTTAAAATGATTTTCATTCTGGGGTCCATTTTGTGGATAAACGAATTGCCAGGGAAATATTGGCCTATGGTGATGTTGCTAAGCATTCGCCCCACCCCCTTTGGCTTGTTTTAACACCCTTAGCAGCTCTTTTTCAGCCTGCTCCAGGGTAAACACATGGTCGTTTACCGGGTAGCCTTTTTGCTTTAGCTGCATAAAAATACGGGTGACCTGCGGTACGTTCAAACCGATTTTTTCAATCTCTTCCGGGTGGGCAAAAATGTTTTCCACCGTGTCGTACCCCACCACATGCGCATGGTTCATCACTAAAATTTTGTGCGCATAGCGGGCGATATCCTCCATGCTGTGCGAAACCAGCAGCACGGTGGTGCCGCTTTCTTTGTGGAAACGGCTAATCTGCCCTAAGATTTTTTCGCGCCCTTTGGGGTCCAGCCCTGCGGTGGGCTCGTCAAGCACCAGCACCTCAGGGCGCATGGCAATCACCCCCGCAATGGCCACCCGGCGTTTTTGCCCGCCGGAAAGCTCAAAGGGGGACTTTTGCATGTATTTTTCTTTTAAGCCTACAAAAGCGGCGGCTTCATGCACGCGCGCGTCGATTTCTTCCTCCGAAAGCCCCATATTTTTAGGCCCAAAGGAGATATCTTTGTAAACAGTGTCCTCAAACAGCTGGTATTCAGGGTATTGGAACACCAGCCCCACTTTAAAGCGGAATTTGCGGATATCCGCGCCTTTTTCCCACATGTCCTCCCCGTCGATGAGAATGCGCCCGGAGGTGGGTTTGATAAGGCCGTTAAAATGCTGGATTAAGGTGGATTTGCCCGAACCGGTATGCCCGATTACGCCCACAAACTCGCCTTTTTCAATTTCCAAGTTGATATCG
>CAJFVS010000110.1 GCA_904420505.1 Candidatus Alloruminococcus vanvlietii | reverse complement strand
GCGGTGCTGTCCACGACTGACGGCCCAAATTTGTAATTTGGCTGCCGGAAGGGGTACAGCGGAAATCTGTGATTTGGGCAACAGCACCCATGCAAGGATGGCCTGTGAGCGCAGGCGAACAGCTGCCATCTACTGCGGTGCTGTCCACGACTGACGGCCCAAATTTGTAATTTGGCTGCCGGAAGGGGTACAGCGGAAATCTGTGATTTGGGCAACTCCCACTTGCGGTGCCCAAAAGCAGCAAACTGCTTTTGACCGCGGCGCCAACCCCGCCTGTACTGTATCCGCCACTGGCGGCGTTTGGCGGCGTTGCCCACGCATGACTGACGGCTCAAATTTGCAATTTGGCTACCGGAAGGGATACATCGTAAGGATGGCCTGTGAGCGCAGGCGAACAGCTGCCATCTACTGCGGCGGTGCTGTCCATGACTGACGGCTCAAATTTGCAATTTGGCTGCCGGAAGGGGTACAGCGGAAATCTGTGATTTGGGCAACTCCCTCTTGCGGTGGCATCCAAATCGGCGATTTGGCAAATGGCGCCCATGCACGGCGGCCTGCGAATGTAAAAGAGCAGTTGCCGCCCGCTGCGGCGATGCCCAAAAGCAGAAAACTGCTTTTGACCGAGGCGCCAACCCCGCCTGCATGTTACCCGCTACCGGCGGCGTTTGGCAGTGTTGCCCGCCCAAAGCCCCCCGCAAACGTAAAGCGCTCGGCAGCGTGCTGTTGCGGCGTTGGAGCCTGTGCCCGGCGTTCCAAACGCATTGGCGTTTGGATGGTACAAAGGGGGGGAGAGAGGAAACCTGGGATTTGACAAACGGCAGCCATACAGGGCGAAGGGGACCAGGAGATTACTTGCAAAAGGAGCTTTGCACATATGTTTAACAGGTTTAAAAAGAGTTTTGCCCCCAGCGGCATAGAATATTTGATTGTGGGGCTGGGAAACCCCGGCGACCGCTATGCAAACACCCGCCACAACGCGGGGTTTATCGCTATTGATGCGCTGGCAAAGGAATTGGGCGTGCAGGTGAAGCGCATCAAATACAAATCCCTGTGCGGGGAAGGGGAGCTGGAAGGGCGCCGGGTGCTTTTGATGAAGCCTTCGACCTATATGAACCTTTCCGGGCAGGCCGTATGCGAAGCGATGCAATTTTACAAAATTCCCCCTGAGAAAACGATTATACTATTTGATGACATCTCGCTGGACGTAGGCAAAATGCGCATCCGCCAAAAAGGCAGCGACGGCGGCCACAACGGCATGAAAAACATCATTTATTTAAGCGGGTCGGACCAGTTCCCCCGCATCAAAATCGGGGTGGGGCACAAACCGCATCCGGATTACAATTTGGCCGACTGGGTGTTAAGCGCCTTTAGCAAGGAAGAACGCGAAAAAATAGACGATACCGCCCTTCGCGCCTGCAAAGCGCTGCATTTGATGGTACAGGAAAACTACCAGCTGGCCATGAGCAAATACAACGGTTAAGCAAAGGGGGCATGCGCCCATGGCATTTTTACAACATACGCTGAAAAATCTGCCTGAATACCGCAGGCTGGTAACCCTCATCAAAGAAGGGGTGACCCCAAGCGCGGTGTTCGGGCTGTCAAACGTGCATAAAGCGCATTTGGCTGCAAGCTTGTGCAAGCAGCTAAACCAAAAAGGGGTTATCATCACCCCCGACGAAGCCTCGGCCCAGCGTTTGCTGGAGGATTTGGACACCTTTTTGGGGGAAGGCAAAGCCATCCTTTTCCCCGCGCGCGATTATGTGTTTTTAGAGGTAGAAGGCGTTTCGCGCGAGTACGAACACAAGCGTTTGGCGGTTTTAGGCCAGGTGATAAAAGGCGAATGCGAGGTGGCGGTCTGCTCGGCCGAAGCGTTGCTGCAGTACACCATGCCGCGCGATTTGTATTGCGAGCGCACCCTTTCCATCCAAGTAGGGCAGCGCCTGCAAATGCAGGAAATTACCCAGCGTTTGGTGGCGATGGGGTATGTATCCCGCCCGCAGGTGGACGGCATCTGCCAGTTTTCGCGCCGCGGCGGCATTTTGGATATTTTCCCGCCGTCTTACCCAAACCCGGTAAGGCTGGAATTTTTTGACGATGAAATCGATTCGCTGGCGGCGTTTGACATGGAAACCCAGCGGCGCATCGACTCTTTAAAGGCCTGTACCATCCCCCCGGGCGCAGAAGTGCTTATCCCCGATACCGGCACGATGGTGCAAAGGCTTTCGCAGCTTTTGCAAAGCTATAAAAAGAAAGACCCCGCGCGCGACGAGCGGATAAACGCGGATATTGAGCTTTTACAGGCGGGCGTGGCGCCCCAGGGGCTGGACCGTTACCTGCCCCTGTGTTACCAGACCCCGCAAACCCTTTTGGATTATTTTGACGCGCCGCTGGTGTTTGTAAGCGACTATACCGCCGTAAAAGAGGCGGCGCGGGCGTTTTCCGCCCGCATGGTGGAGGATATCAAAATCCTTGTTGAAGACGGCATGCCGTGTTTTGACACGCGCGCCTATGCCATGGATTACCCCGATTTGGTGCGCACGCTGGAGCAAAACGGCGCTTTGCTGCTGGATACCTTTACCAAAACCGTGCCGGATATCCTGGTGCGTTCGGTGGTCAACATCGAGGCGGTTTCGCGCGCTTTATGGGGCGGGGAATTCAAGCTTTTGTGCGAGGACATCAACGACCTGCTGCTGGTGGGCTTTGGCGTGGCGGTTTTGTGCGGCACCGAAAAGGGTGCGCAGACCCTGGCAAAGGATTTGTCCGACGCCGGCATCCCGGCGGTATTTTCCACCGATATCCCCGATATTGACCCCGGGCGCGTAGCGGTATCCGCCGGGGCGCTTTCGGGCGGGGTGGAATACCCTTCTATCAAACGCGCGGTATTGTGCCACGGCGGGCGCACGGTGCGCAGCCGCAAAAAAGCCAAAAAGAAAGCCAATTCCTCCCGCACGGGCATCCGCCTTTCGGAACTGTACAAAGGCGATTATGTGGTGCATGTGTCGCACGGAATCGGCATTTTCCAGGGGATAGAGAAAAAAGAAGTACAAGGCGTGGTAAAAGATTATATCAAAATCCAGTACGCCGGGGCGGACACGCTGTTTGTACCCGTTACCCAACTGGATTTGGTGAGCAAATACATCGGCCCCAAAGACGACAGCCGGGTAAAATTAAACAAATTAAACTCGGTGGAATGGCAGAAAACCAAGCAGCGGGTGCGCCAGGCAGTGGACGACATGGCCCAGGAACTGACCCTTTTGTATGCCAAACGCATGCAGACCAAGGGCTATGCCTTCAGCGAGGACAACGACTGGCAGCGCGATTTTGAAGAGCGTTTCCCCTATGAGGAAACCGACGACCAGCTAAGATGCGTGGAGGAAATCAAGGGCGACATGCAGCGCCCGGTGCCGATGGACCGGCTTTTGTGCGGCGACGTTGGCTTTGGCAAAACGGAAGTTGCCTTGCGCGCGGCGTTTAAAGCGGTGCTTGATTCCAAGCAGGTGGCCATACTGGTGCCCACCACCATTTTGGCCTGGCAGCATTACCAGACCATTTTGCAGCGCATGGAGGGTTTCCCCATTGAGATAGAGCTTATGTCGCGCTTCCGTTCCCCTAAGCAGCAAAAAGAGACCATCAAGCGCCTGCAAACCGGCGAAGTGGACATTGTAGTGGGCACCCACCGCCTGGTGCAGGAGGATGTAAAATTCAAGGATTTGGGGCTGGTCATCATCGATGAGGAGCAGCGCTTTGGCGTGCGCCACAAGGAGCGCTTTAAAGAGCTGCGCAACAATGTGGATGTATTAACCCTTTCGGCCACCCCTATCCCGCGCACCTTAAACATGGCGATGAGCGGTATCCGGGATATGTCGGTGATTGAAGAAGCGCCTTTGGACCGCTACCCGGTGCAGACCTATGTGCTGGAATACAACGAAGCGGTGATTTACGACGCCATCCGCAAGGAGCTAAGGCGCGGCGGGCAGGTGTTTTATTTATACAACCGGGTGGAAACCATCGACAAAAAGCTAGGGGAACTGCAAAATGCCTTCCCCGACGCGCGCATTGTTTCGGCCCACGGCAAGCTGCCGGAAGAACAGCTTTCCAAAATCTGGCAGCAGCTTTTGGAGCGGGAAATCGACATTTTGGTATGCACCACCATTATTGAAACCGGGGTGGATGTGCAAAACTGCAACACGTTAATCATCGAGGACGCCGACCGCATGGGGCTTTCCCAGCTGTACCAGCTAAGGGGGCGGGTAGGGCGTTCCAACAGGCGGGCGTTTGCGTATATGACCTTCCGCCGCGGCAAGGTGCTCACCGAGGTAGCCGCCAAGCGCCTTTCGGCCATACGCGAGTTTACCAAGTTCGGTTCGGGCTTCCAAATCGCGTTAAGGGATTTGGAAATCCGCGGGGCAGGCAGCATTTTGGGCGCCAAACAGCACGGGCATATGGAAGCGGTGGGGTATGAATTGTATGTCAAGCTGCTTTCCGAAGCGGTGGCCCAGCAACGGGGCGAAAAACCCGCAGACGCTTTGTGCGAATGTTTGGTGGATATCCGTTTGGATGCGCATATCCCCGAAAGCTATATCCCCGACCTTTCCCAGCGGCTGGATGTGTATAAAAAAGTGGCCAGCGTAAAAAATGAAGACGATGTGTTTGATGTAACCGATGAGTTGATCGACCGCTTTGGCGATGTGCCCCAGGCGGTAAAAGGGCTTATCGATGTGGCGCTTTTGCGCAACCGCGCGGCACAAAGGGGCTTTGTAGAAATTACCCAGCGCGCGGACACCCTGTATTTTTACATGAAAGAGCTGGATATGCAGCTGGCTTCCAAAATTGCCGGGGCGTTTAAACGCCGCGCGATGGTCTCGCCGGGCAAAAAGCCGTATATCGCTGTAAAAATGCAGGAGGGAACCCCGGCTTTGGACACCATGCGCGAGGTATTAAGCGTGGAATAGGGCTGGACAAGCGCCCTGAAAGCATGTATAATACAGTTTATATATGGCGTATAAACGTGTACGGCCAAAAATGGGAATGTCCCCCTTACCGGGGAAAAGAAAACAAACCGCCGGCACAGCGGGTACACAGGGTCTGTTTTCGGCAAAACCGGCTTTGTATAGCAAAAGCTGTGCCAATTGCGTGCGCCGCCCACAGCCAGCACCCCAAATGCGCAAAGCGTTTGGCCTGCGCAAGGGGCAGGGTGGGAATTGGCAATTTGGCAAACGGCGCCCGTATAGGCATCCAGCAGGTTGCTGCTGTTTTGGCCCTGCGGCGGGTAGCGCTTTCTTTTTTGTGCAGCGGGCTTTACCGGCTGTGCAAACATCGCATAAACGGTGCTTTGGCACCTTATTGAAGGAGGAGACAAACGCAATGTCCCAAACAATCAAAAAAATAGCTGCGTTGCTGCTGTGCTGTGTTATGGTGTTTTCCCTGGCAGCTTGCAGCCAGGCGGATGTATCCTGGGCGATGCGCGTAGATGATACGGAGATTTCCGCAGGGCTTTACCTGTTTTATCTGCAAAACGCTTTTTCCGAGGCAATCAACGAAACCCAAATCCCCGGCGCCGAGCAGGTGCTGGAGGTGGATATCGACGGTATTCCGGCCAGCCAGTGGATTGAAGAACACGCCCAGCAAAGCGTAAAAGAACATGTGGCCATTGAAAAATGGTTTGATGAACTGGGCTTGGAAGTGACCGCAGACGGCGAAAACCGCATTGATAACTTAACCAGGTCGTATATGACCCAATATGCCGACCAATACGAACACAACGGCATTGGCGAAGCTTCGGTTAAGGCGGCATTAACCAATGTGTACAAGCGCCAAAGCATCTTTAACCATTATTACGGCGAAGAAGGCGTGGAGGAAGTCTCCAACGACGAGCTGCAGGCCTGGGCGGAGGAAAATTATGTTAAGGTGCGCTATATCTTAATGCCTTTGGTGGATGCCGACGGCGAATTGAGCGAGGAAGAGAAAGCCGACCTTTTAGAGCGCGCCAACGATTATGTTGAACGCGCGCAAAACGGCGAGGAATTTAACGATTTGATTGCCGAATACGACGCCGAACGCTATGGCACCGAGCTGACCGATGAGGAAAAAGAAGACGAGCTGCGTTATGATACCTATATCCCCATCAACTCGGAAGAGTACCCCACAGAATTTATTGAAGCCGTACAGCAGATGGAAGTAAACGACTTCCAGGTGATTGAAACCGAGCTGTATATTTTTGTTACACAGCGTTTAAATCTTATGGAAATATACAACTGGTTGATTGAAAACCAAAGCGCTTTGTTAAGCGAGATGAAAACCCCGGAGTTTGAAGAAATGCTGACCCAGCGCAGCGATACACTGAATGTGGAATTTAACCAACCAGCTATTGACAAATACCAGCCCGAAGATTTGCGCATTGATATCAACCTGTTCGGTTAAGTTTAACCCAAACCAAAAAGCCCGATGGAACCAAACCATCGGGCTTTTTTATAAATATAGGCAAAGCAAAAAGGCTTTGCGGCCATCTTGGCAAAAGGGAAAGCCAGACGCTTTAAAAGTGTACAAGCCCCTCAAAAAGTACTGTATACGCCCAAAACTTTATACGCCCTTAATTTACCGCAATAGGCAAGTTAAGGGCGTATAAAGCTTTTATGGGGAAGAAGAGGAAGAATGAGAAGAAGTTGGCAAGGAAGAGGGGCTTTGGGATGAAAACAGCGTTTGTATCTGCTGGTAGGTGCTCTCATCCAAAGCCAGGGCGTTTTGCTGCAGGCTGCCAAAGGCCTGTATAAGCTGTACAGGCGCGCTTTGGGCATTAGCGGCAATATAGGATACAATGGGTTTGAGGGTATCAAAATCCAAAATGCTTAGGTTGTTTTCAGAATTGTTGACCAGGGAATTGAAAATATTGCGCCCGTTTTGGTTTTTGGAAAGCAAGGAGGTATTCAGGTACGCCTGTGCCAGCGAACCGGCCAGATGGGCCTGCTGCAATTTGTTTTGATTTTGCGCGGGCGCGTTTAAAATATCGATGAGCACCTGCGGGGTGATAAGCTGCGGGCCTTTTCGCAAATGCACGTCACGTACGCCGTCGCTGTATTGGATATCCTGTTCCAAGGTAAAATCCACGCTGCCCACAGCCTCTAAAAAGGTCAAAAGCTGTTGGCGGTCCAACGCCACATAACGCAGGATATCGGTGCCAAAATAGCGGTTGATATCGGCCAAAACCGCTTTGGCGCCATAATTTTGATAGCTTTGCGCCAATGTAAGGGTAGCCGAATCGCTTGCGGAAATATTGGTATTGGCCGGCAGCGAAACCAATGTTGCATTGGCATGCTCCGGGTCAAACTGGAGAAGGAAAAATTCATTGGCTGCCCCTTGGTTGGATAAGCAAACAGCCACTAAAGAATACCGGTCGGTATAGTCGGGTTGGTAGGTTGAACCATTTTGGTCGGTAATATTGGGCTGGGTTAGGGGGCCGTGCCTTTGCCCGGCCAGCACAACCACCATGGCAAGGGAACTAAGCAGCAAAAAGGTAAAGGAAAACGCCAGCAAAAAATACCGCCACTTGTTGCTGCGCTTCATCAAACCCCTCCTTTTTTCCGTTTTGCAAGTATCCGACGCTTGGGTTTGTTGTAAAAAATGCGTTATCCATACTATGGGACGAATCGCCGGTGTTCATACAGGCAAAGAAAAAATTTTTCAAAAAAGAAAATGGATAAATTTCTTGACAAAGCGGGTAGAGTATGTTAATATAACATTCGTCACAAAAATGGGCTGGTGTAGCTCAGCTGGTAGAGCAGCTGATTTGTAATCAGCAGGTCGGGGGTTCGAATCCGTCCACCAGCTCCACTATATATGAGGGAGAGTTCCCGAGTGGCCAAAGGGGGCAGACTGTAAATCTGTTGCGTTTTCGCTTCGATGGTCCGAATCCATCCTCTCCCACCACAAACAAACCCGCTTAAACACTGCGTTTAGGCGGGTTTTTGTTATGTAAAAAAGGTCTTTTACCCTTTAGTTTACCCTTTACAGATTGAAAAACAATAAAAGCAAACAAAAAAGCCTTCGAATATTCGGGTGCTTTATGCTTTTAAGGAGTGTATAAACGCTTCCATTCGGTTGCGGCTTTCTTCTTTCATTTTATCGGTTACATGCCCGTAAACGTCCAGCGTAAAACTTGCGGTTGCATGGCCCAATGCTTCTTGTACAGTTTTGATGTTGTCACCCTCCTGTAAGGCGGTGACGGCATAAGTATGGCGCAAATCGTGAAAGCGACTATCTGGCAGACCGATGGAAGAGGCTAAACGTTTGTAGCGTAAAAATACGGTTTGTATTGCCAAATGTTCCCCTAATGGGTTGGTAAATACCAAATTGTCGGGATTATGCCACGCTTTTCCCGCTTTTAAGCGGTGTTGCGCTTGGCTTATCTGTTCGCTTTTCAATGCCTGCATAACAAAGTGAGCGGGATAAATTACCCTTGCTTTACCGTTTTTGGGGGTACTGAAATAATATTGCCCACTTGCGCCTTTAGCTTTTGTACGCTGTAATTGACGATTGACTGTGACGGTGCCGTTTTCAAAGTCAATATTTTCCCAGCTAAGGCCCAAAACTTCCCCCTCACGCAAGCCGGTGAACAGGGCAACGAGATACACGTTTTTGTATTCTTCCTGTTCAATAGCCTTTAAAAAGGCGGCAATATCCTGTTGCTGTAAAGGCTTAATTTCCTTGCGGGTAATTTGCGGCAGCTTGATACGGTCGGCGGGATTCACAAAAATATAGTCTAAGTCTAAAGCGGTTGCCAGCGCCTTGTGCAAAATGCCGTGTATATTTTTAATGGTTTTGGGAGAAAGCGGGTTGGCGCCCGTATGCAATTGGTTAAAAAACTGTTGGAGTGGCAAGCGTTTTAGCTCTTGCAAACGGGTTGCCCCAAAAGCGGGCTTTAAGCGCAAACGGATTTGCGTTTCATAATTGGCATAGGTGTTGTGCTTGGCGGTGGGCTTTACATATTCATTTAACCAAATATCCAGCCATTCCCCCACGGTAAGGCGCGAGGGCTCTTGATATACGCCCAAATCCACGTCTTTTAGCACCGATGTTAGCTTTTTGCGCACTTCGGCCTGTGTTTTGCCATAAATAGAGCGCTGCACCTGCTTGCCGGTGCCAGGGTCGCGCCCTATGGTATAGCGGGCCTCCCAATTGCCGTCTTTGCGCTTGCGGATGGTGCCCGCCCCTTGTGCGTTACGGGTTTTCATGCGTGTCGCCTCCTGCTAGAAATCAAGTCCATCCAACCCTTTTTCACCTGTAATCTTCCCCCAGTCTGCCTCCGGAACAAAATATTCCTTGTATTGCTTTACAACTGCATCAATCAACGTGTTATAAAGCTGTGGTTCTATTTTGCTGTCCTGCAATTTGTTTACGGCCTGAATTCCATCAAAAAATTTTTCCATCACTTCGTCATTTAAAACGATACGCACAGAGGATTCATCAGTTTCATCAGCCGGCTTGTGAACATACCAAGTGATTGCCTTTCTATCTGGAAAATGCCACGGCGCCTCTACAGAAGAATGAGAAATTACCATCGGCGGATTTGACAACAGATTTACCAAATACCGCAACCATTCAAAAGCAAAATCATCGGATTTGCTGTTGCTATCCGCTAATCCACATAACCAATCAAGCGACACATTCAATTTTTTGGCTATTTCAATTGCGTTTGCAAGCGTTGGGTTTTTTCTTTTTGTGCCGTCTGCTTGTTCATATGACGAAATTGTTTGGGCACTGGTTTGGGCGGATTTTGCTAACTCCGATTGCTTCATTTTCAATTCGGTTCTACGTTCTTTTAAACGCTTAGCAAATATTTCGAGGTTATTCAAAGCGTCTTTCCCCTTTACTGAAAAAATTAAATCTATTTTTATTAAAATAAATTATATTCAACAATATAGCACAAAAAGAAGAAAAAAGCAACAATTTAAATTAAAACATAAGTATAGCTTAAAAATACGAATAAACTTGAAAAAAACACTTCATGTATGCTATTATATATATAAACTAAATGACCGCGTTTAAGGAGGCGTACTATGCAAACACAAAAACTGGTTTATACCGTAAACGAAGCGGCAAAAGCACTGGGCATCTCGCTACCCGTGGCATACGAGCTATGCAACCGCGAGGATTTTCCCGCTGTTCGCGTATCATCCAAGCGAATTGTCATACCGGTGGACGCGCTCAACCAATGGCTTATGCAAAAAGCGGGACACAAAAGCAATTAAGGAGGCGGCAGCGTGCAAAATGGCAACAAAAAAAGCGCCCACACGGCGGCAACCGTAGTGAACGCAAGGAAAATAACCTCGATACAAACGTACCAAAAAAGAGAGGCAAAGTCAACCCAAATTCCCAAAAGGGGGTTAAAAATGGCTGAACGGCGCATGTTTTCTAAATCTGTGGTGGATTCAGACGCATTTTCCGAAATGCCTTTGACAACGCAAGCTTTGTATTTCCGTTTGGGGATGCAGGCCGATGATGACGGCTTTGTAAAGAACCCCAAACTTATACAACGCATGATAGGGGCCAGCGAGGACGATTTAAAACTTCTGCTGGCTAAGGGCTTTTTAGTTTCCCAAAATAGCGGGATTGTCGTAGTAGGGGTGGGTTAATGCCAACATATATTAAGCTTTTTGTAGACTATCTGGACGCGATAGAACCGCTTGGTGACGCAGAGAGGGGGAGGCTGTTCACTTCCTTGTTAGAGTACGCAAGGGATGGCGCAGCCCCGCAGCTTTGCGGGAACGAGCGATTCTTGTTTCCGATGATGAAATCCCAGATAGACAGGGACAACAAGGCGTTGGAGGAATTGTCCGAAACCCGCTCGCAGGCTGGGAAAATGGGCGGCAGGCCGAAAAAGCAAGCAAAACCAAAAAAAGCAAATGGTTTTTGTGAAAGCAAAAAAAGCTATGACAAAGACAATGACAAAGAAAAAGACAAAGACTATGACAAAGACCAAGACAATATACCTGCTGTTGCCTCCGCGTTTGACGTGTTTTGGCAAGCCTACCCGAAGAAAGTAGGGAAAATAGCTGCTAAGAAAGCTTTCGACAAGGTAAAAGTACCGGTTGAAACACTTGTGCAGGCAATCGACCAGCAGAAGTGCAGCGAGCAATGGAGCAAGAATAACGGCCAATATATCCCCAACCCGGCAACGTGGCTCAATCAAGGCCGCTGGGAGGACGAAACGCCCGAACAAGCGCAAAAAGGCGGTGATTTGCCTTGGTTTTAAGCACACAAGCGGTGTGGGATGCTTCCAGCGTTTACGAGCGCGCGACATTGGGGCTTGCCATTACAAAGCCAAACGACAACATGCCCGCTTTGCTGGAACTATCCCCCGATGATTTTTCCCATCCCGCTTTGGCGCAAGTTTTTGGGGCCTGCAAGGCTTTGTTTATGGGCAGACAAAGTGTAGACGTGGTAAACCTTGTGGGCGCGCTGGGGGTAGAATATCAAGAGCTTATCGGCTTACTGGGGTTAGAAGCCCCCCAAACCGGCAACGCGGTTGAATACGCCCAAAAGATACGCGAGCAGGCAGCCTATAGGCGCTTAACCGAACAGGCGCAAGCCCTACAACTGCTTTGCGGCGAACGCAGGCCAATGGAAGAAATTGCGGGCCGGTTAACCGCCATGCTCAAAGAGTTTGCCCCCAGCACAAGCCAAAGCATGAACGCCTTGCAGGGTTTGGAAAGCGTGTACAACGCATTAGGCCAGCGCCACGCATACTACTCCACTGGCTTTGCCTGCATCGACAAGCACCTGCTTTTGGACAAGGGCGATTATCTCATCATAGCGGGCAGACCAAGCAGCGGCAAAACCGCCTTTGCTTTGCAAATGGCCCTTTGTATGGCGTATGACAAAAACGTGGCATTTTTCAGCCTTGAAACCAGCGTGCAAAAGATATATGACCGCCTTTTGTGCAACTACACAGGGGCCGATTTTGGGGCGCTGAACCGCCGGCAGGAAAGCGAACGCGATAAACTGCTACAATGTGGCGCGGATTTTGGAAAGCTAAAAATACAGGTGGTAAACGCGGCGGGCTACAGCGTAGCGCAGGTTGCGGCAAAAGCGTTAAGCCTACAAGCACAGGTTATCTTCATCGACTATTTGAGCTTATTAAAGGGCGAGGGGCGTTCATTGTACGAACAAGTAACTAACATTTCCAAAAATTTGCACATCTTCGCCCAACGCTTCGGCGTTACGGTGATAGCCTTATCGCAGGTAAACCGGCAGGGCGAGCAGGGCTTAGAAATGTCCCACCTGCGTGAAAGCGGGCAAATCGAGCAAGATGCAGATGCAATTTTACTTATCGACAACGTGGACAACACACCAGTAAAACCCAACATACCACGCGAAAAAATCATAAAGTTAGCAAAAAACAAGACGGGCAGCATTGGCCAATGGCCGTTTTACTTTTACGGAAACAAACAGTGGTTTGCGCCCGCAGAAACGAGGTATTAAAAATGAACTTACAAGAAATGTACAAAGAGTACAAAAACAATTTGCGCAGCTTATATGAAAGCGATACTATAACAGGCATGGAAAATATGCTGCTTTCACGTTGCATAGATATGGCCGAAAGGATTTACCTCACACGCAAAGAAAGCGAATATTTTCAAAAATTGGAAGAATTGACCGCACAGCACAAAAAGAGGGTGCAGGAATTAAATGCGCAGTTTTTCGGAGAAAAAACGGAAAAAGCGATAAACTATGAAGAATTGCCAATGTAGTTTTCCGTACCTATACGCGCGGGACGACAGCGGCAGAACGCAGACGCAATGAAACGAGGGCAAAAAATGAACTTGCATAAAGACGCAGAATGTAATCAATCTGCAAGCGATAATTCGGCCGAAAACAGTGCTTTGAAATCGAATGATATGCCCACAGCAAAAATTACCACTCAACAGATAGATTATTGTCTTTTTCATGGTTGCGCTTGTCATATTTCGTTCCCCTTTCTTGCAACCCCTATCCATCTTGCCTGACTATTGCTGCGCCCTTGCTTGGCTCACAGGTACGATAGATAGGTTTGTGAGGGGTTGTCTACCTCGGTTGCGGTTGGTTTTTGCTCTCTGCTAAGGGTTTTAGCGGCGGGGGGCTTTGCAGTAGTGGCGCTGTGCTTCCCGTTCCGTATCCGTCCCCGCTCTTATGTGGTATTCTTGGCTTTACCCGTCTACCTTCGCTTTTCCTCTTTGCTATGGTTTTATTATAATATATTGTACCCAATATATCAATTGGTAAAGTAAACAAATATGTACCCAATATATTAGTGAAAATATATATTGTACCCATTATAATTGTAAGGTATAATATTATGGGGGTGATAATATGACTGTCTCAAAAGCACAACAAAAAGCTACCGCAAAATATATAAAAAACAATTTGGATGAAATCAAAGTTAGAGTACCCAAAGGCCGCAAGGAAGAAATCAAGGCTCACGCTGAAACCAAGGGCGAGAGCGTGAACGGCTTTATTGCCCGCGCCATAGATGAAACCATGCAGCGGGACAAAGAACAGCAGTCCTAAACTTTGTGCAATATCCCACGTTGCCAAAGGCGCAAAAAGCGGGTATACTGAACATACTGAGAGGTGGAAAGCATGACAAACGAAGAAATGCAAGCATTGCGCGATATGATGCGGGAAGAAATTACAAACGCATTAGAGCCTATCAACGATAGACTGCAAGCACTAGAAAAAGGCCAAGAAGAATTGCGCACAGAAACGCGGCATACTCGTGTATTAGTGGAACACCAAGACCACAATATACAGTTGATTGCCGAGCAGTACGGCGACATTGCAAAGAAACTGGACAAGGCCAATGAACGGGCTGCGCAGGTTGAGGATTTGCAAGACCGCGTAAAGACGCTGGAAAATGTTGTGATGAACCACACAGCGGCCATTAAAGAGCTAAGAAAAGCCGAATAGAACACCTAAGGGAACGGGCAGCCGTTCTCTTTTTGTTTGGATTGCCGCCAGCCCTTGAAAAATGGTGCTAAAGTAAAAGAACATCTGTTCTTGATGGAATTTACAAGAAAAGAACAAACGCACAAGAAAGAGGCAATTTTAAAGCAATTAGAACGAATGTTCTTTTTAGGATGCCCCCCTATCAAAGAAATAAACAACCCTCTCAAAGACCGGTGGGTGAAGTGATGTTTTACCCTGCAAGAGATGCAAAGGGGGTGTATCATTTACAATTAACATATATAAATAAAGCAGTTTTCCGAAGCTTAACGCGCGCATACCCCCTATTTTCAGTTGGCAAAGCCAAAAAAGTTTAAGGGCAGGGGCATAGCACACCCGTATAGATAAACGTTCCCATTTGGGTGGCAGAATAGAACTGGCACAGGTTATTG
>CAJFVS010000109.1 GCA_904420505.1 Candidatus Alloruminococcus vanvlietii | reverse complement strand
AGCTGCAAAATCATCTCTCCGTTTCAAAAAGGCGGCGTTTTTTACAAAAAGCCTGCAAAATGCTGCCCTGCATTTTAAAAATTGCATGGTATACGCTTAGTTTGGTACGAAAAAACTGGATTTATTCCCGAAAAGCAAACGCATATACGCTTCTTTCTTGTAACGCCCGTACAATTTTGGTATAATAACAAATACGGTGCTGCCGGGCGCAACCGGATAAGGCCCGGCACGCCTTGCACAAAGATGTTTTACGCGCCCGCGTTTAACGCCCCAAAGCCGTTCGGCGCATGGGCTGGCATAAGGGCTGCGCAGGGAATTTTTGGTTTGGGCAAACAGCATTTAAGCGAAGGCGGCTTACAAGCCATAGGCAAGTTGCGGCCGGCAGCTACGGCGATGCTGTTCAATTGGACAGCCCGGCAAGGAACATCTTTGCAAGGCTGGCGGCGCTTATTTTCATGCGGCTGGTGCAAAAAGGGCTGCGCAAAAGCACTTTGCCCAAGAGCGGCCGCCGCAACAATTGCAAAATTTATTTGGAAACGAGGTTTTGGATTTGTCTGCAAAAGTAGTAGTTGGCGTCCAGTGGGGCGACGAAGGAAAGGGTAAGATTATCGATATCCTGGCTTCCCGCGCAGATGTTGTGGTACGTGCCCAGGGCGGGAACAACGCCGGCCATACCGTGCAAAGCGGCGATGAGGTGTACAAGCTCCATCTAATCCCCTCGGGCATTTTATATCCCAACACACTTTGCCTCATCGGCAGCGGTGTGGTAGTCGATCCAAATGTTTTATTAGAAGAAATAGGCGGCTTAAAAGCCCGCGGCGTTGCCTGCAAAAACCTGCGCATCGACCCGCGCGCCCATATTATTATGCCCTGGCATATTGCGTTGGACGGCCTTTCGGAAGCCTATCGTGGCAAGTCGGAAATTGGCACCACCAAACGCGGCATCGGCCCTTGTTATATGGACAAAGCCGAAAGAATCGGCCTGCGCTTTTACGATTTGGTGCACCCGGAAATTTTTGCAGAAAAAGCCCGGGAAGTAGGGAAGCTGAAAAACGATATCATCACCAAGGTATACGGCGGCAACGCCATTGATATTGAAAAAACCATTGCAGATTACATAGGATATGGCCAGCAGCTGAAAGAATACATGGACGATACGTCGGTTCTCATCTACAACGCCCACAAAGAAGGCAAACAGGTGCTGTTTGAAGGGGCGCAGGCCATGCTTTTGGATTTGGACATGGGCACCTACCCGTATGTCACCTCCTCGCACCCGGTAGCGGGCGGCTTTTGCATTGGGGCGGGCGTTGGCCCAACCATGATGGACGACATCATCGGCGTGGCAAAATCCTACACCACCCGCGTGGGCAAAGGGCCTTTCCCCACCGAATTGTTTGACGAAACCGGCGACCTTATCCGCAACCGCGGGCACGAATTTGGCACCACCACCGGCCGCCCGCGCCGCACCGGCTGGTTTGACGCGGTGATTATCCGCTATGCTGTGCGCGTAAACGGGCTGACCAGCCTTGCCATTAACAAGCTGGATACCCTGTGCGGCATTGGGGATTTGAAAATCTGCGTGGCTTACCGCCATGAAGACGGGCGCGTTTTATACGATTTCCCGGCCACCATTGAGGAATTGGCCAAATGCGAGCCGATTTATGAAACCTTCCCCGGCTTTGAGGGGGATATTTCCTCCTGCCGCAGCTTTGAAGAACTGCCCGAAGGCTGCAAGGCATACATTGCCAAGCTGGAAGAAATTTGCGGCTGCCCGATTAAAATGGTGGGCGTTGGCCCGGGCAGGGACCAAAACCTGGAGCGCGCATAATAACAACTGGTTTACACAAAACAACCGCCAGCCACACACGCCGGCGGTTGTATTTTTATAGATGGCGGCCGTTTGGGGCAAGGGCCAGTGGCAAAAGCAGAACAAAATATACCTTTAGGAGAAACTTATGAAAAAATACGTTGTGTATATATTGACCATCCTTTTCTCCATTTTGTTTTTGTGGGGTGCCAACCGGTATGTCACGCAGGATATACAAATCCTGCAGGGAGATATGGAAGGGGACATCATCAAGGCCAAGGTGGAGCGCATTGTAGAGCGCCAGGTGGACGAATACACCCTGGCCGGGGAAGCCACCTTAACCAACACCACCATCACCTTTACAGCAACCGCCCTGCAGGGGGAAGAAAAAGGGCAAACCGTTTACGGCGTGCAGGCGATTGACAGCATGTTTGCCATGCAGCAAAAGGAAGTGCGCGCCGGCGATGTGATTTTGATACAGCACCACAACGACAGCCAATACGGCGCCGAATACATGCTTATGGAGTTTGTGCGCACCGACGGGCTGTGGATTCTGGGCATTGTGCTTATGGTTTTTTTAATCATCTTTGGGCGCATGCAGGGGGTAAACACCATTATTTCGCTGCTGCTAACGGTGCTTTCGCTGTTTGCCGTGCTGGTGCCCGCGGCGCTGGCCGGGCAGAATTTGTACGCATGGTCGCTGGGGCTGTGTGTGTTTATCATCGTGATGACGCTGCTGGTGGTTTACGGCATCAACCAAAAAAGCATTTGCGCGGCTATTGGCTGTTTTAGCGGGGTGTTGGTGTGCGCGGCGCTGGTGTTGATTATGGACAGGGTTTTAGGCCTTACCGGCGTGGTGGACGAAGAAGCGATGTATTTAACCATGCTGCAAAACCCGGTGGATTTAAAAGCCATCATCTTTGCTTCTATTGTGGTGGGCGCAGTGGGCGCGATTATGGATGTGGCGATGTCCATTGCGTCCTCGCTTCAGGAAATCCATGTAAAAGCCCCCAACGAAACCTGGCGGGGGCTGGTGGGTTCTGGTATTACCATCGGCCGCGATATGATGGGCACCATGGCCAACACCCTGGTGCTGGCCTACATTGGCAGCTCGTTTTCCACAACGCTTTTGCTGGTTTCCTACAGCGATTCGCTGACCGAATTGATGAACCGCGAAGTGATTATTGTGGAAATTTTGCAGGCGTTGGTGGGCAGCTTTGGCATTTTGCTTACCATCCCGCTGGCTTCCATTGTGTGCGCGTGTTTGTATACCGGCGTGTGGGGCGGGAAAAGCAAGACCCTGGGGCCGGCTTTGCCAGAAAAGGAGCCATTGGCGCAAACGCCTGCAAACCAGCCTTGTCAAGGCCAAACCTTTGCAGCCAACCCCAACCCCTCGCCGGAGGAAAACACCCTTTAAACGGCAAAACCGCCGCTTGAAAAGCAAAAAAAGCCGCCTGTAAAACAACAGCGGTGAGATAAAGAACTTTTTGTGTGGGACGGCATGTGGCCGTCCCTTTGTTTTCTGAAAACTATGCTCTTAAGCTGCAGACAGCTTTATTTTTTGTTTGGCAAATGCAAAACGCCCCGTGCATAAATGCACAGGGCGCCTTACAGAATAAAACGTTAGAAGGTGATTACACCAAACGAAGATAGCAAATATTCTACCAAAAACACCGTGACGCAGGCACAGCCGGCAACGATTAGCAAATCTTTTTCTTTAAAAGAAAGCAAAACGCCTACCGCCAGCCCCAAAATGGCCGACCACACCGACGAAGTGGAAGAAAGCACTGCCGGAAAAGCCATGGCCGCCAATACGGCGTATGGGATATAAAACAAAAACGATTTTAAAAACGGGTTTTGGATTTTCTTTTTTATAAGCACCAGCGGCAGCATACGGATAAGATAGGTGACACCGGCCATAACTACAACATACCATAAAAATCGCCCGATGTCCATCACCCTTGTGCCTCCTTGATGGGAAATAAATACGCGCCCAGCAGCGCAGCGCCCACCCCGCACAGGATGATGACAAATCCCATGGAAAGCTGGTTAAGCCCAGGCACCCATGCAAAAATACAGGAGAGCACGACGGCAATCAAAACCACCTTGCCGATGGGATGAAAATGTTTGGCGGGGGGCACAATCACAGCGGCAAACATGCCATATATGGCCATGCCCAGCGCCGAACGCACGTTTTCGGGCAGCAGCCCGCCGGCCACCGCGCCGATAAGCGTACCCAGCGCCCAGCCCAAATAGGGGCAGCACATAAGCCCGTAAAAATAGCGTGCGCCAATGGTTTGCTTTTTGGTGGAAGCCAAGGCAAAAATTTCATCCGAATTGCCAAATGCAATTAACAAACGCTTGGGGATGGAAATGTTTTTATCCAGCTTTTGCGAAAGCGAAAGGGACATAAGCGCATAACGGATGTTGATAACCAATTGCGTCAGCGCCATTTCCAGCATGGAAGCATGCGCGCAAATAAGCGAAATACCCGCCAATTGCCCGGCGGAAGTTAAATTGGTCATAGAAATAAGCACCGCGCCCCAAATGGGGATGCCGGAAGATACCGCCAGCATGCCAAAGGTAATGGATACCGAAATATATCCCAGCCCTATGGGCAGGCCGTCCTGTAAACCTTTATAAAAACGGTTGAGCACATCGTCTTGCTGCATAGTTTCCCTTCCTTTGGGCAAAACACAGATATTTTTTGCAGAAAAATTTTTTCAAAATTTCCGGTTTTGGTTGGCATAAACCATCGCCTGTGCGTCCACACTATGGGTGGAGGTGCAAAATCAATGGGTAAAATTCGATTTTCACAAAATAAATTTACCAAGTTCATAGCAGGCAAAGGGTTTTATTTGGCGTTGGCTCTTTCGCTCATCGGCACCGGTGTAGCTACATGGGTGGTGGTGGATAAAACGCTAAATTCCGTTTCGGATATAAGCGAGGCTCCCATTATATCCGACGAGCAAAGGGAGTCAAACTACAACTGGGTGCAAACCCCTTCCCAAACGCCTGTAGAGAAACCGCAAAGCGACGTTGCCATTTCGTCACAAACACCGCAAGAGTCCTCCAGCTCGCAACCACAGGATACACCCTCGCAAAGCTCTTCGGACGCCTCAAGCGACTCAACCGAGGCGCAAAGGCCGTATCGGCAGCAGTTTATGCTGCCAGTGTCTGGCGAGGTGATCAATGAGTATTCCGACGGCGAACTGGTCAAATCCGTTACCTTAAACGACTGGCGCACCCATGACGGCATTGACATTGCCGCGCAGGCCGGCACCGAAGTAAAAGCCGCCGGCGACGGCACCGTAATGCAGGTATACACCGACAGCATGTGGGGCAAATGCATTGAAATTGAACACACCAACGGGCTTGTCAGCTATTATTTTTCGCTGGATGAAAACGTAGCGGTCAACCAGGGCGATGCGGTAACCATCGGCCAGACCATCGGCACGGTTTCGGATACCGCCATGTGCGAAGTGGGTTTGGACCCGCACCTGCATTTTGCAGTAAAAGAATTTGGGGAATGGATCAACCCCATTAAGATTATGGAATAGCACAAAGCCAAAACCTTTTGAACATGAAGGAAGCAGGAGACGAAACGTTCCTGCTTCTTTTTTGTCCCCATGAAAGAGGCCCTATCTTCTTCCCAAAACACTATACCACAATTTGGGATTATATAACAATTCAAAATAGCTATTATTTGTTATAGTTTTATACTATAACGCTGCCAACCGGCAGAGGCGCATCCGGGCGGGTTAAAACCTGTTTGAGGCAGCCGATATACGCTTCTGCCAAGCGGCTGAGCTTTGCGTTTTTCAGCGCAATATACCCAATGGTGGTAACCGAATCCAGCTGCAAAGGGATCGAAACAATCTCCTTGCCGGCCATATCGGGATTGATAAAGCCGGTGGCCACAATATAGGCGTCCAGCGCGCCGAGAAAATCAAACAAAGTGGCGCGGTCGCTTACATGGATATGGCGTTTGTGCGCGTCCACATTGACAATTTCTTCGGAAAAATGCAGCGAATTGTACATGCCCTGCTCAAAGGTGAGCACCGGATATTGCTGCATTTCTTTTAATGTCACGCTTTTTTTGTTTGCCACCGGATGGCGGGAATTGACAAAAATATGCGGCGTTACCCTAAAAAGCGGGGTGAATTCCAAATGGTTCTGGCTAAACATTTTGGAAAGCACCTTGGTATTGGAGGAATTTAAAAACAAAATACCAATTTCGCTGCGCAGCGAACGCACGTCGTCCAGGATATCGTAGGTGCGGGTTTCGCGCAGGTGCAGGTCGTATTCCTCCATGGGGAAAGCGTTGAGCAGGTCGATAAACGCATTGACTGCAAACGCATAATGCTGGGTGGATACCGAAAAATGCTGTTTGGGCACCGGCGCATGCAAATAGCGGCTTTCCACATAATCGGCTTGTTCCACTATCTGGCGGGCCAGGCTTAAAAATTCGGCGCCCTCCACCGAAACATGGATGCCTTTGTTGCTGCGTCCAAAAATGGTAATGCCTAACTGGGCTTCCAGCTCTTTTACGGCGTTGGATAAACTGGGCTGGGATACATAGAGCTTTTTGGCGGCCTCGTTAAACGAGCCGCACCCGGCAATGGTAACCACATAGCGCAGTTGCTGAAGCGTCATAACATTGCCCCCTTTCCAACGCTATTATAACAGGTTTGGCATTGCAAAAAAAGCCGCCCGGCCAAGCAATCTGGCAGGTTCCCCGGCGGGCGGATACAGGCGGAGGGAAAATCCAAACCCTGTTTGGGGCATATGGCCGGCTATAAAAGATAACCCGCCGGTTTTGCCGGTATACGGCCAGATAAAAGAGGCACTACCTTTGGTTTACAGCAAAAAAATATCCGGCGTTTTGGGCCGGATATGGGGGTTATTTGTGTTTTAAGTTCTCGTATTTTTGTTTGGTGGCCATACCGCCGCGAATATGGCGTTCCGATTTATTTTGTGCCAACACCGCCTTTACGTTGTTGTACAGCTGGGGGTTTAACATTTTCAGCCTTTGGGCTACATCCTTGTGGACGGTAGATTTGCTAATATGGAATTCCTTTGCGGTTTTTCGCACCGTGGCGTTGTTTTCAATAATATATGTACCCAGCATCACCGCGCGTTCTTCGGGCAACCCTTTCAAACCAGTTCCCTCCCTGTGTCAAATGTTTACCACATGTATATGCAGCAAAAAGGCTGGTTATGTTTGGGTTTGTACAAAACAAAAATGCCTTTATGGCAACACAAAAGCCCCGGAAAGCATCCGGGGCTTTTGGTGTTTTTGGGGAAAATACATTTAGGAAAAAGTGTGTATGTTATTGGTGGTTGGCAGATTCATGGCAATGGCAGCAGCCGTGTTGCTGCATGCCTTTTGCACAGCCCGAGCAACCACCGCAGCATTCGCCGTTTTTATGGCTTTTATAGGTTTTATAAAATGCCAGCACCATAAGCGCCAATACAAGGGCGGCTACCAAAATGGTTGGCCAAGGCATAAAAATCGCTTCCTTTCGCTAATAAGAATCTTACGCTTTTGTGCTTACAGGGTTGGGGGTAACATTTTTGGGTTTATAGCTTCTAAACAGCAGGTAAAGCAAACCGGCCAGCAACAGCAGCGCAATTACCGTACCCACGCCAAACGAAGCGCCCAGGAAAATAACCGAACCCAGCTGGTTGACAATCAACGCCACCACATAAGCCAGAATGGTTTGGTAACCAATGGCAATCCAGGTCCATTTGGCGGAACTCATCTCTCTGCGGATAGCACCAATAGCGGCAAAGCAGGGGGCGCACAGCAGATTAAACACCATAAAGGCCATTGCCGAAACAGAAGTAAAGATGGTGGAAAGCTGCATAAGCAGTTCGGGGTTGTCTTCTGCAACCTCGCCCAAGCCAAACAGGATGCCAAAAGTTGCAACAATATTTTCTTTTGCCACCAGGCCGGTAAAGGTTGCAACTGCCGCACGCCAGTTGCCAAAGCCCAAAGGCGCAAAAATGGGGGCGATGAAGTTGCCGATGTTGGCAAGCAAGCTCTGGCCTTCTTCCACCATACCGAAGCCGCCGTTTGTAAAGCCAAAGCTGGATAAGAACCAGATGACGCCGCAGGCCAGGAAGATGATGGTACCGGCTTTTTTAATAAAGGCTTTGGCGCGTTCCCACATGTGCATCAAAACGGTTTTGGGGCTGGGGATATGGTATTGCGGAAGCTCCATGACAAAGGGGGCAGGGTCGCCGGCAAACAGCTTGGTTTTCTTTAAGATAATACCGGAGATGATAACCACTGCCACGCCCATAAAGTACATGGCCGGGGCAACCCACGGGGCGCCACCGAACAATGCCCCGCCGATTAAAGCGATGATGGGCAGTTTGGCCCCGCAGGGGATAAAGGTGGTGACTATAATGGTCATGCGGCGGTCTTTTTCATTTTCTATGGTGCGCGACGCCATAACGCCGGGCACACCGCAGCCGGAGGAAATCAACATCGGAATAAACGATTTGCCCGAAAGCCCGAATTTGCGGAAAATACGGTCCATAATAAACGCAATGCGCGCCATATAACCTACATCCTCCAAGATGGACAAGAGCAGGAACAATAACAGCATCTGCGGCACAAAGCCTAAAACAGCGCCCACGCCGCCGATGATGCCGTCTAGAATCAAGCTGTTCAGCCAGTCGGCCGTTCCAAGCCGTTCTAGCCCGGCTTCTACCAGCACCGGGATACCGGGTACCCAGATGCCAAAGTCATGCGGGTCGGGTTCTTCCAAAACCAGTTCGGTTCCGGCCGCTTCGGCTTCTTCTGCGGCCGCCTCGTACTCTTCCACAGCCTCGCTGTAAGCATTGTAGCCAGGCCCTAAGAACCAGCCGTCGCCGAATACGCCGTCGTTGGCCCAGTCGGTGCCGATGGCGCCCAGCCAGCTAACCGAAACGTAGTACACCAGGAACATAACCACTGCAAAGATGGGCAGCGCCAGCCAGCGGTTGGTGACCACGCGGTCGATTTTATCGGAAGTGGTCATACCGCTTTTCTTTTTGTGCACGCAGGCGCTTACCAGCTTTTCGATGTAGGTATAGCGCTCGTTGGTGATGATGCTTTCACTGTCGTCATCCAGTTCTTTTTCCAGGGCCTGCACCATTTCTTCCAGCTGTTTCTTTTTGGCGTCGCTTAATTTCAACTGTTCAAGCACTTTTTCGTCGCGCTCAAACAGTTTAACGGCAAACCAGCGCTGCTGCGAAGGGGATATATCGTTAAGCAGGGTGGAGGCGATGTTGTTTAAGCAGTCCTCTATTTTTTTATCAAAGGTGCCTACCAACGGCGCCTGGGTTTTGTTATCCGCCATCGAGATGGCCAGGTTGACCACTTCTTTTAAGCCGGTGCCCTTTAAGGCGGATGTTTCCACAACCGGGCAGCCCAAGCGGTTGGAAAGTTCTTTTACATCAATTTTATCGCCTTTTTTATGCACGATGTCAATCATGTTCAGGGCGATGATGGTGGGGATGCCGGTTTCCAGCAACTGGGTGGTTAAATACAGGTTGCGCTCAATGTTGGATGCATCCACCAGGTCGATGACGACGTCGGGGTGCTCGTTGATTAAGTAATTGCGCGAGACTACTTCCTCCAATGTATAGGGGGAAAGCGAATAAATACCCGGCAAGTCGGTAATGATAACGTCTTTTTTACCCTTTAGCTTGCCTTCTTTTTTCTCCACCGTTACGCCCGGCCAGTTGCCTACATATTGGGTGGCACCGGTCAGGTTGTTAAACATGGTGGTTTTACCGCAGTTTGGATTGCCTGCTAACGCAATGCGAATCGACATGTTTGTTTACCTCCTCTGCGCATGGTGCGCGAGCTGTTTTGGTTGAATCGGCACAGATTAGTGAAAACTAACTGCATGGGCCAAAAAATGCGGGATTGCCCCGCCAACTTATTCCACGATTACGTTTTCTGCATCATGCTTGCGCAAGGATAATTCGTACCCGCGGATGGTGATTTCCACCGGGTCGCCTAAAGGCGCTACTTTGCGCACATAAATGGATGTGCCTTTGGTGATGCCCATATCCATCATACGGCGTTTTACGGCACCCGAGCCTTCCAGCTTTACCACGGTGACGTTTTGGCCGCACTTGGTTTCTTTAAGCGTCTGCATACAGTTTCCCCCATTTCCATACAAAGTGTTGGTGAAATAAAAATATACAAAACCATTCCCCTTTGCAAAGGGCAAACGGTTCCTTAACGGGGTACACCCCGCCGCCAACTTGTAAACCAGAAAATCCCCGGTAAAACGCTTACACCATAATGCGCATGGCCATGCTTTTGCTAATGGCGATGCGGGTGTCTTTCACGTTTACAATCAAATTGCCGCCCATTCGCGACACAACCGTGACAGCACCGCCTTCAACAAACCCTAGGTTTTGCAAAAAACGGCGGGTATCGTCCTGCCCGTGGATTTCTTTTACGGTATTCAAAGTACCGCAAGAAGCCATAGCCAACGGCATGATAACAATCACTCCTTTTGATAAAATGCAACTATGCAAAAGTGCTTTACGGTTGAAGTTTACCACCACTAACTAAAGTTGTCAATAGGT
>CAJFVS010000108.1 GCA_904420505.1 Candidatus Alloruminococcus vanvlietii | reverse complement strand
TGATGCCGTCGCCTTCGCAGGCTTCGCAGCGGCCGCCTTTTACGTTAAAGGAAAACCGCCCGGAGGTATACCCGCGCATTTTGGCATCGTTGGTGTTGGCAAACAGCTCGCGGATATCGGTAAACACGCCGGTGTAGGTGGCCGGGTTGGAGCGCGGCGTGCGCCCGATGGGCGACTGGTCGATGTTGACGACCTTGTCCAGCGCCTCAAGCCCTAAAATTTCCTCATGCGCGCCGGGTTTCATCCTGGCCCCGTTTAAAGAAGACGCCAGCTTTTTGTATAAAATCTCGTTGACAAGCGAGGATTTGCCCGAACCGGACACGCCGGTTACGCAGGTAAACACCCCTAAGGGGATGGAGACGTCGATGTTTTTCAGGTTGTTTTGGGTTGCGCCCTTTACCGTTAAAAAAGCGCCGTTGCCCTTGCGGCGTTCTTTTGGCACCGGGATTTGCTTTTTGCCGCTTAAATACTGGCCGGTGATGGATTCCTTGCAGGCTTTGATTTGGTCGATACTGCCCGCGCACACCACCTCGCCGCCGTGCACGCCCGCCTTGGGGCCAATGTCCACAATGTAATCGGCCGCGTACATGGTGTCCTCGTCGTGCTCTACCACAATCAACGTGTTGCCAAGGTCGCGCAGGCGCTTTAAGGTGGCGATTAACTTGTCGTTATCGCGCTGGTGCAGGCCAATGCTCGGTTCATCCAGAATGTACAGCACCCCCATTAGCGACGAGCCAATCTGGGTGGCCAGGCGGATGCGCTGGCTTTCCCCGCCCGAGAGGGTGCTGGCCGCGCGCGAAAGGGTTAAGTATTCCAACCCCACGCTTTTTAAAAAGCCCAGGCGTTCTTTGATTTCTTTGAGTATGCGGTCGGCAATCATGTGGTCGCGCGCAGAAAGCTGCAGGTGGTCGATAAACTCCAGCGCGTCGCGCACCGACATTTTGGAAAATTCGCTAATATTGATGCCCCCCACCGTGACCGACAACGACTCGGGCTTGAGCCTTTGGCCATGGCAGTCCGGGCAGAGCACCGAGCTCATGCAGGAGGCGATTTCTTCGCGCATCCATTCGCTGTTGGTTTCGCGAAAGCGCCGCTCCAAATTGTTGGCAATGCCTTCAAAATCGGTAAAATAGGTGCCAGAATGCACCGCGCTTTCCCGCTTGATTTTGAGCTTCTCCCCGTTGTTGCCAAACAGCAGAATGTCCTGTATCTTTTTGGGCAGCTCTTTAAACGGGGTGTCCAGCGAAAAGCCATAGTGCTCGGCCAAACCTTCGTAATACATCTGGGCGATGCCGCCGTCGGAATAATACCAGCCGCTGGCTTTTACAGCGCCCTGCCGGATGGACAGCTTTTTGTCCGGCACAATTAAATCGGGATCCACCCGCAAAAAGGTACCAAGCCCGGTGCATTTGGGGCAGGCGCCGTAAGGGTTGTTAAACGAAAACATGCGCGGAGACAGCTCCTCGATGGAAATGTTGTGCTCCGGGCAGGCATAGTTTTGCGAAAACAGAATCTCTTCTTTGCCAATCACGTCGATAACCGCCAGCCCGCCGGTTAACGAAACGGCAGTTTCCAGCGAATCGGTCAGGCGCGAACGGATGTCCTCGCGGATGACCAGGCGGTCGACCACGATTTCGATGTTGTGCTTTTTGTTTTTCTCCAGCTTAATCTCTTCAGAGAGATCGTAAAGGTTGCCGTCCACCCTTACGCGCACAAAGCCGCTTTTGCGCGCGGCGTCAAACTCTTTTACATGCTCGCCCTTGCGCCCGCGCACAACCGGGGCCAGCACCTGCAGCCGCGTGCCTTCTTCCATTGCCAGCACCTGGTCCACAATCTGGTCCACCGTCTGCTGGGCAATCTCCCGCCCGCAGATGGGGCAGTGCGGTATGCCGATGCGCGCATACAAAAGCCGGAAATAATCGTGGATTTCGGTTACGGTGCCCACGGTGGAACGCGGGTTTTTGGAGGTGGTTTTCTGGTCGATGGAAATGGCCGGCGAAAGCCCTTCAATCGAGTCTACATCCGGTTTTTCCATCTGCCCCAAAAACTGGCGCGCATAAGAGGACAAGCTCTCCACATAGCGGCGCTGGCCGTCGGCGTAGATGGTATCAAACGCCAGCGACGATTTGCCCGAACCCGAAAGCCCTGTAAAGACAATGAGCTTGTCACGCGGCAGGGTAAGGTCAATATTCTTTAAATTGTGCTCTCTGGCACCTTTTATTACAATGTTTTCTATCGCCAAAATGCATCCTCCCTATTTTTGGCCTTTTAGCGCCTTGATTTTATCACGCAGGTACGCTGCATGTTCAAATTCCAGCAGCTTGGCGGCGTTTTTCATCTCCAAGGTGTACTTGGCAATCAAATCCGCGCGCTCCTGCGGGTTTAAGCGCTTGTACGATTTTTCTTTTTTGCCGGTTGTTTTCTCTTTTGCGGATATTTCAATAATCTCGCGCACATCCTTGCGGATGGTCTGCGGGGTAATGCCGTGTTCTTCGTTGTATTTCATCTGGATCCCACGGCGGCGCGCGGTTTCTTCTATGGCGCGCTCCATCGAGTTGGTCACCTGGTCGGCGTACATAATCACCTGGCCGTTGGCGTTGCGGGCCGCGCGGCCGATGGTTTGGATAAGCGAGGTTTCACTGCGCAGAAAGCCTTCTTTATCCGCGTCCAGTATCGCCACCAAGGAAACCTCCGGGATATCCAGCCCTTCGCGCAGAAGGTTGATGCCCACCAGCACGTCAAATTCGCCTAGGCGCAAATCGCGGATGATTTCCATGCGCTCGATGGTGTCGATGTCGTGGTGCATGTACTGCACCTTGATGCCCGCCTTTTCCAAATAGGCCGTTAAGTCCTCGGCCATTTTTTTGGTAAGGGTGGTCACCAAAACGCGCTCTTTGCGCTCTGTGCGGATGTTGATTTCGGAAATCAAATCGTCTATCTGCCCTTCCACCGGCTTTACCAAAATTTCCGGGTCCAAAAGCCCGGTGGGGCGTATCACCTGCTCTACCACCTGGGTGCTGTGTTCGCGCTCATACTGGCTGGGGGTGGCGCTTACATAAATCACCTGGTTTAAGCGCTGTGTAAATTCATCGAACTGCAAGGGGCGGTTGTCGTATGCCGAGGGCAGGCGGAAACCGTATTCAATCAGGCTTTTTTTGCGCGCCACATCCCCCGCCCACATGCCGCGCACCTGCGGGATGGTGACATGGGATTCATCGATAAACAGAATAAAATCTTTTGGGAAATAATCCAGCAGCGTGTAGGGCGCCGAACCTGGCGCGCGCCCGGACATAATGCGCGAATAGTTTTCAATGCCTTTGCAAAAGCCGATTTCCCGCAGCATTTCGATATCGTACTTGGTGCGCTGTTCAATGCGCTGGGCTTCGATAAGCTTGTGCTGCTCTTTAAAAAAGGCCACCTGGCTTTGCATTTCGCGCTCGATTTCCTCAATGGCCTTTTCGGTTTTTTCTTTGGGGACAATGTAGTGCGAAGCCGGGTAAATGGCCACATGGTTCACCACGTTTTTTACTTCGCCTGTCACGGTGTTGATTTCGCTAATGCGGTCGATTTCATCGCCAAAAAATTCCACGCGGATGGCCGAATCCCCCGAATACACCGGGAAAATTTCCACCACATCGCCGCGCACGCGGAATTTGTTGCGCACAAAGTTGACGTCGTTGCGCTCGTACTGGATTTCCACCAGCTTTTTAATAAGCTCATCCCGGTTTTTTTGCATGCCGGTGCGCAAAGAAATGACCATATTGCGGTAATCAATCGGGTCGCCCAAGCTGTAAATGCAGGAAACACTGGCCACGATAATCACATCGCGCCGCTCGCTCAACGCAGAGGTCGCCGAATGGCGCAGCTTTTCAATTTCATCGTTTATCGAGCTGTCCTTTTCAATGTAGGTATCGGTGTTGGCGATATAGGCTTCCGGCTGGTAATAATCGTAGTATGAAATAAACAGCTCCACCGCGCTGTGCGGAAAAAACTCTTTAAACTCCGAACAAAGCTGGGCCGCCAGCGTTTTGTTGTGGGCCAGCACCAAGGTGGGGCGGTTTACCCTGGCAATCACATTGGCCATGGTAAAGGTTTTGCCCGAACCTGTTACGCCCAAAAGCGTTTGGCCGCGCGCGCCTTGTTCAATGCCCTGCACCAGCCGGTCGATGGCTTCGGGCTGGTCGCCGGTTGGTTTGTAATCCGAGACCAGTTGAAATATTCCCTCTTCAGACATGTCCAAAATCCTCTTTTATTCTATGGTAATTTTGCAGGAAAAAGCCCTGCCGGTACGGTAAAATTGTTGCGCAAAAGGCTTTGGCGCTGTACCTGCAAAAGCAGAATACCACAAATTTGCCAAGAATAACAGGCCTTTTGCCTTTTTGGCGCGAAACTGGTTGTATCCTATGTTATTTTAGCACAATGTTTTTATAAAGAACAGTGGATTTTGTAACAAAGCAAAATCTGGCAACAAAAAAGCAGCCTATTTGGATAGGCTGCTTTTGTATATGCATGCAATGGCAAAGCAGATGATTGCCAACCGGCTTGCCTTTTAGCTTTCCACTTCTTCCAAAGTAATGCTTTTAAGCATTTCTTCAAAGGGGGCGATTAAATATTGGGGCAACGGGCCGGTGCGGTAATGGTTGGTAGTGGGCAGGCAAATGTTGGCACTCAGGTAGTACTTTCCAAAATCCATTTTATAAGATTGCGCGCTGTAAGTTGCAAATTCAGGGACAAACGCCACATCGGTCATCATACGCCAATAGGGCCCTGGTACAAACCGTTTGTCACAAACGGCTGTGCGGCCAAGCTTTTCACTGCAATTTACATAATTTTCCATTACGCCCCTAAGATACAATTTCTTTAACAGCTCCTCCCCGCTTTGTGCATCTTTTTCAAATGCGGTAGTGTATACTCGAAAACTGACAACCGGTTCCGGACGTTTAGCGTCGTCAATTGTCACCAAGTCAGTATAAGGAACGATGATGCGTTTTCCCTGCGCATCAAAGGCTGTCATTTCTACAACCGATTCATATTCCATCTGGGGGTACAATGCAAAAATTTCCATATTGCCAATATGCAGGGTGACCCGCTGTTCTTTCTGGTTAAGACCGCTTTGATTTACCAAAACTTCTACCGATACCGGGCCTTTATCCGGCTGCTGGGGCATCTCGATAGGGTCATCTATCACCGGCATAGTCAGAAGTTCATCGCCAAAATTAGAGGGAAAATATTCTGTAACCTGCCCCAGTGTTAGGTTTTTTAATATGTATTCAAACGCTTGTGCGGTTTCGGTATAATTTTCATCATTGGGAATAAACGCAGATGCTTGGATGCTCATTTTATCATACGAGATATAATATTCCTTTTGAAACTGTTTTACATTGTCTGCAGCAACCGGTAAAAATGCATCCTCAATGGGTTCGGCATCTACTTTTAAATAAGCAGGCCGTCCAAACTCTTCGGTCAAATCCCCCTCCCAAAAAGCACCGAATGACACATACTGCGCAATATCTTCAACCGCATCTTGGTTGAGATCCTCTCGCAAACGCACCATGCAATACGCAGTATGCATACGCAAAGTTACAATACCTGGGGTGTCGATGGAAGCATCCAAATACACCCCTTCACAAGCTGGAAAATGCACCATCGCCTCCATATAAGAATAAAAATCTTTACAGCCTCTTGCCGAATAAGGCGCCAGCGCTTTCATGGGTACATCTATTGCCGCATTCATAGGCAACATAGGCGCGGAATATTCCTGCAATATTTTTGTAAATTCCTTGTTTTGAAACGCTGTAGAGGTATTTAAAGAATTCTCCCGCGTTTGGTAGATATCGGAAGAATATCCCCAGTTACAGGGGGTATCCTCCGAACGAAGAGGATTATTTGGGCAGCTGCTTGCGCTGCTTTGCGTTTGGCTGGCGCTGCTTTGTCCGGTTTGCGAAGAAACCGGTAAGTTCTCATCCGGTGCTTTCGAACTTTCCCCTTGTTGCACTTGGCAACCTAAAAAAGCAATCCCCAAACATAAAACCAAAAAAATGCAAATAAACCGTTTCACCAGTACCCCTCCCCCTTTATAAATATTATACCATATATTCCTTAAATAAGAAAAGTACAGCAAAAAAGCAGCCTATTGGGATAGGCTGCTTTTAAACGGTTTACGGTTGCCGGCGCAGAAAAACATGCAACCAAAGCAGGAAGCCTGCGACCATTAGCAAACACAAAATAACAATAAATACAGTTTGGAATGGTTCTATCGCATCTTCTGTGGTTTGCTGGTCAACCTGCTGGCCGGTTTGCTGGGCCTGCTGTACAGGGGTAACCTCTACATGCAAATCCATTTGCGCCACCGGCCATGGCCAGGCGTCTTCTTCACCGCTGTTTAACAGTATCTGCGCCGATAAAGATTCGACGTCTTCGCTGCTTTGTAAATCCTGTGCTTGTATTTGTTGCACCACAATGTCCTGCAGGGTGTACCCTTTGGGCAGCAGTATGCTTTGCTGCATGCTATCTCCCCAGATAAGAGCTTGTTGTTCTACATCCTGTTCATCCCAAAAGGTAAGGGTATACGGCTCAATCGACTCTATTGTAATTTGTGTCTGCTCGAAATTTTCAAAACCGTATTCAAATAACGCTTGCGTATCCAAATACGCGGCGTTGGCAACGGCATCGGAATCTGATTTCAGCACTACAGCAATCAACGTAACGCCGTCGCGCTCTTCTACGGTCATCAAGCAGTTGCCGGCCATCATGGTCCAACCAGTTTTGCCTGCTATCGCCTCCTCGCTATAAAATGTGCTATCTGTACGCAGGATACGATTGGTATGTGTAAATTGATGTGCCTGGTTATGCTCGCTTTGGGCTATTTGATAGCTTTCACTGCCGGCATATTGCAAAAATGCGGGATATTGCAAAGCCGCACGGGTGATTTGGGCCAAATCGTATGCAGTGGTGGTATGCCCGCGCTGCGGCAAACCGTGCGCATTTTCAAAATTCGTGTTTTTAAGCCCCAACTGTTCGGCTTTTTCATTCATAAGCTGTGCAAAAGCCTCTGTAGAGCCTGCAAGATGAATGGCAATTGCGTTGGCGGCGTCGTTTGCAGAAGGAAGCATTAAGGCGTACAGCATCTGTTCTAATGTTAACGTTTCCCCCTCCACGAGGCCGGCTGTACTCGACCCTTTCATAAGGCGCAAACCTTCTGCGGTCATGGTCACCAAATCATCGGTATCACCCCTTTCCATAGCCAAAAGGCAGGTCATAATTTTGGTTAAGCTGGCAGGCTGCATCGCACGGTTTTCATTCTTGCCATACAATACCTGGCCAGTATCGGCATCCATTAAAACAGCGGCTTGGGCGTATAAATCCAGTTCTTCCGGCAGGGTTTGGGCAAATGCCGGGCAAACGGCTATCCAGCATAAAAGCAGCGCCAAAAGGCCGCATATCAATTTTTTTACCATCAATCGTTCCACCCCTGGATGGCAATGAGCATCTGCCGGGTGTAGGCATAAGCGCTTACCGGGAAATTGCGCAGGTCAGCGGTATTGGAATCGATTAAATAATCAATGGTATCGCCGTTTTCATCTTTTACGGTGTCTACAATCAATACCGTGTGTTTGTATCCGTCATCGTTGCCCATGTGGATGACGTCGCCAATCTGCCCGCTGTAATACGGGGCATCGGCCACGGCTACCAAGCCATAACCGGTGTTATAGGTGGCATAATCCAAAAAGGATTCCACGCCGGAAAACGAAGCCGAACGCCCGCTGGCGCGGTTGGAATCGCTGGGGGTGGTGCCATACCATTTCCACACGGCGTCGCCGTAAATATCCATGGGGATCCCCCCTGCCAGCAGTGCCTGGGAAACAAAATTCTGGCAGTTGCCCCCGTACATGCTGTAATCGCCCCATTCGTCGTTGCGCTGGCCCACCCACTGGTGCGCATACGCTACGGCGGCTTCGCGGTCATAGGGGTTATCGGCAGCCAGGTCAACGGCTTCTCCTTGGGTAAGGCGCTGGCGGTATAGGTCTGCGCAAGTGAAATCATTTCATCCAGGGTTTGGCTGGAAGAAACCTGCACTGCGCCGTCCGAAGACCGCCGGCGCGTCCAACCCATCATGGTATAATATAAGCTGTCCATCTGCATATGCTGGCTGAGTTTCCAGCCGTCATCGGTTTCTTTCATGGTAAACACATGGCGCACATCCATGCTTTCGGAATCCACATCCGGATGCTGGGCAAAGTTCTGCACGCTGTCCTCGTTTAAGCGGATGCGCAAAGAGCCGTCGTCCTGCTCTTCCACACGGGTAATGGTCAGGGTAAAATCGTAGTCCACAAGCGAAAGGTCGCTTATCTGCATGCTGCGCACGGCAATCAAGTATTCCCAAATGTTCTGGTTGGTCTGCGCCTGGTCAAGGCTGTCTTCAGCAAACAGCCCGGAAGGGTCGCCCAAAGAAAGGTTTGCCAACGAATCATAATAGGCATATATATAATCCAGCAAAAGGGACTCCTGTTCGCTTGTCAATGCCGGGGTATCCTCCTCGTACTGGATGCTGCCGCTGCCCAGCCGCGTTTGGGACATCGCTATGGTTTGCGGGGCGCTATTACCAGCAGAATTCTGGGTTGCCGCCCCCTGCTGGGCTGATGTATAAACAGGCGTTTGGGCGGCATTTGCATTTTGCAAGCTTTGGTTATTATATTGGTTATTATAAACGCTTGCCAGCACAGCGGCGGCCAACGTAAGCGCGCCGGCGGCAAAAAAGGCCGTTTTATGGGATTTTTTCATATTGGCATCAATCCTCTTTCATCAAAAGGTTCTATACCCAAATTACGGCCTGTATGTGTTGCTAAAGTGAGAAAGGCGTTAGATTTTTGTGAATAGCAAAAGTATATTTTACCGAACCCGAAAACCCTGCTCAATCAAATGGTAAACATCCCACCACATGAGGTCTTGATTGGGAAAAAGCATTTCTTCAAATTCATCTACATAATGAAACGACAAACATTTGCGGCTTTTGGACAGCCAGATGGAAAACATCTCTTCCGGCTGGGGGCCAATATCGCATTGCGTGTTCATCCAAAAAACCTCCTAACTTGGTTTTCTTTATACAAACCATACCATTTGAAGTTCACTCCAAGTCAATAGGTATTTCTTTAAAAAACAGTTACAAAAAAGCAACAGGCAAGGAATCTTTCCTTGTCTGCCGCCGTTGGATTGGTATAAAGTTTTAGGAAAGCGCCCGCTGCCAAGCGCTTTTCAACCGTTTAATAAGCCTGTACAAAGCATGCCCCTTTTGGGGCGACACATGCCCGCCCAATACGCCCAAAACCGGCCTTTGCCGATAAATTGCGGCAAACAAAAAAGCCACAGCAGGGCTTGCCCCTGTGCGGCTTTTTAAAAACGATGCAACTAACGCTGGGTTAAAAATTTGGAAAACTCGCCGCTGTCTGCCAGTGAAACATAATCGTTGTCCGAAACGATGATATGGTCCCGCACGCGGATATTCAACGGTTCCAGCGCACGCACAATTTTGCGTGTGGTGATAATATCTTCATTCGAAGGCAGCGCCGTAGCGCCCGGATGGTTATGGGCAATGACAATGCTAACCGCATTGTTGCGCAAAGCGTATTCGGCAATGGTGCGGATGCTGACCATGGTTGCGTTGATAGTGCCGGAAAACAGCTTTTGGCAGTTAATGACCTTATGCTTGCTGTCCAAACAAACGGCAAATACCACTTCTTGTTTGTAGGATACAAACTTTGGCAGCAAAAAGTTGCCCAGTTTTTCGGTGGTGTCGGCAATGTAGCCGTCTTTGTATTTGTCGTCCAGATAATAGCGGGTTGCCTGCGCAATAAAGTTGATCTGCAAAGCCGCCGTTAGCCCAACGCCTTTTGTTTTCATCAAATCTTTTGGGTCTGCTTCCAGCACAGCCGAAAAGCTGCCAAACGAATCGATTAGCTCATGTGCAATCTGGTTGGTATCGCCCTGCTTGTACACCGAATACAACAAATATTCCAATACCTCATGCGGGGCAAAATGCGAAAGCCCTTCGTGATAAAACCTCTCGCGCAACCGGTCCCGGTGGCCTTGATGCTTATGCTGCACACGTTCGTCTTTCATCGCTTATTTGGTGGGCAGTTTGCGGCTGCCGGGTTTTACAACCGGGATTTTTCCTTCTTTGCACAGCGGGCAATCCTGGGGCTGCCAGGCTTCCACATCCACTTTAATCACCGATTTAAACGGCACTTCAAAGCCTGCGTTGCCGCCCGAACGGTCTACAATCGAGCCAATGCCCACAACAATACCGCCTGCTGCTTTTACCAGTTCATATACCTCTTTTACCGAGCCGCCGGTGGTTACAACGTCCTCTACCAGCAAAACGCGCATGCCTGGATGCACCTCAAACCCGCGGCGCAGCACCATTTTGCCCTCTTCGCGTTCGGTAAAGTAGTTTTCGCATTTTAAGGCGCGGCTTACTTCATAGGCCATTTGTACAGCGCCCATTGCCGGCCCGATGACAACGTCCACATGCTCGTCTTGGAACTGTTCGGCCAAAGCTGCGCACAATTCTTCGGAATATTTGGTGTTTCTAAAAATTTTGGCGCATTGCAAATAGCGGTTGGAATGCTTGCCGGAAGTCAGTAGGAAATGGCCTTCCAGCAAAACGCCTGCTTCTTTTAAAATCTCCAGAACTCTCTCTTGTGTCAACATCATTGAAACGCCCCTTTTTGTTTTCTGCTCATATTATATAGTATTTTGCCGCTTTTGCAAAGCACTATTTTTGGGGTGAATCCATCCGCAAAGTATGCTATACTATGGAAAAAGGCAAAGCCTGTGCAAGCGCACCCTTTGTTTGGGCAGCCCCACGCTGCGCGCCAAAGCCTGCTGCTTTGGCAATTGGTTGAAAAATATACCCATGCGCCCGGCTTGTGCATGCCTTTTGAATTTGCATAGTTTAGGTGACGATATGAAATCCATTACCATAGGCCCCAACGACGCCGGCCAGCGGCTGGACAAATTTTTGCAAAAAGCCTTCCCTCAGCTGCCGCAATCGGCCATGTATAAGGCAATCCGCACCAAGCATATCAAATTAAACCGCAAACGGTGCGAAATTTCCACCCGGTTAAACACCGGCGACGTTTTGGATATATATATAAACGACGAGCTGCTTGCCTCCCCCAAGCCTCAGCAGCTTTTTTTAAGCGCGCCCATATTGCAGCCCGACAGCATTGTTTATGAGGATGAAAACATCCTGCTGTGCGACAAACGCCCCGGTTTGATTGTGCACGAGGACGAGCGCGAACGCGTGGATACTTTGATAAACCGCATTTTGCATTATTTATACCAAAAAGGTGAGTTTAACCCCCAGGCCGAACAATCCTTTACCCCGGCTTTGTGCAACCGCATTGACCGCAACACCGGCGGCATTGTGATTGCCGCCAAAAACGCCGAGGCGTTGCGCATACTTAATGAAAAAATCAAAACCCGGCAGCTGCAAAAATACTATTACTGCATTGTGCACGGCGTTTTGCCCCAAAAAGCCGCTACCTTAAAAGGCTATTTAATCAAAGACGAAAAAACCAACACCGTGCAGGTGTTCGATGCCCCCCGGCCGGGCGCCAAAACCATTTTCACCAAATACCGCGTTGTAAAAGAGTCCCCTGCGCTTTCCCTTTTGGAGATAGAGCTTCTCACCGGGCGCACCCATCAAATCCGCGCGCAGTTTGCGCACATTGGCCACCCGCTTTTGGGCGACGCCAAATACGGCCAAAACCGCCAAAACAAAGGCACGGGGTATAAATTCCAGGCGCTGTATGCTTACAAGCTGGCGTTTGATTTTAAAACCGGCGCCGGGGCGCTTGCTTATTTAAACGGCCGGTCGTTTGCGGTAAAAAGCGTTTGGTTTTACGATGAATTTATGAGCGGCAAGCTTTTATAAAAGTGCTTTGCGCATGCCAAAAGAAAACAGCCTTCCTTCCGCCTGCTTTGCGGATAGAGGGCTGTTTTTTTGTTTGATTGGCCAAACAAAGCGTTTGCAAAATGCGCCAAAAAGTTGTTTTTAGGTATTGCGATATTTTCCACCCGGGGCTAAGCTTGCAAAATCACAGGCAGCAAAACGCCAAGCATGCCCCCCTAAACCCAAAGGGTTTTATGCCTGCAGCGCCGTTAACGCGCGGTTTCTTTGCCATTTGCGCTGGAAGCGCTTTGCACATAACCTTCAAAATACTTCTGGGGGGACATTTTGTATTTATTATGAAAACAGCGGTAAAAGCAGGAATAATCGCTGAAACCGCATTTTTCGGCGGCATTGGTAAAAGGCGTGCCCGCTTTGATAAGCGCCTCGGCCTCTTTTAAGCGGGTATTGATGATGTATTGGTAGGCCGTACAGCTGGCAAGCTCTTTAAAGCAGCGCATAAAGCTGTATTTGTTCATGCACACAAAATTTGCAAGGTCATCAATGCAAATGGGGCAGTCGATGTTTTCGGCAATAAACTGGTCCACCATATTCAAAAGCTGCAAGGGCTGCAGTTCTTTTATGGTTTCTTCAGACGATTTTGCATAAAAAAACTCCGATATTTTCAAAAACAGTTCGGTCAGGTAGATATCCTCCAGCAATTTGTAGCCAAAAGGTTTTTCTTCATACACGGTTATGATTTTGCCCAAAATCATGCGGATGGTGTTTTGCGCATAATACGGGATGCGGAAAATGCCCGAATTGCCTGCTGTAAAACATCTGGACAAATCAATGCCGTAGCCCGAAAGGCTTTTTAGTTTTTCGGGCTTTATTTGCAAATTGATGCGTTCATACAGGGCTTCTTTGTTTAAAATAAGCGGGCTGTGCTGGGCATGCACGTTGTGGAACATAATATCCCCCGGGCGCAGCATAAACAGCCCCTGGGACGTGCGGTAAGCCACCTTGCCCTCTACCATAAAAAGCATTTCAAAGCATTCGTGGTAATGCGGGTATAAATTTTTTTCGTTCACCCCGGAAAGAAACTTGATGGCATAATCCCCCACCAGCTCTTTGGAATACTTGACAAACTCGCTTTTAGGCAGCCGCATGGTGCTTTTCCTCCCCGCTTTTCCAATGATATCGATATGATAAAAACACCCTTACAAGCTGTATTATAGCATACGGATTTTCTTTCCTCCAGCTTGCAGGGTGCTTTTTATCGCTTACTTATAAAAAGGCCGTTTACGGGTTCATCATAATTTTTACCGCTTTTTTGGCTTCTACCAAATCGCAGGCTTCGTTTACCTTATCCAAAGGCATGTAGCAGGAAATGGCCTTGTCAAAATCCAGCATGCCGCTTTTGTACAAATCCAGCATGCAAACAAACGCCCGGGAGGTATAGCCCTGTATGGTTTTAATCTTGTTTTCAAAGCGCACAAAGTTCCAGGGCTTAAACGAGACCATCTGGCCGTCGTAGCCGCTGCCTGCCATTACGCAAACGCCCTCTACGCCCAGGGAATGGATGGCGTTTTGCACAGCCATAACCTCGCCGGCTACCTCGTAGGCGACATCCACGCCATGCCCGTCGGTAATTTCCATAATCTTTTCCACCGGGTCTTCGGCGTCGGCGTTGATGATATGGGTAGCGCCAAGGTTTTTGCACATTTCCAGCCGCTCGCCGTCATCGCCCAGGCCAACCACAATAATGCGCAGGGGCGAGCACATCTTTAAGCACTGCACAATCAGCTGGCCGCAGGAACCAGGGCCGAAAACAGCAACCGTGCTGCCGGGGGGCACATTGGTTTCGTACACGGCGGTAACCGCCAGGGAAGCGTTTTCGATTAAAGGCGCGTGCTTAAAGGGCATAAAATCGGGCAGATGGCCCAAAGAATCCTGGTGGATGGCCGCGTATTGGGCAAACCCGCCGTTGCGGTCAATGCCCCAGTGAATCCAGTGGGTGCACCGGCGCCCGGCCAGGCATTCGCGGCATTTGCCGCAAAAAAGCGAATGGGTTTCGTAAATTCTTTCCCCCACCTTGAATTTGGTGACCTGCGAGCCGACCTCGGCCACTGTGCCGCAAAACTCGTGCCCGGGGATGAGCGGGGGTTTTACGCGCCCATAACGGCCCATAAAGGTGTTGTTGCGGATGCGCACATCCGTTCCGCACAGCCCGATGGTATCCACCTTCATAAGCACATCCAGCGGGCCAAGCTCGGGAATGGGCACCTCTTTGACGACATAGTGCTTTTGCTCGTCCATTTTAAACGCTGCTTTCATCATGCCTTTCATTTGTACAGTCTCCTTTCTGCTTGCTGTGTATTTTTAAAGCTCGCTTAGCTCTATGCGCCTGCCGGTTTGGGCGCTTATATACGCCGCATAGGTAACTTTTACCACCTGCCGGCCGAGCTCGCCGTTGGAAACAGGCTCGCGGTCTTCCAAAATGGCCTGGGCAAAATCCTGCATCTCCTGCGGGTAGCCGCGCATCCAGTCCTCATCCGGCGAGGGGAATGTCCAGCCGGCTTTGGTTTCAATTTTTTCCGAGATGTATTCGTCGCCGTAGCTGTCCGGCGAAGGGGTATAGGCTTTCAGCGCGTCGTTTGCGGCCATATTGCAATGCAAAACGGTGTTGGTGGTGTAAATATCCAGCGTGTTTACAATGCCGCCCAAGGTGATGTCGTTGGAGGAAATGACCGCTTTGGCGCCGTCTTCAAAGGTGAGCAAAAGGGTCGCCCAATCCTCTACATCCTCCCAGCCGCCGGCAATCCAGTTGTGGTTGGCCGCTTGGAAATGTTCGGTTTTGGTAAGGGTTGCCGTGTCGGCTATCACCGATTTTACTTCAATGGGCC
>CAJFVS010000107.1 GCA_904420505.1 Candidatus Alloruminococcus vanvlietii | reverse complement strand
GTTGGAATATGAATCCAACCCCACACAGGTGTTCTCACCGGAGACAACCACCGTTATGAACCGCCTGCTCTACCAGGTAACCAACGGTTCGCTGGGTACCGGCCGCGGCGCAAACTTAAGCGGGATACAAACCATTGGTAAAACCGGTACCACCGAAAACAACAACGACTACTGGTTTGTTGGTTTAACCCCTTATTATGTAGGTGCTATCTGGATTGGCTACGATACCCCCAAAGCGATGAGCTACAGCGGGTATTATCCGCCTACCAACGCGTTTAAAATCATTATGACCGAAGTTCACGAAGGCTATGAGGCCAAGAGCTTCCCGCTGTCATCGAACGTGCAGGTGCTTTCGTATTGTGCCGAAAGCGGACAGATTGCGACAGAGCATTGCCCCAATACAATTACGGGCTACTACAAGCCGTCGAATATTCCGCCCACATGCGAAATGCACACCGAAGAAGATTCCATCATCATCGATTGGGGCGATGAAAGCGGTAGCGGCAGCCGTGAACCGGTATCGTTTACCGTTATCAACTAAAGCACACCCCATTTTATGCAAAAACAGCCGGCAGGTTCGTCTGCCGGCTTTGTTTTTTGTAGGAATATTTGGAACTTTTCGGGGGTGTTTTACCGCTTGCGGCCGGGCGGTTGCAACGGCCACAAAATGCTGGCAATGCCGGTGCACTGCCAAAATGGGTAGGGCAAATGGGCTGTTTTGCCAAAAGCAGGCAAGGCAGAAGGGCCATATGCAGCATACCCGCTATGCCGCGGCAAAGGGGGTTACTCGGTTGGCGCGGCGTTTTTATACATATGGATATGCCCGCTTTGGTTGAGCGTAACCACCAGTATGGCGATGAGCGGCCCGATAAACAAGCCGGTAAACCCCAGCAGTTTTACCCCTGCAAACATGGAGATAAGCGAAATAACCGGGTGGATACCCAGCTGCTTGCCCACGATTTTCGGTTCGGTAAAATTGCGCAGAATCCATAAAATCACGGTTAAAATCAACAAGCCGATTCCCAGCGCAAATTTTCCCGCCAGCAGCTCAAAAATGGCCCATGGCACCAAAACCGAGCTGGTGCCCAATATGGGCAGCAAATCTGCAAAGGCAATAAGCAGCGCCAAAACAAACGCATAATCCACCCGCAAAACCAAAAGGCCAATCCATACTTCCACCAGGGTGATTAGCATCAACAACAAATATGCCCGGATAAGCGACCACAGTTTTTGAAACGCATGCCACTTGATGGAAGTGACTTTCTTTTGGGCGCGTTCGGAAAGCTGGCCTTTGATAAACCGCACAATGCCTTCAAAATCCATACAGATAAAATAGGAGGATATGACGATGAAAATGCCGTTGAACACGATGGAAGGGATGCTGGAGAGAAAATCGGTGACGGTTTTTACAAAGGAAGAGGACAACCCGCCCAGCAAAGTTTGTATGGTTTGGCTAAGGTCAATTTGCGGCATGGAAAACGAAGGGGAAAAACGCCCCCAAAAAGCCGCAAACGATTCCAGCCATTCATTGATGCGCCCGACAAGCGGGGCAATGCTGGTTTGGTAAATTTGCGGCAGGGAGGAAAAAAACGATACCACCTGGGAAAACAAATACCCAAACCCCAGCCAAAGCAACAAGCCAAGGATAGCGTAAAATGCGGTAACCACAAAAAACGCGGTTATTTGGTAGTTGCTGTTCCAGCGCTTGGTGATGTTCACCACCAGCGGGCGCAGCGAATAGGCGATGAGAAAGCCCGCCAGTATGGGAAACAGCACCCCGGACAGATATTGAAACACCAATAAAAACAAAAACACCAATGTCAGCACAAAGAGGGTGTTTAGCAAAAATTGTTTCTTTTTTTCCAGCTGCATATACAAACCTTCTCCTTGCTTAGCAGGCGATATTTTGCAAACTTATTATAGTGTATACACAAGCTCTTGTGGTTATGCGGCGGCCAAAAGCGGTAAAATGCATAAACGCGCAAATACCAAAGAAAGTGCGCCAAACTGGGCATATAAATGCAAAAACGCCAAATTTTTCGTGAAAAATGCCAAAATATCGTAAAATTTCCTACTGTTCATAAATGCAAGAACATGGTATAGTTGTATACGTCAAAGATACAATCGTACTTGAGAGGTGGACGAATATGAAACCAACCCCGCAGTTTTTGTTGGTGGACGCCAATGTTTTGCCGGAGGTTTTTACCAAGGTTTGCAACGCCAAGCGTTTATTGGCGCTGGGGCAGGCCAAAAGCGCCTCGGAAGCGGCAAGGATGGCTGGCATTTCGCGCAGTGCGTTTTATAAATACAAAGACAGCGTATATATGCAGGGCGGCGGTTTATCGGATAATATCGTAACCATTTCCGCCATATTGATTGATAAGCCCGGTGTGCTTTCGGTTTTGATAGGGGAATTGTACAAACGGGGGGCCAATGTGCTCACCATCAACCAGAATATCCCGGTGGACGGCGTTGCGCCGGTTTCGGTTTCGATCCGCACCGACATGCTCACTGCGGGAATTGACCATATCATCACCGAATTTAAAGAAATCCCCGGCGTGGTCGACGTCAAGAGGATATCGGGGTAAGGAAAGGAGAACGCATTACATGGTAAATATAGCAGTAATGGGCCACGGCGTGGTTGGTTCCGGCGTGGTGGAAGTTTTTTATAAAAACAAAGCAAGCATTGAGAAAAAAGCCGGCACGCAGATGGATATCAAATACATATTGGATTTGCGCGATTTCCCCGAGCTTTCGTATCATGACAAATTCATCAAAGATTTTGAAAAAATCATTGCGGACGATTCGATAAAGGTCGTTGTCGAGGTCATGGGCGGCATCCACCCGGCGTATGATTACGCGGTAAGATGCCTGAAAAACAAAAAAAGCGTGGTTACTTCCAACAAAGAGCTGGTTGCCACCAAGGGCGCCGAGCTTTTGCGTTTGGCCAAGGAAAACGATGTGAACTTTTTGTTTGAAGCCAGCGTGGGCGGGGGTATCCCCATTATCCGCCCGCTGCACCAATGCTTGGGCGCCAACGATATTTATGAAATTGCCGGCATTTTAAACGGTACAACCAATTTTATTTTAACCAAAATGATTCGCGAGCAAATGCACTTTGAAGACGCGCTGGCTTTGGCCCAAAAGCTGGGCTATGCCGAGCGCGACCCTTCGGCGGATATAGACGGCTTAGACGCCTGCAGGAAAATCTGTATTTTGGCGTCGCTGGCGTTTGGCGAGCATGTATACCCCAACGAAGTATACACCGAAGGCATCCGCCAAATCACCCGGGAAGATGTGGAATACGCGGCCAACTGGGGCGGGGCCATCAAGCTCATCGGCAGCGCCAAGGTGGTGGACGGCGGCAAGCTGGATGTGATGGTTGCGCCAAGGTTTGTGCCTTCCAGCCAGCAGCTTTCCAGCGTGGACGATGTGTTTAACGCCATTTTGGTGCGCGGGGACGCCACCGGCGACGTGGTATTCTACGGCAAGGGCGCAGGCAAACTGCCCACCGCCAGCGCCGTGGTGGCCGATATTATCGACGCTGTGCGCGCAAACGGCACCATCGGTTCGCTTTGGTGGCAGGATACCGGAAAAGGCCAGGTGATCGCACACGAGAATTCGGTCTCGGCATATTATGTAAGGGTGATGTGCGGGGACATCCAGGCGCAATTTCATATTTCTTCTTTGTTTGGCAATGTGGATTATTTGTCCCGCATGAACAAGCCTGTGGACGAATACGCGTTTATCACCCATGCGTTAAGCGAGGCGGAAATGGACGAATGCGTGCAAAAGCTCGCCGGCTGGGGCTTTAAAGTGCTGGGAAAAGTACGCATTTTTGAAGAATAGGGAGGGCGCTTATGATTCGTTTGCAAATTCCGGCAACCAGCGCCAATATCGGCTCCGGGTTTGACAGTTTGGGCATTGCCTTAAAGCTGTACAATTATATAGACATGGAAGAATACGACGGGGTGGATATCGCTTCCTTGGATGCGGTGAAAGTGCCCAGCGGGGAGAATAACCTAATTTATAAAACGGCAAAACAGGTGTATGCACTCTGCGGCCGCCCGTTTAAGGGGTTAAAAATCCGCCAGCAAAACAACATCCCCATGACCCGCGGGTTGGGTTCTTCTTCCGCCTGCATTGTGGGCGGTGTAATGGGCGCCAATGCGTTGATGGGTTCGCCTTTGAGCCTGGATGAAATGGTGGATATCGCCGCCAAAATGGAGGGGCACCCGGACAATTCCACGCCGGCGTTTTTAGGCGGGTTTGTCGCCTCGGTGTTTGATGGGGAACATGTGACCCATATGAAATGCGATTTGGGGCAGGATTTAAAATTTGCCTGTTTTATCCCCAGCTTTGAACTGCGCACCGAAAAAGCCCGCGCGGCGCTGCCCAAACAGGTTTTGCATAAGGACGCGGTGTTTAATCTTTCGCGCGCGGCGCTGCTGGCATTAAGCCTTTCGCAGCGAAAATACGAAAACCTAAAAGTGGCCTGCCAGGACGCTTTGCACCAGCCTTACCGCTTAAAGATGATTGAGCGGGCACCGGAAGTGTTTGCGCTTGCCAATGATTTAGGCGCTTACGCCACCTTTATAAGCGGGGCAGGGCCAACGCTGCTGAGCATTTTTGACAGCAAGGACGCTTCCTTTGCGCAAAAGGCAGCAGAATGTCTAAAAAAGCAGGGGCTGGATGCGTATAAACTTCATATTTTGGAAGTAGACAACAAAGGCGCCGCCATAGTATAATAAGCGCAAGTGTTGAGTGAATACCGGTAAATGGGTATTTTGGGCGCTTTTTCCAGTGGGGGAAGCAACATATAGATGAAAGGGATCGAAAGAACATGAGCTTGATAGTACAGAAATTCGGCGGCAGCTCGGTTGCCAATGCCGAACGCGTATACAATGTCGCCAGGATTGTGACCGATACATATGCGCAGGGCAACAATGTGATTGTGGTTGTATCCGCACAGGGCGATACCACCGACGATTTGATTGAAAAAGCCAAAGAAATCAACCCCAACCCCTCCAAACGGGAAATGGATGTTTTGCTTTCGGTTGGCGAACAAATTTCCATTTCGCTTTTGGCCATGGCCATTGAAAAGCTGGGCTATCCGGTGGTTTCCCTTACCGGCTGGCAGGCAGGGTTTATGACCGACTCCAACCATGGCAATTCCCGCATCCGCCGGATTTTGACCGAACGGCTGGACAACGAGTTATCCAAGAAAAATATCGTGATTGTCGCAGGTTTCCAGGGGCTGAACAAATACGATGACATCACCACCTTGGGCCGCGGCGGTTCGGATACCAGCGCTGTGGCGCTTGCAGCCGTTACCCATGCGGACAAATGCCAGATTTTTACCGATGTAGACGGCGTGTACACCGCCGACCCCCGCTTGGTAAAAGGGGCTGTAAAACTGGATGAAATCACCTTTGACGAGATGTTGGAACTGGCTACATCGGGCGCGCAGGTGCTGCATAACCGCTCGGTGGAAATGGCCAAAAAATACAGCGTAAATTTAGAAGTGCTTTCCAGCCTGGAAAGAAAACCCGGTACAATTGTTAAGGAGGTTGTCAGTGTGGAAAAGATGTTGATTAAGGGTGTGGCCCGTGATGATAATGTAGCTAGGATTTCGGTTTTGAATTTGCCCGATACCCCCGGCGTTGCCTTTAAAATTTTCTCGCTGCTGGCGGCAAGAAAAATCAATGTGGACATTATTTTGCAGTCGATTGGGCGCGACAACACCAAGGATATTTCCTTTACCGTTCCGCTGGACAATATGGATTTGGCCGTGCAGATTTTAAACGATAACCTTTCCACCTTTGGCGGCTCCAAGGTTGTAAGCGACGACACCGTTTCCAAAGTGTCCATTGTGGGCGCGGGTATGCAAACCCATTCGGGCGTTGCTTCCAAAATGTTTGAAGCGTTAAGCGAAGCGCGCATCAACATCCATATGATTTCCACCAGCGAAATCAAAATTTCGGTGCTCATCGACCGCGCCGATTCTGCAAAAGCCGTGAACGCCATCCACGATGCGTTTATGCCTGCTAAATAAATTTGCATTTTGTGCATCCCGCCGGTTTTACCGGCGGGATTTTTTTGTATGTTCGCCTTATTTTGTGTCAACACTAAAGCAGAATGAGAATCTGTTTTGGAAGGTTGCAGCAAACATGGAAAACAACACGAACATGCAGTTTTTGCAAACACATATTGCGCAGATAATGGGCCGGTATCCCAGCTTGGGCTTGGTAAAGCATACGCATTTGATAAAGCAGATAAGCGCCGGCCAAAAACGGCTGAAAAGTGCTTATAAAAAAGCGATATACCAAAAAGAGCACACAGGGTTTGAAAACTGGCTGCTGGATAACTATTATATCCTGGAAAACGAAAGCAAATCCACCCAGCGCCAGTTAAAAAGCATGCCTGCGCTGCCCGGTACGCAGGAAAAATGCGCGCAGTTATACCAGGTGCTGTATGCATTGTGCCAAACGCGAAAAATCGTTTTGGATACCCAAACGCTGGGGCAGATTATCGGGCAGGTGCAGCGTTTTCGCGCATTGGAAACCGAAGAATTTTTGGCTATCGACGCCCTTTTGCGCGCAGCTTTGCTGCATTTGGCGGCCTGTTCTTTGCAGGCGAATTTGCAAGAACAAGAGGCCATCTTTTCGTTTTGCATCCAAAACATCAAACGAATTGACACCTTGGATTTGGATGCGCTTATTGACCAATACAGCCAAACCGAACGCTTGCTTTTGCAAGACCCTGCCCGGATTTACGCCAAGCAGGATGAAAAAACCAAAAGCCATTACCGCTACATGCTCTCCCAAATTGCCAAAAGGGAGAAAACGACCCAGCTCATCTGCGCCCAGCAGCTGTTAAAGCTTGCCAAACAAGGCGATGACGAGCGCACACGGCATATCGGCTTTTGGCTTGTAAAGCGTTTTGACAGCTTAAAAAACTGGCCTGTGCGCGGCAAACGCATGCTTTGTTTTCAAATAGTGTTGCCATTTCTGTTGTGTTTGGCGCTTATGCCGGTAATAAAGCCGTTTTTGTTGGCGCTTTTGCTGTATTTTCCGCTGTATGCCGTGCTAAAGCCTTTGCTGGAAAAGCTGTTTTTGCACGGCCTTACCCCCAGGGTGGTGCCCACCATCCAAATTGATGCAGAGGTGCCCCAAGAGGGCAAAAGCCTAATGGTGATTTCCACTTTGTTGGAGAAACCGGAAAAAACAGCGGCCTTTGAAAAAAAGATGGAAGACCTTTTGTATTGCACCCCAAAAGGGGTGGATTTTATGGTGCTGTGCGATTTTAAAGAAGCCGGCCAACCCTGGCAGGCGCAGGACAAATACGTTGCAAGCGCCAATTTAAAAGCCATCGGTCGGCTAAATGCCCGCTACCCGGGGCGCTTTTTTATGATGATCCGCAAGCGCACCTTTTGCCCCACACAGGAAAAATACTCCGGCTGGGAGCGAAAACGCGGCGCGTTAACCCAACTGGTCCGTTTGATAAACGGCGAGGAAGTACCGGTATACGCTTTGGAAGGGGATAAAAATGCCCTGCGCCAGTACCATTATATCATCGCGCTGGATGCGGACACCCGCCCGCTTATGGATTCCACCCAAAAGCTTATCGGCGCTGCGATCCATCCGCTCAACCGCCCGGTCATCGACATGCAAAAAAACATGGTTACAAGTGGGTATGGCATTATTGCCCCGCGTATTGCCACCAGCTTGGAATCTGCGCGCAAAACCTGGTTTTCGCGCATTATGGCCGGCTGCGGCGGCACAAGCGCCTACGACAGCGCCTGCGGGGAACTGTACCAGGATGTGTTTGGCGAAGGCATTTTTGCCGGCAAGGGCATCATCGACGTGCAGGCGTTTTACAAACTGCTTGACCACGCGTTTGACGAAGGGAAAATCCTCAGCCACGACATTTTGGAAGGCGCGTTTTTGCGCTGTGCGTTTTTGTCCGACTGCGAAATGGACGACAGCTTCCCCTCCAACCTCACCGCCTGGTACAAACGCCTTCACCGCTGGATGCGCGGGGATGTGCAAAACCTGCCCTTTTTGGATGCAACCATCCACTTAAACCAAACCGAGCGGGAAAACCCGCTTCCGTTTTTGTCCCGCTTTAAGCTGTTTGACAATGTGCGCCGCGCCATCACGCCGGTGTTTGCCTTTGTTTGCCTGCTTACCGCTTTGTTTACCCCGCTTGCTACCTCGGTATGGCTGACAAGCATTGCGCTGCTCTCCACTATGATGGACAGCCTTTTGTGCATTGTGCACGCCATTTTTGCCGATGGCCTGGCGGCGTTTTCGCAGAAGTTTTATTCCAAAGCCGTGCCCCAAACCTTTGAGTGCCTGCTGCAAGGGCTGGTTGCTACCATCACATTGCCGCAAACGGCCTACCACTGTTTGGATGCGGTTGTGCGCTCCCTTTACCGCATGAAGGTAAGCCGTAGCAAGCTGCTGGAATGGACAACCGCCGCGGACAGCGAGAGGGTATCGGGCAAATTTTGGGGGCAGGCGGCGTTGTATTTACCCCAGATTTTGGCCTGCTTGCTGTTTTTGGTTTACCCAAGCCACCGTTTTTTAAAGCTGCTGGGGGTTTTATACCTGCTGGGGGCGGCGTTTGCGTTTCTGTCCGGGCGGCCGCTAAAATTTCTGCACCGGCAGCTAAACGCTTCCCAGCGGGAAAATTTAAACCGCTGGGCCGCGCTTATGTGGCGCTTTTACGAGGATTTTTGCACCGAACAGGAGCATTTTCTGCCGCCGGACAACATGCAGCAGGCGCCTGTATATAAAATAGCGCACCGCACGTCGCCTACCAACATCGGATTTTACCTGTTAAGCTGCCTTGCCGCGCGCGATTTGCATTTTATGGATTCTTGTGCCCTAGCCACCCGCATTGAAAACACCCTTGCCACTGTGGAAAAGCTGCCCAAATACCACGGCAACCTTTACAACTGGTACGACACCCAAACCCTTGCCATCTTGCAGCCCGCGTTTGTCTCCTGTGTGGACAGCGGCAACTTTGTGGGGCTTTTGGTGGCGCTGAAAGAGGGCTTAAAGGAATACCGTAAGGAGGATGCGCGGATTGATGGGCTTATCAAACGAATTGAAACCATTGTTTGCAATACCGACTTGGGGCTGTTTTACAACAAAGCCAAAAAGCTGTTTTCCATTGGCTATGATGTACAATCGGATAGCTTCAGCCAGTCCTATTACGACTTTTTGATGAGCGAAGCGCGCTTGACGAGCTATTTTGCCGTGGCCACCCATCAAGCGCCCAAAAAGCACTGGGGCAGGCTTTCGCGCACCATGGCCAGGCAAAACGCTTACGCTGGCGCCATGAGCTGGACAGGCACCATGTTTGAATACTTTATGCCGCATATCCTGCTGCCGGTGCACGAGGGCACCCTTTTGTTTGAGGCGCTGCGCTTTTGCCTGCACTGCCAAAAGCAACGGGTAAAAGGCAAAGGGGTGCCGTGGGGGATTTCGGAAAGCGCGTTTTATTCGTTTGATAACCAGCTCAACTACCAATACAAAGCCCACGGCGTGCAAAAACTGGGGCTAAAGCGCGGGTTGGACCAGGAGCTGGTGGTATCGCCTTATTCATCGCTGCTGACATTGCCGTATGATTTTTACGACAGCTACCACAACCTAAGCCGGATGGAAGAATTGGGCCTGGTGGGCGAATACGGCTTTTTTGAAGCCTGCGATTACACCCAAAGCCGGTGCGAAAACAAAGAAGGGCAGATTGTGCGCAGCTTTATGGCCCATCACGTGGGGATGAGCCTGTTGTCCATCGCCAACACGTTAAACGATTT
>CAJFVS010000106.1 GCA_904420505.1 Candidatus Alloruminococcus vanvlietii | reverse complement strand
TTAAAAGATGTATACGAATTCCAGGTAGGGCGCACCGGCGTGCAGTTTAAAGAAATGATGGGCGATTATACCCAGCTGCTCGGTTCCAGCGAAAACATCCAGTGGTTTGATTTTGAACTGCCGGCGGTCAGCCTGTCCGACTACAACAAGGTAATGGCTTTGCAGGGCAAAGATACCATCGCTTTGCGAAACGATGAATTTGCCGTAATTGCCAACATACAAAATTATATATCGATGCTGGAAGCCTACCAAAAGGATGACAACCGCATTGACATCGGCTCTTACCGGCTTATGATGTCGCAAACACTGCCGGTTTTACAAACCCCTATGGACAACATGTTTTCCAACGCCCAAAGCATGGTGCTGATTTTGCCCAACGAGGTGTTTGCGTCTCTGGAAGAAAACAGCGCGCATGTGCTGGTAGGCAACTACAAAAACTCCGGCATGGGGTATGAGGAAAAAGTAGTGGAATTTAATGAACCGCTGCAAAACGTGTACGATGAAGAGGATATCTTTGTTGATTACACCACCCGCACCAGCCTGTATGAAGGGCAGATGGGCATCAAAGCCCTGGTGATTTTTATAGGGCTGTACCTGGGCGTCATCTTTTTGCTGGCAAGCGCGGCGGTGCTGGCGCTGCAGCAGCTTTCCGAAGCAACCGACAATATCCAGCGTTACCGCTTGTTAAGGCAGCTGGGCGTAGAAGAGAAAATGCTGAACCGTTCCATTTTAACGCAGATTGCCCTGTATTTCTTTATGCCGCTGGGGCTGGCCATCATACATTCGGTGGTGGGCATGTATGTGGCAAACGGGGTGATACAAACCTTTGGCAGAATCGACGCTTTGGCCAGCACAGCCTTTACTGCGGTGCTTATGGTAATTGTATACGGCGGCTACTTTATACTGACGTATTTGTGCTGCCGCAATATATTAAAATATAAGAAAAACCGTTAATTTGCCCCCCTAAAACACCTTTTTTACAAAAGCCCTCCGCTTTGTTGCAAAAGCGGGGGCTTTTTGTTGCGCCGCAGTATAACCCTAAGCGTTTCTTGTTAAGAATTTAAGATTTTGTGAATGATTGGCATATCCTCTTTTCCCAAAAGCAAAATGTGGTATCATAAGGGTAAAGCCCCGCCAAAGGAGACACGCCATGGAAAACGCCATACAAACCAACCAAAACACCGGCATGCTCAAACTGCTGGCGCTTGCCACCATGCTGGTTGACCACATCGGCGCTGTGTTATTTCCGCAGGCGGTGTGGCTGCGCATCATTGGCAGGGTATCCTACCCGTTGTTTGCTTACTGTATGGCTTTGGGCGGATATTTTACGCATGATTTGTGGTCCTATGCCAAGCGCCTGCTGTGTTTGGGGATTGTTTCACAGCCGGTTTATGTGCTGTGCTTTGGGGGAAGCTGGCTGGATTTGAACATCTTTTTTACGCTGCTGGCCGGCCTGCTGGGCATATTCTGCATACAAAAGCGCCGCTATTGGGGCAATATTGTGCTTGCAGGGCTGGTGATTGCTTTTTGGAATATCGGCAGCTTTTCCTACGGGGCAATGGGCGTTGCGCTCATCTGGGTGTTTTATTTGTGCCTTAACAGCCGCATCAAAACAGCATTTTTTGCGGGGCTGTGGCTTCTGGCGCTTTCTAGGTTTTACCCGTACCCGGTGCTCGGCACCGGCATAAACATCCCGATCCAGGCGCTTGCGGTGTTTTCGCTGGTTTTTATCCTAATGCCGCTAAAAACCAATTGGCGCCTGCCAAAATGGCTGTTTTACGGCTTTTACCCGGCGCATCTGCTGGTGCTGTACGCGCTGCTGCAGCTTGTGTAAAACCAGCGGCGCAAAGCCCGCGGCTGTTGGTTGACAGATACAGCCTTTGGGTATAAACTGTACACAATAGGTATAGAAATAAAAGGCGTTTACGCGCCTATAAAAAGGAGGAGCAGGATGAAAAAAGCAGGCGTTTTGTTGCTGTGTTTGGTATGCGTCCTGTTTTCCTTTACCGGTTGCCGGGATTTGAGCCTGGATGTGGAAGGGCTTATTCAGGCGCCGCAGTTGACCGGCGAGCAAAAGGATATTTACCAGGCCCTGCAGGCGGCCGTGGGCAGCAATATTACCTTAAAATACCCCAAAACCGGCGATTACCGTTCGGCGTTTGTGTTTTGGGACATCGACGGCGACGGCACCCAAGAGGTGCTGGTGTTTTATGAAAACGCCGGGGATACCGAACAGAATGCGCGCGTAAACGTATTGGCCTGCCGGAATGGACGGTGGGCGTCGGTGTGCGATGTGGCCGGCTTTGGCCGTGAGGTGGACCGGGTGCAGTTTGATGCAAATGTTTCCGGCCAGGGCCAATGCGATATTGTCATCGGCTGGATGTATGAAAACACTTCGTCCAAATCGCTGGGGGTGTATTCGTTTGAAGAAAATATGCTCAAAACCCGCACAACCGCCGATTACAGCAGTTTTTCGGTTTTGGATTTTGACGGGGACGGGCTAAACGAATTGCTGGTGCTGACAAGCGATTATTCTAACATGACCTCGAACGCCAGGATTTTGGAATATGTGCAGCAGGAAGGCCGCGAAGGCAGCATTATAGAAACCAGCAGCTGTGCTTTAAGCACCGGCATTACCCAATTTAAGCAAATGCTGGAGGGCATCTTGGTAACCGGGCAAAAGGCCGTGTTTGTGGACAGCGTGCTTTCCAGCGGGCTTATGACAACCGAGCTTTTGGTGCTTAGGGACGGGCAGTTGACCAACCTTTTGCAAAACAGCTCCGGCACCCCTTATGTGCAGCGTACTTCCGATAAGCTTTCGCAGGATATCAACAACGACGGGTTTATTGAAATCCCGCAGGACCAGCTGTTCCCCGGGTATGAGGAAGTTTCGGAAAACGAACGGATTTATTTAACCCGATGGCTTTTGTACGACGCCGAGCAGACGCAGGTGGTCTCCAACATGTTTTACAATGCAGAGGAACACTATTACTTTGTGCTGCCCCAAGAGTGGGTGGGCAGGGTGACCGTCAGCTTTTCGGAGGAAAACCACGAATACCGCTTTTACGAATATTCCTCCGAGGGGACAAGCGACGAACGCGAGCTTTTGCGCATCCGCACCTATGTGCAAAACGAATATTTTAACGGGGAGCAGATGTCCCAGTACACGCTGGTGGACAATTACGGCACCGCACAGTATTACATCATGGTGCCCCCAACCAGCCAAAGCACGCTGAAAATAGAATTGGAGCAGGCAATTTCCCGCTTTGCCATTTTATAAACACGCATAAAGGAGGCGTAAATATGAAACGCATTTTGGTTGTAGAAGATGAAGACGCTATCCGCGATTTTGTGGTTATCAATTTAAAGCGCGCAGGCTACGAAGTGGTCGACGCCCCCAACGGGGAGGAAGGCGTGCGCTTGTTTGAAGAAGCAAACGGCGATTTTGATATGGCGCTTTTGGATGTGATGATGCCGGGGATGGACGGTTTCGAGGTCCTGCGGGAGATCCGCCGCACCAGCC
>CAJFVS010000105.1 GCA_904420505.1 Candidatus Alloruminococcus vanvlietii | reverse complement strand
TACATTTTTCCTATTTTTCCAAAACACTATATATAGGTGCTTTTCTTTTAAAACAAAAATTGGTATACTAATGCTATAACAGTTTCATGGGAGGTTTATGGAGTGGTAAAAAAGAAAATTCTATCAATTTTGTTGGCAGTGGTCTTGGCGGTGTCTGCGGCCTTGCCGGCTTTTGGGGCTTCGTACACTCCCGATGTGGAAGTGACTGCAGAAGCGGTATATTTGGTCAGCCTGGATACCGGGCGGGTAGTATATGAAAAAAATGCCGACAAACAAATGGTACCGGCTTCTTTAACCAAGCTTATGACCATTATTTTGGCCATGGAAAACATCGATGACATTGACAACACCACCATTACCGCCAAACGGGAAGTGATTTACGACCAGTTTTACGGAATGAATATCTCCCATGCGGGGATTGTGCCGGGCGAAGAACTGACGGTGCGCAACTTGATTTACTGCATGCTGTTAAACTCGGCAAACGAAGCAGCGGCCATGGTAGCAGATTATATGGGCGATGGTGACAACGCCAAATTTGCCGAGATGATGAATGAAAAAGCCAAAGAAATCGGCTGCACCAACACCCATTTTGTCAACGCGCACGGCCTGTACGACGAAGACCAGTATTCCACTGCGCATGATATGGCGTTGATTGCCGAATATGCGATGAATCTGCCGGGGTTTATGGATATGGCGTCTACTTCGACTTATACGCTGCCGGCTACCAATATGCGTGACGAATACACGCTGTACCAAACCAATATGATGCTGCGCCCGGGCGAAGAAGAGTACTATGAGTACGCCAGGGGCATCAAAACCGGTTCGCTGGACGAAGCGGGCAGATGTGTCATTTCCACCGCCACCAAGGACGGTTACAGCTATTTAATCGTGGTGATGGGTGCCCCTTACCGCAACGAGGACGGCACCTTGATTTCCCCCAACCAGGCCATGATGCAAGCTAAAGAACTATTTGAATGGGCTTTTGATACCTTTAGCATTAAAACTTTGGTGGAAAGTGGTAAAGAAATCGGCCAGGTACCGGTGGAGCTTTCTTCCGACACCGATGTGGTAAAGCTGACCACGGGCTCCAAATTTACATTTTTGGTGCCAAACGATGTGGAAGCTTCCAGCGTGCAGTATGTGTTCGATGTTCCCGAAAGCCTGGAAGCGCCTGTGCAAAAGGGGGACAAGGTGGGCACGGTAACGCTTATGCTGGCCGACGAAGCCATCGGCACGATGGACGTATATGCGGCGTCAACCGTAAACCGCAGCACATGGCTGTTTATTTTGGATTCGATTAAAAATATCTTTACATCTACCGTATTTCGTATTATTTTAATAGTGTTGCTGCTGCTTATCGCACTGTATGTGGCGTTGTTGATTATCCGCAACCACAACCGCAAAAAATACCGCTCGGTGCGCCGGCGCAGAAGAATGTAAAACAAACTTTGTGAAATAGAGGAGGAATTGCATTGAACGACAAAATTCGCATTGGCATTGTAGGCTATGGCAATGTAGGCAAAGGCGTGGAGCTTTCCATTGCCCAAAACGACGATATGCAGCTGGTTGCTGTATTCACCCGGCGTGACCCCAGCGGGATTCACACCCAAACCCCGGGGGTAAAGGTGGTAAAAATAGAGGAAGCCGCCAGCATGAAAGACCAGATTGACGTGATGATTCTCTGCGGCGGCTCGGCTACCGATTTGCCGGAAATGGGCCCGCAGTTTGCCAAAATGTTCAACACCATCGACAGCTTTGACACCCATGCAAAAATCCCGGAATATTTTGCCCATATGGATGCCGCCGCCAAGGAAGGGGATAACCTTTCGATTATTTCGGTGGGCTGGGATCCCGGCATGTTTTCGTTAAACCGCACCTATGCCGAGGCTATTTTGCCACAGGGCAGCCATTACACATTCTGGGGCAAAGGGGTAAGCCAAGGCCATTCGGATGCGATCCGCCGCATTGATGGGGTGCAAAACGCCATCCAGTATACCATTCCGGTGCCTGCGGCGGTAGAAGCAGCCAGAAGCGGCAGCGAGCCTGTTTTAACCACCCGCCAAAAACACACCCGCGAATGCTTTGTGGTGTTAAAACCCGGGGCGGACGCCGAAAAGGTAAAAGAGCAAATTGTTACCATGCCCAACTACTTTGATGAATACGACACCACCGTCCACTTTATTAGCGAAGAAGAATTCAAGCGCGACCATACCGCTATGCCGCACGGCGGGTTTGTGATCCGTTCGGGCAAAACCCACAACGGCGAGCACACCCATGTGATTGAATATTCGGTCAAGCTCGATTCCAACCCCGAATTTACCGCATCCATTCTGGTGTGCTACGCACGTGCCGCTTACCGTATGCGCAAGGCCGGCCAAACAGGCGCTAAAAGCGTTTTTGATGTAGCTCCCGGGCTTATTTCCCCCAAGAGCGCACAAGAGCTTAGAGCCACTATGTTATAGCTTATAAAAACGGCTAAGGGATTCATTTTTGGCGAATGAATCCCTTTTTTGTAAAATACAATACTGTGTAAGAAAATTGAAAAGGAAAGAGGAAGATACTTATGAAAGTACTTGCAATCAACGGCAGCCCCCACCAGTACGGCAACACCTACCAGGTGCTTTCGGTGATGGCGGAAGAACTGGAAAAAGAAGGCATTGCCAGCGAAATTGTACATATCGGCGCAAACGTGCCCGGCTGCACCGGCTGCGGGGCATGCCGCCAAACCGGCAAATGCGTTTATGGAGACATTGTGAACACCTGCGTGGAAAAAATGGCGAGCTGCGACGGCTTAATTGTAGGCACGCCGGTGCATTATTCGGGCATTGCCGGGGATATGAAAAGCTTTTTGGACCGGTTTTTCTATATGGGCGCGCCTTTGGCACACAAAGTGGCAGCAGGTGTTGCGGTGTTGCGCCGTTCGGGCGGGGTAGATACCTTCCACCAGCTGAACAATTACTTTAACCTGGCCAATTGCATCATCACCCCCAGCCAGTACTGGTCGGTTGTGCATGGTGCAAACCCCGGCGAAGTGCTGCAGGATTTGGAAGGGATTGACGTTGCACGCGAATGCGCACGCAACATGGCGTGGATTATCAAAATGATTGACGCTACCCGCGACACCATAGCCCCCCCGGCGCCTGTCAGCCGTGCCCGTACCAATTTTATCCGCTAAACAACAATGCAAAAAATGCCCCTGTGCAGATGGTTTTGCCGCCTGCACGGGGGTATTTTGTTTTGATAAGGCGGCTACAGGTTATAGCCTAACGGCGAAAATGCCCGCGTTTTAAGATTGCCTTTGCCAAAGGCCTTTTGCATTGCCCGGTTGGGGGAAATTTCCAGCCTTTCTGTATGTAACCGTGCGGTTACATATTCCCGCTTGATATGCCACAAAATAGTAGCATATTAACAAAGGCGAGGTGAGGAAGGCAATGTATTTTCAACGTATTGAAGATTTGCGGATTGACCACGACAAAACCCAGCAGGATATTGCAGATGTTCTGCGGTGCAAACGGGAAGTATACCGCCGCTATGAAAAAGGCATCCGCGAAATACCGGTTTGGGCGTTGATTAAGCTAGCGCAGTATTACCAAACCACAACCGATTATATCCTTGGTTTAAGTGATAAAAGCGAACCGCGGTAAGGGAAAAGCAATGCGCTGTAGCTTGAAAATCGGCCCCATTTTAGACATTTTAGCGCCGTTAAAGGCAAATGACATCTTTGGTAAAAAAGCCCGCTACACCTGTTTTTGGCGGGTTTTTGCATACAAAAAAACACCTTGTACAATTTTGTACAAGGTGTTTTGCGCGGATAAAGACCAACTTATTTGAGTTCGACTTTTGCGCCAGCTTCTTCCAATTTTGCTTTGATTTCTTCAGCTTCAGCTTTGGAAGCGCCTTCTTTAATCGGCTTGGGAGCGTTGTCAACCAACTCTTTGGATTCTTTCAGGCCCAAACCAGTGATTTCTTTCACCAGTTTGATAACGCCCATTTTGCTTGCGCCAGCCTCAGCCAGGATAACGTCAAACTCGGTTTTCTCTTCAGCTGCAGCAGCCGGAGCAGCGCCGCCAGCAACCGGTACAGCCATAGCAGCAGCGGATACGCCGAATTCCTCTTCAAGAGCTTTTACCATTTCGTGCAATTCCAAAACGGAAAGGGATTTTACTTCTTCAATTAAGTTCAATACTTTCTCAGAAGCCATGATACAATTACCTCCAGTTCATTTTTCAAATTCATTTCAATGGGGAAAACGCGCTTATTTTAAGCAACTTCTTCGTTTTCTTTTTTCTCTGCAATAGCGTTAAGCACAATGGCCAAACCAGTAATGGGGGAATTGAGCCCACCCAGGAACTGTGCCAGCAGCACTTCTTTTGCAGGGATTTTTGCTAAAGATTCTACCACCGATTTGTCGACCACAGCGCCGTCCAGGAAACCAGCTTTGATGGAGAACTGGCCTTTGGAAGCCTCTGCATATTTGCAAAGGATACGGGCAGCGGCGATTTGGTCGTCATGGCTGACAGCCAAAGCAGTGGTGCCTTCCAATACGGGTGTCAGTTCCGACATGTTGGCATTGTTTGCCGCAAAACGCAAAAGGGTATTTTTTACAACCGCATAATCCACACCGGCCTGGCGCAGCTCGGTACGCAGTTTGGTGTCGTCTGCTACGTTGATGCCCTTATAGTCTACAACTACGCCGGCTACTGCATTTTGCAGTTTGCTGGTTAATTGTTCTACGACTTCTTTTTTGCTTTGAAGAATTTTCTCACTTGGCAAGTCGTTCACCTCCCGACAGAATAAAATCAAAATAAAAAGCCCTTTTCCCACAACGAGGAAAAGGGCAATCTTTTACCAAAAACAAATTCCAATAAAGATTATCCATCGCTCCTCGGCAGGCAGGGGATAAACCCCATTTCAACATACAGTACCTGCTGTCTTGGGATATGACAGCTTATTTATTTTAGTACAAAAAACTGCAATTGTCAAGCCTTATGCATTTTCAACAGGCGCAACGTTTGCATATTTGGCCGTATTCACCTTTACGCCAGGGCCCATGGTGGGGGCGATGACACAGGATTTGATATACTGGCCTTTTGCAGCGGCAGGTTTTGCTTTTACAACCGCGCTAATCAAAGTCTCGAAGTTTTCGGTGAGTTTTTCTACGCCAAACGAAACTTTGCCAATGGGGCAGTGGATGATGTTGGTTTTGTCCAGTCTGTACTCGATTTTACCAGCTTTGGCTTCTTGAACCGCTCTGGCAACATCGGGGGTAACGGTACCGGCTTTGGGGTTGGGCATTAAGCCACGGGGGCCTAACACTTTACCTAAGCGGCCGACAATACCCATCATATCCGGGGAAGCGATGACAACGTCAAAATCCATAAAGCCTTCGTTTTGGATTCTGTGCATCAATTCTTCGCCGCCGACAACCTCAGCGCCTGCATCTTCTGCAGCTTTGATATTATCGCCTTTTGCAAATACACAAACTCTTACTTTTTTACCTGTGCCGTTAGGCAATACAACCGCGCCGCGAACCTGCTGGTCGGCGTGACGGGAGTCTACGCCTAAGCGGATGTGCATTTCCACTGTTTCATCAAATTTTGCTTTCGCAGATTTGATGCACAGGTCCAATGCTTCGGCGGTATCGTACAGTTTTGCGCGGTCGACCAAACCGGCACTTTCAATATACTTTTTACCGTGTTTCACTTTCATATCCTCCTTGAGTGGTTAATAGCGGAATGTTCCTCCCACCCGGGTGTTAGTCTTCTACAACTACACCCATGCTGCGTGCGGTACCCGCAACCATCGACATAGCCGACTCGATAGAAGCAGCATTTAAATCGGGCATTTTTTGCTCTGCAATTTTTCTGACCTGCTCTTTGGTAATTTTAGCAACCTTTGTTTTGTTGGGTACGCCAGAACCGCTCTCGATGTTGGCAGCTTTTTTAATCAAAACCGCTGCCGGAGGGGTTTTGGTTACAAAGGTAAAGGAGCGGTCTGCAAAAACAGTGATAACAACCGGAATAATCATGCCGATGTCATTTTTGGTACGCTCATTGAATTCCTTTGTGAATGCCATAATGTTTACGCCGTGTTGACCCAATGCCGGACCTACCGGCGGTGCCGGTGTTGCTTTGCCGGCCGGAATTTGGAGCTTAATAAAGCCCACAACCTTCTGAGCCATAATTTGCACCTCCTGAAAATGTGGTAAATGGCGGAACGAGCCTATTTCGTTCCTCCCACAAGGCAGTAAAATGCTGCCTTCACGCATTAAGCGTGTATAACTAGCCAAAAGGCTAATTGTTGTGAGTAATTAGGGTTTCTTACGAGATGAGCTGCGCTTGGTCAAGCTCTAACTCTACGGGGGTTTCACGCCCAAACATGGAAACAATCACCTTTACGCGGTTGCGTTCGATGTCGATTTCTTCCACCGTGCCAATAAAGTTTTCCAAAGACCCGTCGATGATGCGAACCGAATCGCCGACGTTGTATTTGACCTCTACCTGGCGTTTTTCCATGCCCAAAGCCGCTACTTCCTCATCGGTTAGCGGAATGGGTTTGGAAGAAGGGCCTACAAAACCTGTGCACCCGCGGGTGTTGCGCACAACATACCATGACTCATCGGTCATAATCATTTTTACCAGCACATACCCGGGGAAGATTTTGCGTTCTACTTCCCGTTTTTTGTCGTCTTTAATCTCGGTAACCGTCTCGGTAGGGACGCGCACCTCATAGATTAAGTCCTGGAGTTTACGGTTTTCTACAACCGTTTCAATGTTGGTTGCCACTTTGTTCTCGTAACCGGAATAGGTGTGGACAACATACCATTTTGGTGTTTCAGACATTCAAATACCTCCACGCAATAAGATTAGAGGATTCAAACCAACCTTAAGCGCTTTGCAGCAGGGTTTGGAATACAAAACCGAGGATTGCATCCAGGCCCCAGATAAACACACCAACGACCAACATAGCCGCCAGAACGACGAGCGTGTTGTTGATGACCTGCTTTTTCGAAGGCCAAACCACCTTTTTGGTTTCGCCTCTTAAATCTTTAAAGAAGCGGCCAATTCTTTTGACGAACCCAGGGCCTTTGCTTTTTTTAACGTTTTCAGCCATTGGAAAGTCCCGCCTTTCGCCTTATTTGGTTTCCTTGTGAAGAGTGTGTTTCCTGCAGAAACGACAGTATTTGTTCATTTCGAGTCTGTCAGGGTCGTTCTTTTTGTTTTTCATGGTGTTGTAGTTGCGCTGTTTGCATTCTGTGCAAGACAAAGTGATTTTTACTCTCATATCGGCACCTCCTGATATACCGGATTTTTTTGCCTCCCTCTTAAAGCGTCTGTACGAAAAAATGCGCACAAAAAAATAAACCTTCGAGAGGTACTACAACTATACCACAAGCCATATAATAAGTCAACACGCAAATTTAACAATTGTTTGCAAATATGTTTGCACTTGGTTTATGGGTATGTTAGAATAGGTTTTAATTGATTATACCATATGGAAAAGCAATTGTATAGCGTTGCAGGCCCGGTGGTGGCAGGCAACGGCATTGGTACTGCAGTGTGCAAGGATTAGGAGATGAACGAACATGCAGAAAAAAACAGTGGCCGTGCTGTTTGGCGGCGTTTCCAGCGAGTATGACGTATCATTATGGTCTGCCGCTTCCATTATAGAAAATATCCCCAAGGATAAATACGAGATTGTGCTTTTGGGCATCACCCGCGAAGGGGCTTGGTATTTGTACACCGGTTCCACCCAGGCGATAAAAGACGGCACCTGGGTCAACAACAAATCCAACAAACATGCCATTATCTCGCCTGACCAGACCCAGAAGGGCATTTGGATTTTCGATGACGAGCGCTCCAGGCGCATTGAAGTGGACTGCCTGTTTGCGGTTTTGCACGGGGCCAACGGCGAGGACGGCACCATGCAGGGGCTGTTTGAACTGTCGGGTATCCCGTATGTAGGGTGCAACACCCTTTCCAGCGCCATCTGCCTGGATAAAGAAATCACCCACATGATTTTTGACCGCGCGGGCATCCCGCATGTTGCGTGGCGCTCGGCCCACCGGTGCGATATCCCTTCGCTGGATGCCTTTGCCGACCAGATGGAGAGCGAATTGGGCTACCCGATGTTTGTGAAGCCCGCCAAAACCGGTTCTTCCATCGGTATATCCAAAGCCAAGGATAAAGAATCCTTTATAAAGGCCTGCGAGCTGGCCTTCTCTTACGATGACCGCGTGGTGATCGAGCAGGGGCTGGACGCGCGTGAAATTGAAACGGCCGTGCTGGGCAACCTTTACCCGCAGGTAGCAGGGCCGGGGGAAATATTTATCGGTGAGCAGTTTGAATTTTACGATTACGAATCCAAATATTCAAGCGGCGGCGCGCGGCTGCAAATTCCCGCGCAAATCCCCGACAGCTTAAAAGAGGAGATTTTCTCCATTGCCAAAAAGGCTTACCGCGTTATGCGCTGCCAGGGCCTTGCCAGGGTGGACTTTTTTGTCACCCGCAAGGATTCGAAAGTGTATTTGAACGAACTGAACACCCTGCCCGGCTTTACCGCCACCAGCATGTACCCGAAGATGTTCGAACAGGCGGGGGTACCCTACAGCGAATTGATTGACAAATTGATTTTAAGTGCGTTTGAAAGGAACAGCCATGAATAACCAACCCATTGGTGTGTTTGACTCCGGGCTGGGAGGCCTGACGGTGTTAAAAGAGCTGTGCGCCATTTTGCCAAACGAGCAGATGGTGTATTTTGGCGACACAGGCCGTGTGCCTTACGGCAACCGCAGCCGGGAAATTATTTTAAAATATGCCAGGCAGGACATTGCGTTTTTGCGCTCGCATGAGGTAAAACTCATTGTGGTGGCATGCGGCACGGTCAGCTCGGTGCTGACAAAGGACTATAGAAACAGCCAGGATATTCCCCTTATCACCATGATTGACCCGGCCGCCAAAGCGGCTGCGCAAAAAAGCCGCAACAAGCGCATCGGCGTTATTGCTACGGCCGCAACCATTGGCAGCCATGGCTATGAAAAGGCGCTGAATGCGCTGGATGAAAACATTGTGGTAAAAGGGGTGGCCTGCCCGCTTTTGGTGCCCATTATTGAAAACGGCTGGATTGCCAAAGACAATATGGTGGCCCGTTTAACCGTGCGCGAGTATTTAAGCGCGTTTGCTTCAAGCGACATTGATACTTTAATTATGGGCTGCACCCATTACCCCATTTTGGCGCCGGTTATTCAGGAGGAAATCGACCAATTGATGGGCCGCCATGTCACGCTTATCAATTTAGGGCAGGAAGCGGCTTTGTATGTAAAAAACTACTTAAATGCGCATGCGATGCTTACAAGCCGCCAAAAGGGCGACTGCGCGTATTATGTAAGCGACGAACCCATGGGGTTTGAAGAAACCGCTTCGGTGTTTTTGGGGGAAAACCTCAACGGCAAGGCCAAGCGGGTGGAAATTGAATTGTATTAAAAGGAAGGAATAGATTGAAAAAGGATGTATTGATCACCATAAAAGGTATCCAAAAGGCCCAGGGGGAACGCGACAGCATTGAGCTGACCACCCGCGGCCAGTACCGCAACCGGGGCGATTTGTGGCAGCTTACCTATGAGGAATCCGAGATGACGGGCTTTCCCGGCTGCAAAACCGTGCTAAGCGTATACGGCGACCACAAGGTGGTGATGGAGCGCAAAGGCCCCAGCCGTTCGCAGTTGATTATTGAAAAAGGCAAGCGCCACCAGTGCTTTTACCAGACCGAATACGGCCAGTTTATGCTGGGGGTAAGCGCCCAAAGCATCGACAATTCCCTTACCCAGGAGGGCGGGGACATCCGCTTTGGCTATACGCTGGATGTAAACACCAGCCTGGCCAGCGAAAACGAAGTGTATATTAGCGTCAAGGAGTGCAATAGAAAAGATGGTTAATTTGTTAAAACAGGCGCAGGATCAATTGCGCCAGGCGGTTTTGCAGGCTTACCAAAAAGCGGTGCAGGCAGGGGCTTTGCCCCAAACAGAAGGGGACATGCCCGCCTTTGTGGTGGAAATGCCGGCCGACAGCAAAAACGGCGACTTTGCGGCCAATGCCGCCATGGTATGGGCGCGCGCGCTGCGTTTGGCCCCGCAAAAAATTGCGCAAGCTTTGTGCGAAAACATCTCTTTGGAGGATACATGCTTTGCCAGCTGTGAAAGCGCAGGCCCGGGCTTTTTGAATTTCCGCCTGGCAGACAGTTTTTATCAAAACGCCTGCCAAAGCATTTTAAAAGAGCAGGACGCCTACGGCAAAAGCGATTTTGGCGCTGGCAAAAAGGTGATGGTGGAATTCGTATCCGCCAACCCTACCGGCCCCATGCACATGGGCAATGCGCGCGGCGGCGCTTTGGGCGACTGTTTGGCCAGCGTTTTGGACGCGGCCGGCTATGATGTGACCCGCGAATTTTATGTAAACGACGCGGGCAACCAGATTGAAAAATTCGCCAATTCGCTTAACGCGCGGTATTTGCAGCTTTACATGGGCGAAGACGCCATTGCATTCCCCGAGGACGGCTACCAGGGCGAGGACATCAAAGAGCGCGCAAAGGAATTTGCCGCCGTTTACGCCGACAGCTTTGTAAACAAGCCCGAAGACGAGCGCAAGCAGGCTTTGGTGGATTATGTTTTGCCCCGCAACATCCAAAAGATGAAAGACGATTTGGCCAAGTACCGCATTTTTTACGACAACTGGTTTTTGGAAAGCTCGTTGCATAAAAACGGCGATGTAAAAGCGGTGATTGACATGCTAACAAGGCGCGGCCTTACCTATGAAAAAGACGGCGCTTTGTGGTACAAAACCGGCCAGATGATGGAGAAAATCCTGCCGCCCAGGAAAAACGCCGACGCCGAGCCATATAAAGACGATGTTTTGGTGCGTGCCAACGGCAACCCCACCTATTTTGCGGCGGATATCGCGTACCACTACAACAAATTGGTTACCCGCGGGTTTGACAAAGCCATCGACGTGTGGGGGGCCGACCATCACGGCCATGTGGCAAGGATGAAAGGCGCCATGCTTGCACTGGATATCGACCCGGACCGCTTGGATATTGTATTGATGCAGTTGGTGCGCTTAACCCGCAACGGCGAAGTGGTGCGCATGAGCAAACGCACCGGCAAGGCCATCACCTTAACCGATTTGATTGAAGAAGTACCGATTGATGCGGCGCGGTTTTTCTTCAACCTGCGCGAGCCCAACTCGCACCTGGAGTTTGATATGGGCCTGGCGGTGGAACAAAACGCGCAAAACCCGGTGTACTATGTGCAGTATGCGCACGCGCGCATTTGCTCTATCTTTAAAAATTTAGCGGCCGAGGGCATTGCGCTGGATGTAGCCAAAGCCGACCTTGCAGGCTTAACCGAGCCCGAAGAGCGTGCACTTATCAAGCACATTGCAGGGCTTACCAATGAAATCATTGCCTCTGCACAAAGCTACGACCCCGCCCGCATGACCCGTTATGCCATTGAAACGGCTACGCTGTTCCATAAGTTTTACAACGCCTGCCGCGTAAAGGGCGAAGAAGAAAGCCGCATGATGGCGCGTTTGGCATTGTGCAAAGCGGTACAGATTGTGATTAAAAACGTGCTGGTGATGCTGAAAATCGATGTGCCCGAAAGCATGTAAACAATAAAAATAACATAAAAACCGTCATAAGCTTTTGGCAAAATGACGGTTTTTTCTTTTGCTGCAACTTTTGAATATCCTTGTGCGTTTTTATAATTGAGGAGGCGGAAAATGGTTGGAATCCAATGCGTATATAGATGAGGCAATTGAAAGATATTCCGATATGGTATACCAACTGGCTTTTTCACAAACCGGTTCCCGATATGATGCGGAAGATGTTTACCAAGAAGTGTTTTTAAAGCTTGTAAAAAACCGCACCGCATTTGTATCGGAAGAACACCGCAAAGCCTGGCTCATACGGGTTACCTTAAACAGCTGCCATTCGTTGTGGCGTTCAATATGCAGGCGCAAGGCCCATACATTGGAAGGCAGCGGGCAGGCGATAGAATTTGTTTTGCCCGAAGAAACCCAGCTATATGCCGCTTTGTGCAAATTGCCGGCAAAATACCGTATGGTCATTCACCTGTTTTATTACGAACAGATGAGTGTGCGCCAGATTTCGCAAAGTTTGGGCGTAAAAGAAACCACCGTGCGTTCCCAGCTTATGCGCGCTAGGAACATGCTGCGGGTAAATTTGCAGGAAGAGGGGGTATAAAATGCAGCGGCAAGTTTATGAGCAACTGTACAACAAAATCAAGCCAGATGGGTCGATGGTGGAAAAAACAAAACGGGATATGCTTGAACAGATACGGTGCATGCCGGTTGCAGAAAATCCCCCCTTGCGCAAAAAAAGGATTTTGCACATCGCAGCGGCGGCAATGGCGGTGCTGGCAATAGCGGTAAATGCAAGCCCTGCCTTTGCAAGCTATCTGCAGCGCGTTCCCATTTTGGGCGAAGTTGTAAAAATTATTAGCATACGCACATACACGGGGGATGACGGCGAAGAAGAAATTTATATCAACCAGCCGGGCATAGAAGATGCACACCAGCCATGGGCGCAGCAGGTAAACCAAGTGATTCAAAATACCGTAGACGAGTATATAGCAAACGCCAAACACCGCGCCGAAGAATATAAAAAAGCCTTTTTGGAAACAGGCGGCACCATGGAGGAATATGCCCGCAAGAATATTCAAATTTATGTGGATTATGAAATCAAAGCACAAAATGAGCAGTATGTATCGTTTATGCTTATTGCCAACGAAAACTGGGTAAATGCCTATGGTATCCGCATGTATTTTAATATAGACCTGCAAACCGGGCAAACCATTGCCCTAAAGGATATATTGGGCGAAGATTTTGCCCAAATCTGCAAACAAAGCATTGTGCGCCAGGTGCAGGACAATACGTTGCCAAACAGCGCGCAAAACTATTTTGAAAACGCATCTTTTGCCGTTACACAGCAAACGCCTTTTTATATCAACGAAAAGGGAAACCCGGTTATTGTGTTTAACCGGTACGAAATTGCCCCTGGGGCATTTGGTATACAAGAATTTGAAATTACGCAGCCATAAAGGAGAAATTATTATGAAAAAAAACATTGGTGCGCTATGCCTTTTGTGTATCTGTTTGATGAGCATGCTATTGGCGGGGTGTTCGCAAAAGGCGCTGCCATCGGATGAGGAAATATTGGAACATATGCAGCCGTATTTAGAAAACGCTGTATTGCAGGATGCAAGCTTGTATGAATCCACAGAGGCATTTTTAAACGCCAACTTGGGAATGGGCGAGGACCAGCTGAAAAACGTAGTTTTGTATATGGGCATGCCTAAACAGAACACCACATTCTTCTTGATGGCGGACAAAGGGGAAAATTACGATGAAACAATCGTGATGGAAAAATTACAGTCCAAAATGGAAGGAATTCAAAACACGCAGGAAATGGGATACATTGCCGGTGATACCGATTATGCCATTATTGAAAAGCCAAACAAAGTATTTGTGATTATGCATGAAGACGCTCAAAAGTTCAACGAAATGAAAACCTATTTAAATGAACTATAAAAGAAACACCCCTCTGTATACAACACAGAGGGGAGTTTTTTACCGGTTAAGTACGGGGGTTTGCTTTTGGAAAAGAGCGGCGGATAGGGCGGTTTCGTTTCTTTTTTTTCACCGAAAAGCCAAATGTGCCCAGCTGCTGGCCCAGCGCAAAATACGCCCCGTGGGCAAAAGCCAGCAAATCCGCGCGCTCAACGCAAAGCCGGCCGCTGGGGTCGATGAGTTCTTCGGCTACGTTTACCGCTACAATATCGGCCAAAAACATGTCGTGCGTGCCTAAGGGCACGCGCTCAAACACGCGGCATTCCAAGCTAATGGGGCTTTCTTCCAGCATGGGGGCGGCGATAACATTGGCTTTCTGCGGGGTAAGGCGGCAGGCTTCCCATTTGTTTACATTGGCCCCCGAGCGCACACCGCAAAAATCCACCGCGCGGCACAGCTTTGCAGTGGGCAGGTTGATGGCAAACTCGCCGCTTTTTTCAATCAACGGGTAGGAAAAACGGCTGGGACGTACCGAAATATAGGTTTTGGGCGGCTGGGTGTTTATAATGCCTGTCCATGCCACGGTAAAAATGTTCGGGTGCTCCATATCCCCGCAGGTTACCAGCACCGGCGGGATAGGCGCCAAAAGGGTGGTGCCTTTCCACTGCGTTTTTTTCATATTTAAAAAAGTTCCTTTCCGTATTCTGCGTAAAATATGCCTGCGCTGTTTTTGTAGGCGCGTTTTTTATCCCAGCCATATGTCCATTCCGGGGCCGCTGTTTTCGTTTGGCCGGCTGCAAAACCCAAGCTTTTGGTAAAACCCTTCCTTGCCTTTGGCGGCGACCAGCACGATTTTGATTTTCCATCCGGGTTTGCGCTGTGCGTTTAAATAGTCCATAGCGCGTATAACCAGCTGCTTGCCAATGCCCTGGTGCTGGTACTGCGGCAAAACCATTCCGTTGGCCAAATAGGCAATGGAGCCTTTGTCTCACAAAATGCGGGCGCTGGCTACAATTTTGTCCCCGTGCCAGCAACCTATCACCCAGCCCGAATGCTTCAGGCCGGCCTGCGCCTGTTCGTCGGGCAGCGCCTGCCAGCCCACGGCTGTACGCAAAAAATTGCATCTGGCTACGTCGATACCGGCTGATAACGAAACGGTTGCATGGCAAATCCTCCTTTTATATGGGGTTATTGGGTCAAATCCTATAGCAGCCCTTTTTGCACAAAAGCGTCGGCAATCTGGCAAAACTGTTGCAGGTTAAGCTCTTCGGCGCGGGCGGTTGGCTTGATTTGCAGCTGCCCGAGCACAGCCAAAATTTCGTCTTTGGGGATTTTTAAGGTGCTGTTTAACGTGTTGGGCAAAGTTTTGCGCCGCTGAGAAAACGCCCCTTTTATAAGTGCAAACAGCGCCTTTTCGCGAATGGGCTTTATGGGCGGCTGGGAGAATACATCCAGCTGGATAACCGCTGAATCCACCTCCGGGGCGGGCAGAAAGCTGCCGCGCGAAACGGGGAACAGCACATGCGGATGGCTATAGTAGCGCACCGCCATGCTCAAAGCGCCGATGTCGCGCGTGCCTTCTTCGGCGCAGATGCGCGCCGCGGCTTCTTTTTGCACCATCACGGTGATTTTTTCAATTGGCAGGCGTTCTTCCAGCAGGCGCATTAAAATAGGCGAGGTGATATAATAGGGCAGGTTTGCGCACACCACCACCGGCATGCCGCCAAAGTGCTCCTGCAAAAGGGCGTGCAAATCCACCTTCATCACATCCTGGTTGACGATGGTGACATTCTCAAATTCGCCCAGGGTTTCATCCAAAATGGGCAAAAGGCGCGCGTCAATCTCCACGCACACCACCTTGGCAGCCCGTTTGGCAAGCTCCTGTGTCAGCACGCCGATGCCCGCGCCGATTTCCAGCACGCCAACGCCTTCCTTTGCGCCCGAAAGTTCTGCCATGCGCGGGCAAACCGAAGGGTTGATTAAAAAATTTTGCCCCAGCTGCTTGGAAAAGGTAAAGCCATATTTTTGCAGTAAGGATTTTATGGTTCCAATATTGGATAAATTGTGCATATTCCGCCTCTTTTTCCGAAAATATATGGTTATTTTACAAAAAATCTATTGTAAAATGTCGAATAATGGTTTATGATAATGAAATAAAATGAATACCAGGAGAAAACAAGGTGATAACAATGGCAATGGCAAGAAGAGATAAAATCAATTATTATTTGGATATTGCAGAAACGGTGGCAGAGCGCGGCACTTGCCTGCGCCGCAATTTCGGGTCCATTATTGTAAAAAACGACCAGATTATTTCCACCGGCTATGTCGGTTCCCCACGCGGGCGCGTAAATTGTTCCGACTTGGGCTACTGCATGCGCGAGAAGTTGGAAATCCCCCGCGGCGAACGCTATGAGCTGTGCCGTTCGGTACACGCGGAAGCCAACGCCATTATTGCGGCTGCGCGCACCGATATGATTGGCGCAACCTTATATTTGGTGGGCAAGGAATGCAAAACCGGTGAAATTGTAAAAGACACCAATTCCTGCGCCATGTGCAAACGTTTGATTATCAACGCAGGTATCTCTACCGTTATTATACGGGAAGACCACGAAAACTACAAGGTTGTAAATGTTTTGGATGAATGGGTCATCCACGACGAAACCTTGCAGATGCATTCGGGGTATTAAACCAGCCATCCAACCGAATTAACCAGTAGGGCATCCGCTTTGTGCGGATGTCCTATTTTTATAATATTCGCTTATTTTATTTGGGTAAAATATACAATTTTTTACGCGTAATGCTCTGTGCGAAACCGCCAAAGTTTGCTTTTGATAAAAGATTTTGCTTACATCCGGCCGTTTTTATTTGCTAAAATAAAGATGTAGAAAAAAGGAGGCGCATAGGCTATGAGACGTGTGCAGTCGGCCTGCTTGATGCAGACCATCCTTTTCGGGTTAAAAGAAGACCTGCCCAAAAGCATGGCGGCCCAACAGGTGCAAAAAGATGTAGAAGCGTACAAGATGCAGTTAAAACGCAAACATACGCCTTACCAAATTGTAGGGGAAACGTTGCGTGAGGACGGCTCGGTTTTGCTAAAAATCAAAAAGCAGTACAACGCATACGATTATAAGGAGTATTTTGACTAAATGCGAACCCCTGCGCTTGCCGCAGGGGATTTTTCGCTTAACGCGAAGGGGGAAAGCAAAAACATGAGATACAAACAACCCAACAAAGACAATCCCAAAGAGCAATTTGCCTTTTGCTCCCTGCCCGACTGTGTGTTTTTGTCCCCAAGAGGCACATGCAGCAAGCTGGATGTAAAGGCCTGTATGGGCCAAAGCTGCGCATTTGTGCAAACGCCGCAGGAATGGGAAAAATCCCAGCAGAAACAGCGCCTGCGCTTAAAAGGGCTGGACGAACAGCTGCAAAAGAAAATTGCCCGCAAATATTACGGCGGCAGCGCCCCGTGGCAGGGGTAGCGCCCAAAAGGAGGAAACGGTTATGTTTGCTGTAGAAGATATTGTGGTGTATGGCAACTGCGGCGTATGCAAAATTGTTAACATCTGCCCCAAGCGGCTGGGTGAAAAAGAAGTGCCGTATTATGTGCTAAAACCCGTACGGGACGAAACCACCACCATTTACTGCCCAGTAAACAGCGATAAAGTAAAAATCCGCAAGCTGCTTACGCTGGAAGAAATTTACCAGTTGATTCAAACCATGCCGGACACCCAGGCCCAATGGGTGGAAAACGACCAGCTGCGCAAAGAAAAATTCCATGAGGTTTTAAAACGGGCGGACCACCGCGAATTGATTGCATTGATTAAAACGCTGCATTTCCACAAAGTGGAAAGCGCGCGCTTGGGGAGGAAATTCCATATCAACGACGAACGGGTGATGAAAGAGGCAGAACGCATTTTATACGGCGAATTTGCCCATGTGCTGCATATCGAGCCGGACGAAGTGGTACCGTTTATCACCGGGCAGCTAGACGGCAAAGGGAGGCGGATGCCCATTGACAGCTGAACAGGCGCTGGAACTTATTGAACGGTTTCCCTACATCCGCACTTTGCAGGCGCCCAACGACAAGGTTTTAGAAGAATTTTTGACACAGGCGGTTTCCTCGGATGACCCGGTGGAATGGGTAAAAGCCCACAAAACCGGCTATGTGCGCGCACAGAATATCGGCGGCGCACAGCGCCCCTTGACAGACACTATGCAGGCTTGCTGCGCACAGGCAAAGGCGCAGCTGGAAACGCTTTTGTGCACATCCCTGGGGCTGGCGCATGCGGATTTGGACGGGTTTATCCAAAAGCAATTGGAAGAGGACTGGTAAAGCCCACACCGGCAAACGCCCTTAAACCGGCGCACAAGGTTTTGCCCAAGCCGTGCAAAAAACGCGTTTTTTCAGACGCCGCGCGCAGGTTTGGGCCGGGGCGCCAAAACCAGGCGTTTGCCATAAGAGCACATGCGCGCCGCACACAGCCTTAAGCACACATGCACCGGCCCGCACCGGCAGGACGGGCAAGCCCAGCTGAACGCGCAAAGGCGGCGGATGCAAGCATACAGCCAAACGAAGCAAAAAAGCCCGCTGGAAAACTCCAGCGGGCTTTTATTATGCCCCATACCGGCCGTTACATCATCGGCAGGTCGTTGATGATGAGCTTAAAGGAAATACCCAGATATTCCGCCGCGCGCCGGCAGAGCATCATGCGGTTTAAGAAAATTTCAAAGTAGTTCATCACCGCGCAGATTTCGGTGTCGATGGTGATGTTGAGCACCGCGCTTTTGTGGTCTTCAGACATGTAAAATTCCGATTTTTCCACCGCGTAGTTGACCCTGTCATGGATGTCAAAGCTGGTTTTGTCGCGGTTGCGCACGCGCGAACGGCGCACGTCGCTTTTATCGGCTAAAATCAAGGCGGCCGCTACCTCGTTTACCGGGAAAGCGGTGCCTTCGTCGTGGTTGCCGATCGCACAAATCACCGTTGCAATTTCTTCGGCGGGCATGCCCATGTTGTCCAATATGCGAAAAGCCATTACTGCGCCGCTTTGCGCATGGTCTACGCGGTTAATCACATTGCCGATATCGTGCATGTAGCCGGCAATTTGGGCAAGCTCGGCCTGGCGTT
>CAJFVS010000104.1 GCA_904420505.1 Candidatus Alloruminococcus vanvlietii | reverse complement strand
GTGCGGGTAACAGGACTTGAACCTGCACAGCCTTGCGACCATTAGAACCTGAATCTAACGCGTCTGCCAATTCCGCCATACCCGCGAGTACTCTAAGAGTATAGCAAATTGGACATTGCTTGTCAAGCATAAAGTTTGGAATTTTGTCACATAAATTTAATTGGCCCCGCGAAACCCTTTGCCGATGATTTCGCTGGTGTTGGTGATAAGAATAAAGGCTTTTTGGTCAATTTGGCGCACATACCGCTGCAATTTTACCGCCTGTGCCCGGCGTACAGCGGTAATGATAATGGTTTTATCCTCATGCGTAAATGCCCCGTAGCCTTTTTCCATGGTAGCGCCCCGGTGCAGTGTTTGTACAATAAATTCGCTTACTTGCTGGGGCTTGGTGGTGATGATGGTAAAAAATTTGCACATGTTAAAGCTTTCAATCACCGAATCGACCACCAATGCTTTGGCAGCCAACCCCACAATGGAAAACAACCCGGTTTTCATATCAAATACAAAGCAAGCGGCAATGGTAATGAGCAGGTCGCTGCATAAAAGCGCCCGGCCAATGTTGATATTCGTAAATTTTTTCAGCACCATCGCTGCAATATCGGTGCCGCCGGAAGAAGCGTCGATATTAAACAAAATAGCCGAACCAAAGGCAGGCAGCATAACGGCAAAGATAAGTTCTAACAGCGGTTCATCAGTAAAGGGGGCGGACATGGGCACCAGCCGCTCCAACAGCCATATTTCCCCGGACATGACAAAGCTGGCATAGGTGGTTTTTAGGCCAAACCCCTTGCCGAATACCAAATACCCCACAGCCAACAACAGCATGTTTACCATAAACACAATATTGCCCGGTGTTGCGGTTTGAAAAATACCGCTTATAATCACTGCAATGCCGCTCACCCCGCCGGTGGAAAAATTATTGGGGAATTTGAAAAAATAAATCCCCAGCGCCATAATGCTGACACCTGCGTTTAACAGCAAAAATTCTTTCCAATCAAATGTTTTTTTCATTGCCGCAAAGCCCCTTTTTTCTAAATTGGCAAAAACCTTTCATAGGATAGCATATACTTATTTATTTTGCAAGATTTCCTTCAAAAAATACGCACAAAAAAGCGCCTTGCAGAAGGCGCCTTTTTGGTTAGGGTGTAAGCGGCTTATTTGGAAAAAAAGAACCCTGTGGTCATATCCAAATAGTTTTCGCCGCTGTAAGAGGGGTACTGCTGCTGCACCTGCGATTTGAATTCCCCGGCATTCGAGCAGTTTGCAGCAATGGCTTTTAGGTTTTGCAGATACGCAATTTTGGTTTGGGCATCCTTTAAATCCTCGGGGGTGTAATGCGAAGTCAAAATCAACCCAATACCGTTTGCAATGTATTCTTCCAGCTGCGCAATCATCGCATCGGCATGCTGCGCCCCTGCTACGATGGAGTGGCAGTCATGGCCGAGCATATGGGTGTATACGGCGTTGATTTCCGGAATTTTCACATCAAAGGCATCGGCAGTGGGGCAGATGATAAAATCCATGCCGCCGATGTTGACCTTCCCCCCTTGGATTACCTGGGTAATGGGGTGCACCGAAGCGTCAAACGAGCTGCCAAAGGCTTGGGTAAAGTTTTGGATAAGCGCATTGCCCCCGCCGGTTTGCGAAAATTCCACGGCGTTTTGCGTGGCGTATTTGGGTGCGTTTGGCAAAAAGGTAGCGCCTGCGCCATGGTAGGAAACCAGCATGCCCGCAACATCCATATCCTTTACATAATCGGTCAGTTCCTGGATATTATCGAAAAAGCAGGGGGATTCAAGCACGACGGCGCGGTTGTTTTTTTCAAAGATAAAGACTTCGTTGCTTAACAAATCGTTGGTTTTGTACGCGTGCAGGCGCATGGTGCCAAAATCGTAAACATGCATTTCGCCTTTTGCCAGTTTTACGGTTGTATAGGTGTTTTTATTCATGATTGTGTGCCTCCAAATCGTTTTTTGCGCTAATAGCGGCCGCTCTCTTTAGCTGTTGGCTTTAGTATAAACGCAATGGTATCATTTGTAAAGTAAGCACAAAATAGTGCTGTAGTTACTAAAAAGATACTATTGGGCGGTTACCCAAAGGAAACCTTTGCATCTACAGCGGGTTTGCAGGCCCAAAACACCGCCAAAAAATTTTTTGAAAAACCCCTTAACAAATGCGCAAACAGCGGTTACACCCACATATTGGCCCGCTGCCAAAGGCTGCCTTTTAAGCATAAAACAGGCGCAAAAACCCCCTGCGCAAATATCCTTTTGCGCAGGGGGAGCGATTAAAACAGGCTTAGTTGTTCCATGGGGGCTTCGCGCAGCGGGCGGGCGGTCTCGGTTTTTACGCTGTGGGGCAAATCCTGCAAAAAAGCAGATGGGCTATGCGCATAGGTGATGATCAATTCTTCTTTTGCGCGGGTAAGGCCCACATAAAACAGCCGGCGTTCTTCTTGTATATCGGTTGGCCTGCCTTTATTTTGCAAAGGCAGCATGGTTTCTTTGGCGCCCGCAACAAACACCGCGGCAAATTCCAGCCCTTTTGCCCCGTGCAGGGTCATAAGGCGCACCGCCCCGGATTCCCACCCTTTGTTGCATGCGCGGCACAAATCCGCTTCCTGCCCTAAAGTGAGGGCGTTGAACAGCTCGGGGAGGGTTTTATAAAATACAGCGGTGTTTTTTAGTTTTTCCAAAGCGTCCGACCGGCCGTAAAGCGCCTGCCAATGTTCTATTAACTGCCAGGGCTTTTGGGAATTTAACAGCCCCAGCCATTCTTCCACCCGTTTTAGCCACAGCTGCAAATGCCCAAAACCTTTTACGCTTTGCTGCAAAACGGGAATATCAAAACCCGGGTTGGCAGCAAATTCACGCTGCATTTTCAAAATCAAGTCAGTAGGGCAATCCCAAATAAGGCGCAAAGCGGTTGCCAGGGCGGCGGTGTTTTGCGCATCCAGCAGATGCTCCAAAAAGCTCAGCACGCCGCGCACGTCGTCGCTGTCCAAAAAATCCTCGCGCCCGTGCACAATGCAGGGAATATCGTCGTGGCGCAGGCATTTTTCAATAAGTTCCAGCTGGCGGTGGGTGCGGCACAGCACGGCGATTTCGCCAAATGCGCGCGTTTGGGCTGTGTGGCCCATGGCTTGGGCCTGCAGCATATCCACGCCGCCGGTCATGCGGGCAATTTCTTTTGCGATGAAAACCCCTTCGGCAAAGTCGTCCGCCGCTTTCACCAGGCGCACCGGCGCGTTTTGTGGGCAGTTGGGCAAAAGCGTGCGCACAGGCCCTGGGTTTTTGGCAATAACCGGCAAAGCCGCTTGCAAAACCTGCGGGGAAGAACGGTAATTTTGCACCAGGCGGATGGTGCGGACATCGGGGAATTCTTGTTGCAAGCGGGCAAAGCAATCGCCGCCGGCGCCCCGAAAGCCGTAAATGGACTGGTCCGGGTCGCCTATCACAAACAGGCTTTTGGCGTTTTGCGCCCAGGTGCGCACCAGTTCAAACTGTGTTTGGTTGATGTCCTGGAATTCATCTACCAAAAGGTGGGTAAAATTTTTGCGCCCGGTGCAGTTTACCAAAAGAGCTTGGGCCAGCAGGTCGTCAAAATCCAGCAGATGCAGCGCCTGCAAACGCGCGCAGTAGGCGGCGTACAGGCTTTCGTTCAGCTCGCCAGCGCTTGCCGTTACCCCGTTTTTGATGCGCGATACCTCTTGCAGCAGGGTGCGCGGGCTTGTTTTGCTTTGGTGCTGCTGCAAAACCGCAGCGGCAATGTCCAGCGCCTGGCTGGGGGAAACAAGGCGGACATCCCCCAGCAATTGCAGGCAGATGGCGTGAAAGGTGCCGATGGTCATGCGGCTGGCCGCGCGTTTGGAGCCAAGGCGTTTTTGCAATCGCTCGCGCATTTCGTTTGCCGCCTGGTTGGTAAAGGTAACCGCGGTGATTTCTTCAGGGCGCACGCCTTTTTCTTCTATCAAATAGGCGATGCGCGAAACCAGCGTTTTGGTTTTGCCGGTGCCCGGGCCCGCCACCACCGCCACCACACGCTCCTGCGCGTGGATGGCCTCCTGCTGTTCGGGGTTGGGGGTATCCGTTGTGGCGGGCGCTTGCGGCTGCGGTGCAGATTTAAGCGTTTTTCCCCCGGTTTTGGCTTTGGGGGAGGCAATGGTGGAAACGCCGAACAAAGAGGTCTGGCCGCTAAACTGCTCGATTTCCGAAGGGGTTAACAGAGAAATTACCCCGTATTGCCCATCAAACCCCGCGCGGCGCTCCACCTTGCCTTGGCGCAGTCGGCGTATGCCCTCGGCGATGCAGGGGCCCGCCGCTTGTTCAATATCCCCAATAGGCGCCTGGCGCAAAATGAAAAATTCCGCGCCCAATTCCTTTAGCATATGCTCGTAAAGCTGCTGCGTTTTTTTGCTGGTGGCCGAAACGCCTGTGCAGGAGGCGATAACCTCCGGCAAAGGGGCCAGGCTTTCAAAGGGCAGCGCGTTCTCGGGGCGAAAGCCCTGCGGCCGGTCGGCAAGCTGTTCCACGCGGTGTTCCACCCCAATGGTGAGCTTGCGGTGGCAAACCGGGCAAATACCCTCCAGCCCGGCGGTTTGGGCAGGGGTTAAGCATACCCCGCAGTTGCGGTGGCCGTCCAGGTGGTATTTGCCCTCTTCGGGGAAAAATTCCACCGTTCCCCAAAAGCCCTGCCGGGTGCGGATGGCTTCTACCATGCCGGTGTAGGTTAAGGGGGTATCCAGAATATTGGCTTCGCGCCCTAATTTTTGCGGGGAATGCGCATCCGAGTGGGACACCAAAGTCAGCTTATCCAGCTGCGAAACCCGCCAGTTCATCGGCGGGTCGGAGGAAAGACCCGTTTCCACTGCATGGATGTAAGGGGTCATATCGCCAAAACATTCTTCTATGGTGTTAAAATCCGAAAAGGCGCCGAACATGGAAAAATGCGGGGTCCAGATATGCGCGGGGATAAACTCGGCCTGCGGGCAGGTTTCCAATGTCAACTCCATCAAATCGCGGCTGTCCATGCCTAAGATGGGCCGCCCGTCGGAATGGATATTGCCAACTGCCTCCAATTTGGCTGAAAGCTCTTCGGCCGCCTGCAAACTGGGCAGTAAAATCACATTGTGCACCTTGCGGGTTTTGCCAAAGCGCTTGTAAATACAGCTAATTTCCCCTGTGATTACAAAGCGGGGCGCCGGCCCGGGCATGGCGTTGGGCAGCAAAAACTCCTCTTTTAAGGTATATACGCCGTCGTCTACCAGGGTTAGCTGTTCGTTTAATTCTTTGCGCCAGGCCGGGTGGGTAAAGTCCCCGGTGCCCAATAGGGCAATCCCTTTGCGCCGCGCCCAGAAATCCAAATGCGCAGCGTCGCAGTCTTTGCTGGTGGCGCGGGAGAAACGGGAGTGGATATGCAAATCGCAAATATACATGGCAGCACCTTCCGTTTGATGATTGCTCCCATTATAAAACAAATTTTGGCAAGGGGCAATGTCAAAGGCGGTATTTTGGCGCCGTAAAATGGGGAAAAAACGCGAAAAAGCCAGGTGTGTGATTTGACACACCTTTTAGCAGATACTATAATAAAACTAGTTGTTAAGCCGTTTGGCCAAATCAATCAACAAGGTCAAATCGGTGGCGGAAAGGGTCTTGGCATTTTGCACAAGGGTATCCAAAAGGGTTGGCTCTTTGTAATCCATGTCAAAGAATTGAGACGGCGTAATATGAAAATATTCGCAGATTTTGAAAAACTCCTGAAACGATGGATTGGTCTTTCCGGAGGTAATGCTTTGGATATATCCACGGCTTTTGTCAAGGTCAAAACTCATCTGGCTTTCGGATATTCCTTTTTGCATACGCAACTGTGTGATTCTTTGGGCAATACATGTCGGTTTCATAGAATTTATCTCCTAGCCTAATGTCATTATGTATTCATCATAATGATTTTTTAAGCCCTTAATGACGTTTTAAAATAGCCGTTTATTCCATTTTTTCATAAAATGACTATTTTTAAGCCGTATCGTGTCGGCTTTATTTAGGCACAGGGTTTTTACACATAAAACGCTCATGCTCTTGGGCTGCGGCCAAAAAATCACACGGCTGAACGGGGCGTGCGCAAGCCATACCAACTGCCAACTTAGCGGCGTGTTTACCAAGCGGTAAGGAGGTAGGATGAGCATGAAAAAAGAGGGGTTTTTACCGGCAAAAAGCGGTGGGCGGTTGCCAAGCACGAAAAAAACCAGGCGGGGAGCAAATTTGTAAGACGGATTGACGACCTGGGCCGGGTGGTGATACCGGTGCAAATACGCAAGGCGTTTGGGCTGCAAACCGGCATGCAGGTGAAGATTTTTGTACGCAACAACGTTTTAGCGCTGCAAAAACGGGATAATGCCTACGTTTTATGTGGGAAGATGGAAAAATTGCAGCATTACTGCAGCAAATGGGTGTGCCAGGGCTGCATCCAGGCGCTAACAAGCCAACGCGAGGGCTTATGTAAGCCCTAAAAATAAAAAAGCAGCGCGCAATGTTGCCAAAACGGATGGAACAAACGCCCTGCATATGCTACAATGGTATCCATATTTCAAAAGCGGCCGGCCAAAAACAAAAGGCCGCAGGGAAGTGGGGATGGGTATGCCAAAATGGGAAGAAGCTTGCCAGACGGTAAACGATTTGGCCGCATGGTGCCTTGCATGCAAAAAAGAAGAACGGGATGTTGAAAATATCCGCTGCAAGGAGCAGGCGATACAGGGGCTGGATGTTAGCAAACTGGGCTTTACCTGCGTTTTGTTGGAAAACATAAAGTTTACAGCGGGCATATTTTACAAATGCGATTTTATAGACGCAATCTTCCGACATTGCGATTTTTCCAACTGCGATATGAGCGAAGCCTATTTTTCCCGCTGTACATTTGAAAACTGCAAGGGTATGGGCGCCAATTTGCGCGAAAGCACCTTAAAAAGCGTGCGCATTTGCAACTGCAACCTGCGCTATGCCGATTTTGACGGGGCAAAGCTAAAGGATGTGCAAATCATCGCCAGCGATTTAAGCGCCAGTGTGCTGAGCAACTGCAAGCTGGATAAGGTTGCGCTTGAGGACGTTGACCTTATCCAGTCCAATTTTTTTCACACCAAGCTGCAGGGGATGGATTTTACCAAAACCCGGTTCGAAGGGGTTACCCTTGGAATAGAGGATGTAAAAGGCGCGCAGGTTACCCCATTGCAGGCCGCCGATTTGGCCCGCCTTATGGGTTTGGTAATCCGTGAAGAATAAAAATATAGCCGGTGCTAAACAAAACAAAAAAGCGCTTGCCCAGGTGGCAAGCGCTTTTGCGCGTTTTTTTTATATTATATTTGCTATATTTGCGAAGAAACGCCGCTGGAAACCATCGAACTGGTTGCCGAAGAACGAACTTCCGGCAGGCTGGAAGAGGTTTGCAAAGAGGAAGAATCCTCGCTGGCAGAAGGGGAAGAGCTCGTTGGGATTTGGGGCAAAGAAGTTGTGCCCGAAGTTTGCGAAGATACGTTTTGAGAGGACAATTCGGATGAAATATCGGAAGAAACCTGGGAGGTGGCGGAAGACGAAGTTTCTTCGGGATTGGAAATATCATCCGGCAACGATACGTCTTTTAACACGATGTTGGAGGGGATATCCTGTGCGCGAACGCCGCTAAGCGCAGCGCTCCCTTTGCCCTGGATGGTCAGGTTTTTGTCCTCAGGCCAGTCAATAGCGACGCCCGGCACCGAATTGTGCAGGTAAATCACACCGTCTGGCAGGGCGATATGCAACGCCGTTTGCAAAGAAGATGCATCAAACGCCGGGTAAACAACCGTTTCGCCGTCCTTTACCGCAATGGCGCGCAGAATATCCTCGGTGATGTCGCTGCCGTTTGCGGCCGGGATATTGGCCAGGTATTGGCAGGTGCAGTTTTCCACCGCAAAGGTTGCCGGATAACTGCCGATTTTATCTTCAGGCGGCAGGGATTCATGCCCCACCAGCAAGCCAACGCTGTTAGCCGCCTGGATGGATGCTGCCTGGCTGGTGCAGTTTTGCAGCAGTACGGTGTTGGTGCGCGCGCTGCTGTAGTTTTGGTCGGGCTGGCCGGAATCGCCAAACAAATACTGCGCGTTGCCCAGAATACCGCCTGCCATGCCGCCGGTGGCAACCACGTTGCCCGTGTTTTGGCAGCCGCTAATGGTGCCGCTCCAGTAAATGGTGCCCACAATGCCTCCAACGGCGTTTACACCGGTTACCGTTTGGGTGTTTTGGCAGCCAACCACCGAAGTGGAAAGGTTGTTGGGGAAGACATCCGGGTTGCCGGCGCCGTCCATATAGCAAATCCAGCCGATGATGCCGCCGGTATAGCTTTGGCCGGTGACCGGGACCTGGTTGATGCAATTTTGGATGCTGCCGCCCACCTTTTGCATGCCCACAATGCCGCCGCAAACGTCTGCGGTGCTGGTTACGGCGCCGTTGTTCACACAATCGGTGATGTTCACCAGGCCGCCCAGGCCTGCAATGCCGCCCACATAGCCGGCGCCTTCTACCGTGCCGTTGTTTTGGCAGTTTTCGATGGTGAGCTTGCCGCTTTCGGTGCCGTAGTACGCGCCGCCCACAATGCCGCCGATTTTCTCTTTGGAGCCTTTGAGGCTGGCATTGTTCACGCAGCTTACAATATGCCCTTCTTTTATGGCGCGCCCTACAATGCCGCCGCTGCTTTCGGTTACCGTTATGGTGCCCGAAGCCGTGCAGTTGCGGATGGTTGCGCCCTCACCGATAAAACCGGCAATGGCGCCCGCATTGCTGACCGCTTCGATGGAAACCTCTGTTAAATGCAGGTTTTGTACAACGGCGGTAGCGCCTTTTACCGTGCCGAACAAGCCGGCGCCGCTGTCATCGTCGGTATTTTTGGCAATGGTAAGGCCTTTGATGGTATGGCCCTGGCCGTCGAACACGCCGGTAAACGCATTGCCGCTTAAAACGTTTTCGCTGCGCGTACCCGTGCCGATAGGCGTCCAGTTCTGGGCGTTGGACAGGTCCAAATCATACCCCAGGGTGATGGTTTTGCCGGTAAAATCGGTGCCTTGGTTTACAAGCTGCGCAAGCCCCGCTAACTGTGCGGGCTGCTTGAGCGTATAGCTGGCGGCGCTGGGGTTATTGGTGTACCAGGTGGCGTCGATCGAGACGCCGTCCCACGCGGTGGGGACCCATTTTGCGGTCAGGGTGATGTTGGAGCGGATAGGGGTGGTAAAGTCAAACAATGTGTCGCCCTGGTACCAGCCTAAGAACGTAAACCCGGCAAGGGTGGGGTCGCTGCCCGGCTTGGATGCCCTTGCACCTTCGCGGATGCTCTGGTTATTGGGCATGCCAATGGCTGCGGATTCCTCGCTTGCAAACTGCACGGTGAAATACCGCACCGGGGTGTAATCGTCGTCATCGTCATCATTGTTGGTGTCGGGGATGGTATTGTCAAACTTGATGACCGTTTCAATCTCCGGCTGGCTGGAAGAAGGCGCGGATGAAACCGGCGGTTTGGAGCTTGGCGTCCAAGGCGTTTGGGAACCGCTGGATTCGTTTACAAAATTGGGTGTCAAATCGGAGTTGATGGGGCTGGGGTTTACATAAATGGTTTGGGGTTTTAAACTGCCGGTCAGCAAATCCTTGCTGGTAACGGCGGCTTTTTCCACTTTCCCTTTGCCTTGCAAAACCAGCTTAACGCTGGAAGCCAAAGCCGGCAAAGTTACCCCTTCGTTTACCGTCAGCTCGCTGCCCGCGGCGTTGGCGTTTAAAAGCACCGTATCCACCGCTTCATCGAATACCACCTTGGATTTTGCCTGCAAAAGCAAACGCTGCACGTTACTTCCCTTTTGCAGCACAATGGTGCCGGGGGTAAGGTTGCCCACCGAATCGCTAATTACGGTCAGCTGCAGCGCCTGCCCTTTAAGCGAAAGCGCATTGGAGGCGTATAAAACCATGCTTTGGCAGCTGCTTTGGGCGTCCAGCTGGATGCCGACCGACGAAGCCTGGCTGTTGAGGTTTTCAATCTGGCAGCCAATCACGTCCAGCGCATCGATTTTGCCGTCAATTAACAGCTTGCCTTTTATGGTAACGTTTTTTAACGTAACCGTACCGCCCTGTGCCGCTGCATTGATGACCAGGGATTCTTCAAATGTTGCGTTTTCAATGGTCACATCGGTGGCCTGGATGGTGCCGTTTTGGTAGGTGATTTCATCGGAATAGACCCCGCTTTTGTCGTAAGTGATGCTGCCGGACACGACGGGGCCGGTTGTATCCGGGGGCGTAACAGTGGGCACATTGGGCGTTTGGCTGCCGGTACAGCTAATAAACACGCCCACGCAGATGGCCGCAACCAAAAACAAGGCCAATGTTACTTTTGCTTTCATGCTCATCACTCCGTTCTAATGCTTGCACAAATCCGTTTGCATTTGCCATGCGGGTATAGAATACACAACGGTTAATACTCGTGTTTGCTGCGTTCCTTGCGCAAAAGTGCGCGCCGGCGGCCGTTTTCCCATTCGGCGCGTTCTTCGTCGGTTTGCAAAAGCAGGCGCGGCACAGGGGTGGGGCGCTCTTGCTCATCCAGCGCCACCATCACCAAATAGGCGCGGTTTACCAGTTTGCGCTCGCCCGAAAGCGATTCTACAAAGGTGTCCACCTTAACCTCCATCGAGGTATTGCCCACATAGGTTACACGCCCGATTAAAACCATCGTGCTGTTTAAATAAGCCGCTTCTTTAAAATGCAGGTTGTCCACCGAGACGGTGGTGACGTTGCGGTTGGAATGGCGCCTTGCCACCACGCCGGCTACCACGTCAATCCATTCCATAAGCTTGCCGCCAAACAGGCGGTTGTAGCCGTTGATGTGTTCGGGCATGATAATCTGCACCTGCTGGGTAAGCGATTGGGAGACGGTTTTGGCTTGTGGGGCAGTTGTTTGCATAATGTATATCCATTCCTTTTTAAAAATAAAGAATATTTCTCAATATAATTATACATGAAAAGCACACAAATGAAAAGTTTTCCCGCAAGATTTGGAGAAAGGCGCAAAATACCTGTATTGTTTTGGCAGTTTATGCTAAAATACTGGTAGAAAGGCAGGAAAAAACATGCGGATATTGATTGTGGAAGACGATGAAAAAATTGCGGCAGAACTGGCTTTACTGCTTAATAAATCCGGTTACCAGGCGCAGGCGTTAAGCCAGTTTGGCAATGTGGTGCAGGATGTGCTGGAATTAAACCCGCAGCTGGTTTTGCTGGATATCAACCTGCCGTTTCAGGACGGTTATTATATTTGCAGGGAAATCCGCAAAAAATCCAGCGTGCCCATTATCATTGTCACCTCGCGCGCAAACGAAATCGACGAGCTGACTTCCATGCACCTGGGCGCGGATGATTTTGTCACCAAGCCGTACAACACCCAAATCCTGCTTGCGCGTATTGCTTCATTATTAAAACGTACCTACCAGCAGGAATATTTGCAAAACATCACCCATAATGGCGTTTGTTTGGATGTGGTTTCGGGTATGGTGCAGTTTATGGGCCAAAGCGTGGAACTGAGCAAAAACGAACTGCGCATTTTAAGCCTTTTGATGCAAAAAGCGGGAAAAATTGTCCCGCGTGAAGAAATCATCAACGATTTGTGGCAGTCGGATGAGTTCATCGACGACAATACCCTTACGGTCAACATCAACCGCCTGCGCAAAAAGCTGGAAAGCATCGGCATTCAGAATTTTCTGCTTACCAAACGGGGAATGGGGTATATGGTATGCGCTTAAGGGATTTTTTAAAAGACCGCATCGCTTTTATTGCCGTACAGGCGTTGTGCGTGGGATTTGTTTGTTTTTTTATGCATGTGCTGGGGGTTGGCGGTTATACGGTTTTGTTTGTAGCAGCTCTGTTTTTGCTGGCCGATGCCGGCGTTTTGCTGCTGACCTTTTGGCACCGGCGCGAGTTTTACCAGGATATGTTAAGCAAACTGGAAAACCTGCCCCAAAAATACCTGCTTTTGGAGATGATAGACGAACCTTCTTTTTTGGAAGGGCACATTTTATACCAGGTGCTGCGCCAGACGGACAAAGCCATGAACGACCATATCGCCGCTTTCCGCACCGGTTTTCAGGATTACCGCGAATACATCGAGCAATGGGTGCATGAAATCAAAACCCCCATTGCCGCTGCAAAGCTAACTGCACAAAACCATCCTTCTGCAGCTTCCAACAGCATGTTGCAGGATATAGAAAGGATAGAAGCCCTTGTAGAACAAACCCTGTTTTACGCGCGCTGCCGCAGTGTGGAAAAAGATTATATTCTGGGCAAGGTTACGCTTAAAGAGCTGGTGCACCAAAGCCTGAAAAAACACGCGGCTATGCTTATTGGGGCGCATATGGGCCTGGAACTGAAGAACCTGGATTTTACCGTATACACCGACCCGAAATGGATGGACTTTATTTTGGGCCAGCTGCTTACAAACGCCGTACAGTACCGGCAGGAGGAGAACGCGCGCCTGGTGCTGGAAGGCGAGGAAAACCCGGACAGCGTGATGCTGCGCGTGCGGGACAACGGCATTGGCATTTTGCCGCAGGAACTGCCCCGCGTGTTTGAAAGGGGTTTTTGCGGAACCAACGGGCGCAGAAAAAAAGCCTCCACCGGGATGGGGCTGTATTTGTGCAAAACCCTATGCGAAAAGCTGGGGCTTTCCATCGCCGCGGCTTCCAACGGGCAGGGCACGGTGATACAAATTGTGTTCCCCAAAAGCCGCATGCATTTGCTGGAGCCGTGAAAACGGCTCTTTTTTCGTTGGGCGATGCAAGCCAAACGCCGGAACGGTTTGTCTGTTGCCATTGGGCAAGCGCAAGGGCCGGTGTGCCGCAGGCTGCGCGCCCCAAAAAGCAAACCGGGCTTGGCGTTTTGGGCAGCCGGCTTTCCGGCTGCAAACGGTTGCATGCTGGTTGGCTTGCCAGAGGGGTTTTGTCTGCTTCCCCCAAAAGGCGTTTGGGCCTTTGTGTGCGGCTATAACCGCCAAAGACTTTCTGCCGGTGCTGGGGTAAGCCCCTTACAAAAAGGGCAAAGTGGTTTGGCGCAAAGGCGCCCTGCTGCATTTGGCAGGGATGGGCGGCATAAGGTGCAAACCGGGAATAGTTTGCTTGCAAAAGCAAAAGGCTACCTTACAAAACTGTAAGGCAAGTGTAAGAAAAATGCATGGTTTGCGCATTTTGCAGGTGGTAAACTAAACCCATACCAAACAAAAAGGAGCCAAAACAATATGGGCAGTATTTTAAGTGTACGCAACATTGAAAAATATTACGGCAGCCGCCAGAATGTGACCAAGGCGCTGGACGATGTAAGCTTTGATGTGCAAAAAGGCGAATACATCGGCATTATGGGCGCTTCGGGTTCGGGCAAAACCACGCTGCTCAACTGCATTTCCACCATCGACAGTGTTTCGGCTGGCCATATTCTGGTAGAAGGCCAAGATATCACCCAGCTTTCCACCGGCAGATTGGCGCAGTTTCGGCGCGAAAAACTGGGGTTTATTTTCCAGGATTTTAACCTTTTGGATACATTGACCGCATTTGAGAACATCGCGTTGGCCCTTACGATTATCAAAACGCCGGCCAAGGAAATCGACCGCAGGGTTATTGCCATTGCCAAGCGGCTGGAAATCACCGATGTGCTTAACAAGTACCCTTACCAGATGTCGGGCGGGCAGCGCCAAAGGGTAGCCGCCGCCCGTGCAATTGTGACAAACCCCGCGTTGATTTTGGCCGACGAACCCACCGGCGCGCTGGATTCCAAATCCTCGCGCATGCTGCTGGAAAGCATTGAAACGCTCAACAATGAGCTGGGCGCCACCATTTTAATTGTCACCCACGACGCCTTTACCGCCAGCTACTGCAAGCGCATTCTGTTTATCAAAGACGGCAAAATTTTCAGCGAACTGTACCGCGGGGAACAGTCCCGCAAGGAATTTTTCAACAAAATCATTGAGGTTGTGACGCTCTTAGGAGGTGACAACAGCAATGTTCTCTAAACTGGCTTTTAAAAATGTCACCCGCAGCATACGCGATTACACCGTATATTTTTTAACCCTTACCTTTGGCGTGTGCATATTTTATGTGTTTAACTCGCTGGAAACCCAGCAGGTGATGCTGGAACTGAGCGAAACCCAGCACGCGATGATGACGGTAATTATCCAGATGATTGGCATTATCTCGGTGTTTGTATCCGCCGTGCTGGCCTTTTTAATTTTGTATGCCAACAAATTTATGATGAAACGGCGCAAGATGGAACTGGGCATTTATATGACCCTGGGCATGAAAAAAGGCAAAATTTCCGGCCTTTTGCTGCTGGAAACCCTTATCATCGGCGTTGGCGCTTTGGCGGTAGGGCTTTTGCTGGGGATGTTTGCCTCCCAGGGGCTGGCGGTGATAACCGCACAGATTTTTGAAGTGCGCATCCGCAGCTTCCAGTTTGTGTTTTCGCAGGGCGCCTTTTTCAAAACCATTTTGTATTTTGGCATCATCTACCTGCTGGTTATGGTGTTCAATTCCTATTCGGTATCCCGCTGCAAGCTTATCGACTTAATTTATGCCAACAAGAAAAACGAAGAGCTGAAAACCAAAAAGCTGTGGGTATCGGTGGTGATTTTCATCCTGGCCGTGGCCTGCCTGGGCTTTGCATATTACAGCATCATCCAAAACGGCATGTACTCCATTGACCGCCAGTTCTGGTGCGCCATTATTTTCGGCACCATCGGCACGCTGTTGTTTTTTATGTCGCTTTCGGGCTTTTTGCTCAGGATTTTCAAATCCAACAAGCGGCTGTATTACAAAAACCTGAACATGTTTGTATTAAGGCAGCTAAACAGCAAAATCAACACCACCTATATTTCCATGACGGTTATCTGCATCATGCTGCTGTTGTCCATCGGCATTTTTTCCTGCGCGGCGGGCATGAACAACGCCATCGCTTCCACGGTGAATT
>CAJFVS010000103.1 GCA_904420505.1 Candidatus Alloruminococcus vanvlietii | reverse complement strand
TTAAAATGGACAAACGGTAATGTTCGCCGATTACGATACCCGATATACGGGGGGTATAGTTCGGGCTATCCGGCTCGAAGGTGCGGGTATGAAGCGCTTCTTCAAAGGTTTGCCCTTCTACCAAATAATCGTAGATGGTATCGGTTTGGTCGCCGTTGGTGACAATCGTGCTTTCGCCAAACACGCGCACCGGCGCATAAATAATCAACGAAGGGTCTTCCAGTTTCTGCGGGTCGTAAGCCTGGGTTTTAATACCCTCGCCGTCGTCTACAAACACGCGGTTGCGGCTGTTTTCGCTTCTGCCCATAATAAAATAGGCTATCGCCATGTGTTTTCCATCTTCGCTTTTGCCAATTACAATCCCGCGCCCGGGGTAGGTGTTGCTTTTTAATTCCTGCATCAAGTCCAAAGGCTTCATTTTACTTTCTCTCTCCCGCTTTCTTGGTTTGTTCCATGGTATCGCTCAGCATCTCTACCGCCTGCGGCAAAAGAATCCATTCCGCCTGCTCCATCACGCGTTTTTGCAAAGTTTCGGGGGTATCGCCCTCCTGCACTTCCACCGCGCGCTGTAATAAAATTTTGCCGCCGTCTGTAATTTCGTTTACAAAATGCACCGTGGCGCCGGTTACCTTTACCCCATAATCCAGCGCCGCCTGGTGCACACGCAGCCCGTAATACCCTTCCCCGCAAAAGGAAGGGATTAACGATGGGTGCACGTTGATAATGCGCCCGGCATAAAAATCGGTAAACTCTTTGGTAAGGATGCACATAAAGCCCGCCAGCACAATCAAATCAATCTGGTAGGCTTGCAAAGCGCCTTTGAGCGCCGCGCAAAAATCCTCGTTTTTCGAAAACTGGCGCCGTTCAATCACCAGTGTGTCAATTTGATGGTTTTTCGCCCTTTGCAAGGCATACGCACCCTGCTTGCTGGAAATCACCAGGCACACTTCCCCGTTGGGGATATGCCCTGCGGCTTTGTAATCCAAAATGGCCTGCAAATTGCTGCCGCCGCCCGAAACCAGTACCGCTATCTTTATCATAAAATAACGCCTTCCTCGCTCTTTGTCAGCTCGCCAATTACTTTGGCGCGCTCGCCGTTGGCGTTTAAAATTTCCACGGCTTTGTCCGCGTCGGCTTTGTCCACAATTACGCACATGCCGGTGCCCATGTTAAAGGTGTTGAACATATCGCGCTCGGGGATGTTGCCCACCTTTTGCAAAAGGGTGAATATTGGCAGAATGTCCAGCGCGGATTTGTCGATTTTGGCCGAAAGCCCGTTTGCAAGCGCGCGCGGGATATTCTCATAAAAGCCGCCGCCGGTGATATGGCTGACCGCTTTGACCGTGACCTTTTCAAACAGGGCCAGCATGGGTTTTACATAAATTTTGGTGGGGGTTAACAACGTTTCGCCCAAGGTGGCGCCCAAATCGGCATAATAAGTGCGCAGGCCCTTGTTTTCAATGTCAAACACCTTGCGCACCAGCGAAAAGCCGTTGGAATGCACGCCCGAAGAAGCAATGCCGATGATAACATCGCCTTCTTTTTCGGCGTTCATGTCCAAAATTTTATCCTTGTCCACCACACCGGTGCAGTAACCGGCCAGGTCGTATTCGTCAACCGGGTAAAAGCCGGGCATTTCGGCCGTTTCCCCGCCGATGAGCGCGCAGCCTGCCTGCATACAGCCTTCCGCCACGCCTTTTACAATTTGCGCCACTTTTTCGGGCACGTTTTTGCCCACGGCGATGTAATCCAAAAAGATAAGCGGGCGCGCACCGCAGCAGACGATGTCGTTTGCGCACATGGCCACGCAGTCAATGCCAACGGTGTCGTGCTTGTCCATCATAAACGCAATTTTCAGCTTGGTGCCAACCCCGTCGGTTCCCGAAACCAGCACCGGCTTTTGGATACCGGTTAAATCCAGTTCAAACAAACCGCCAAAACCGCCAATGCCGGAAAGCACCCCTTTGGTTTCGGTTCTTTTGACGTATTCCTTCATGAGTTCCACCGATTTATACCCAGCGGTTACGTCCACACCCGCCGCTTTGTAGCTTTCGCTAAAACTTTTCATTTGTTTGAACCCCTATCTTACTGTATTTTTTGCTCAAATTTGTCTTTGGGCATATCTTCGGGTACTTCAATGGGATATTTGCCGGTAAAGCAGCCGGTGCAGAACCCGCATTTGGAATTGCAGGCCAGCTTGTCCAGATGCTCAATCCCCAAAAAGCCCAGCGAATCCACGCCGATGAATTTGGCCATTTCCTCCAGGTTCATCTGGCAGGCGATGAGCTTGTCTTTGGAATCCACATCGGTGCCAAAATAGCAACGGTCGATAAACGGCGGGGAAGAAATGCGCATATGCACTTCTTTGGCGCCAGCATCGCGCAGGATTTTGACAATCCTGGTGCTGGTGGTGCCGCGCACAATCGAGTCATCCACCAAAACCACCCGTTTGCCTTCCACGGTGGATTTTAACACATTCAGCTTGATATGCACCGAACGCTCGCGCTGCTTTTGGGTGGGCTGGATGAAGGTTCTGCCGATGTACCGGTTTTTGATAAACCCAACCCCATACGGGATACCCGACTGTTTGGAAAAGCCCAAGGCTGCGTCTAAGCCCGAATCGGGCACGCCGATGACCACGTCGGCCTGCACCGGGTAATCCAGCGCCAAAAAGGCACCGGCACGCAGGCGGGCCTCGTGTACGCTCGAGCCTTCAATAATCGAATCCGGACGGGCCAGGTAAATAAATTCAAATATGCAAAGTGCGCTCTTTTGGCCGCAGTGGGTGCGGATGGAACGGATGCCGTTTTTATCCACCACCACAATTTCACCCGGCTCAATATCGCGGATGAAGGTAGCGCCTAAACTGTCAAACGCGCAGGTTTCGGATGCGAAAACGATTTCATCGCCCAAACGGCCCATGCAAAGCGGGCGGAAACCCTGCGGGTCGCGCGCGGCGATGAGCTTTTGGGCGCTCATCACCACCAGGGAATACGCACCTTTCAAATCATACATGGCTTTTTCCAGCGCTTCCTCAATGGATTTGGAGGTTAAACGGTGGGTAGTGATGCAATAGGAAATGACCTCGGTGTCGTTGGTGGAGTGAAAAATGGCGCCGGAAAGCTCAAATTTTTCACGCAGTTCATTTGCATTGGTTAAATTGCCGTTGTGCGCCAAGGCCAGCGGGCCTTTTACATGGCGGATGGCAAGTGGCTGTGCGTTTTGGCGGGTGGCAACGCCGGTGGTGGAATAGCGCACATGACCGATGGCCATCTGGCCTTCGCCCAGCGCGTCCAAACGCTCGCGGTTAAAAACTTCCGGCACCAGGCCTACATCTTTAAAGCAGGTAATCACCCCGCGGTCGTTTACTGCAATGCCGGCGCTTTCCTGGCCCCTGTGCTGCAAAGCATACAAAGCCATGTACGCGCTGGAGGCGACATCATAAGTATCTTTGCCGTAAATGCCAAAAACGCCGCATTCTTCATGTAAGGTATCAAACATCTGGCTTCCCCTTTCCTTCTCCCAATCAAAGCCCGGCTTATTCGCCAAGCAGTCTTTTCATAATCTCGTGGTAAGCCCCTTCTACGTTGCCCAAATCCCTTCTAAAACGGTCTTTGTCCAGCTTTTCGCCGGTTTTGGAATCCCAGAAGCGGCAGGTATCGGGCGAGATTTCATCGGCCAATACAATGGTGCCGTCGCTCAAGCGGCCAAATTCCAGCTTAAAGTCGATGAGTTCAATGCCCAAATCTTTCAAATAGTCGGTCATAATGGCGTTGATTTTCAAAGCGTAATCCGAAATGGTTTTCACTTCTTCGGGGGTTGCCAAACCCATGGCGTAAATGTGGTATTCGTTTACCATCGGGTCACCCAGCTCGTCGTCTTTGTAGCAAAATTCCAAAACGGTGCTTTTCATTTTGGTGCCTTCCGGCAGCCCCAAGCGTTTGGAAAGCGAACCGGCGGCAATGTTGCGCACAATCACTTCCAGCGGTACAATCTGCACTTTTTTTACAACCGTCTCCCGGTCGGAGATTTCTTCTACATAATGGGTGGGAATCCCGTGGCTTTCCAGCATTTTCATCATGTGGTTGGTAACCCGGTTGTTGATAACCCCCTTGCCCTGGATGGTGCCTTTTTTCAGGCCGTTAAACGCGGTTGCGTCGTCTTTATAATCCACAATGAATTTTTCCGGGTCGTCGGTTTTGAACACTTTTTTGGCTTTGCCTTCGTAAACCTGTTCTAATTTTTTCATAATGCATCTACCTCAGCTTGAATTTTTTGGTTTTTATCTAAAACTTCCTGAACCATCTGCTCTTTCATGGCAGAAAGTTTGTCTGCAAGGGTGGTGTCCTCAATGGCAAGCATCTGCACAGCCAAAAGGGCCGCGTTATCCGCCCCGTCGATAGCAACCGTTGCCACCGGGATGCCTTTGGGCATTTGTACGGTTGCAAGCAGTGCGTCCAAACCGTCCAATGTGGAAGATTTCACCGGGATGCCAATGACCGGCAGGGTGGTGTGCGCAGCCAGCACGCCCGCTAAATGGGCCGCTTTGCCCGCTGCCGCAATGATAACCCCAAAACCGTTTTCACGCGCGTGTTTGGAAAATTCGCTTGCTTGTTCGGGGGTGCGGTGCGCGCTTAACACCCGCACCTCACAGCCTATGCCGTATTGTTTGAGCGTTTTTACAGCGCCTTTTACAATGGGAAAATCGCTGTCGCTTCCCATAACGATTGCCACTTTTTTGGCCATATTCATCTTCCTCCTTCATTACTTGCCAAAATGAAAAAGACCGCAGCTAGGCTACAGTCTTCGAATGTACTACTTTTGCATTTGTTTTGCCATGCAAGAGGTTGCACTACGCCCGTTTTTGGCTGCAAAAATCCCGTGCCTGCCAAAACTCGTTTGGATGTTTGCAAGCAACTTCACACGATATTGCCTACCCAAAAACCTATCACCCAACGCCGTGTTCCCTCCGAAAAAAAGATACTTCTATTTTAACGGAATTTTTATAAAATTACAATGCGCAAAACCTTTTGCGGATAAATTCGTATGAACATGCAAAATTGCAGGCAAATCCCCATGCGAATTATAGATTTTTCACAATCAATTTGTCAAATTTTCTACATATTCACAAGAATTTTTCCGTTTCCTTAGGGCCAACACCCCAATTTACACACAAAAACAGCCGGAAGCATACGCGCTTCCGGCCGCATGGGGTTTTAGCAAAACTTTTATTTGGCAGCGTCAACAAAGGCTTCCTTGGCGCTTGCCGCCAGGCTGGTAATGCCCTGCAAATCGCTGGGGACAATAAGCTTGGTCGCGCGCCCGTCGGCCACTTTTACCAAAGCGTCAAAGCTCTTCATGCGCAGCACTTCTTCTTTGGGCGGGTCTTGGTTTAACAGTTTGATGGAATCGGCCAGTGCCTTTTGCACCAGCATAATGGCTTCCGCTTCGCCCGAAGCCTCGCGGATTTTCTGCTCACGCACGGCGTCCGCACGCAAAATAGCGGATTCTTTTTCGGCCTGGGCCGCCAGAATCTGCGATTCCTTATCGCCTTCCGCCACCAAAATCTTGCTGCGTTTTTCGCCTTCTGCGCGCAAAATGGATTCGCGGCGCTCGCGTTCGGCTTTCATCTGTTTTTCCATCGCATCCTGGATTTCACGCGGGGGCAGGATGTTTTTCAGCTCTACGCGGTTTACCTTAATGCCCCATTTGTCCGAAGCCACATCCAAAATAGAAGTGATTTTGGTGTTGATGACATCGCGCGAGGTCAAGGTATGGTCCAGCTCCAACTCACCGATGATGTTGCGCAGGGTGGTGGCGGTTAAATTTTCAATTGCCACAATGGGGTTTTCCACGCCGTAAGCGTACAGTTTTGCGTCGGTCACCTGAAAGAAAATAACAGTGTCAATCTGCATGGTCACGTTATCTTTGGTAATCACCGCCTGGGGTGGAAAATCCACCACATGCTCTTTTAGCGATACGCGCTTTGCAACCCTTTCAATAAACGGGATTTTAAAGTGCAGGCCGGTCTGCCAGGTGGTGGAATACGCGCCTAAACGTTCAATTACCAGCGCGGTTGCCTGCGGTACAACCTTGATGTTGGAAATGATTACAATTGCAATAAACAACACAATAATGCCAATTGCCACTAACTCCATACCCTTTTCCTCCTAATTGCTAATTGGTTTTGGTGTAAGGGGAAACGATAAGCTTTACCCCTTCGATTCTGTCCACCAAGATTTCCATGCCTTGGGGGATTTCTTCACCGTTTTGGGAAACAGCCGCCCAATCCAGCCCCAGCACGCTTACGCGCCCGGTGCCTTTTAAATTGTCGATGGTTTCCAGCACAACGCCTACTTTCCCCACTGCCATATCCGCATTGGTGTGGACGTGCTTTTTGGTTTCCACTTTTTTTACCAGAGGGCGTGTGCAAAGCAATGCCACAACGCTTACAAAGATAAACACCAAAATTTGCGTTAATACATTGCTTGTAAATACCGCCGTTAACGCCGCCGCTACCGAACCCGCTACAAACCAAATGGCCACTAGCCCTTCGGTTGCGCCTTCGATCACCGCAAACACCACCGCCACGATAATCCAAACAATCAACAAATACACGTTTCTCCCCTCCTTTACCAGGTTTGTTTTTATTGTACCATTGTATGCACGCAATTACAATCGATTCTCACAAGAATGCGATTGCGAGAATATACCGCTTAAAAGCCGCCCGCTTAACCGGCAACGCAGCGGGCGCTCAAGCCATGCGGGCGTTTGCCCAGGTATATGCCTTTCAAACGCACAAAAAAGCCGGGCTCTTAAAAGAGTCCGGCTTTTGCGGCAATTTGGGGGATTTTCGCGCCGCTGCAGGGCCTTACCCTACTTTGGCTGAAAACCCGTTTATTCTTTTATGATTTGCGCGTTGGATTAATACATGCCGCCCATGCCGCCCTGCTGCGGTGCAGCCTGTACGGGATGTTCTTCTTTCTTGTCGGCTACCAGGCTTTCGGTGGTCAGCACCATAGCGGCAACCGAAGCGGCATTCTGCAGCGCCGAACGGGTGACCTTGGTGGGGTCTACAATGCCGGCGGCAATCATGTCGGCGTATTCTTCTTTGGCAGCGTCAAAGCCGTAGCCCACTTTGCCGGAACGGCGGATGGTATCGATAATCACTGCGCCGTCAAGCCCAGCGTTGGCAGCGATTTGGCGGATAGGCTCTTCCAGAGCTTTTACCACAATCTTCACGCCGGTCTTTTCGTCGCCGTCTGCGCTCTCCAGCAGTTTTTCCACAGCCGGGATCACGTTGAGCAGCGCGGTGCCGCCGCCTGCTACCAAGCCTTCTTCTACAGCTGCTTTGGTTGCAGAAAGTGCGTCTTCAATGCGCAGTTTTTTCTCTTTCATTTCCACTTCGGTGGCAGCGCCAACTTTCAGCACGGCTACGCCGCCGGAAAGTTTTGCCAAACGTTCCATGAGTTTTTCTTTGTCGTAATCGGAGATAGCAATCTCATGCTCGTTGCGGATTTGGGCAATACGTGCCTGGATAGCATCTTTATCGCCGGCGCCGTCTACAATGATGGTGTTTTCTTTCATCACTTTTACTTGACGTGCGCGACCCAGTTGCTGCATGGTGGTGTCTTTAAGCTCCAAGCCCAGTTCGGACGAAATCACTTCGCCGCCGGTGAGGATTGCGATATCACGCAGCAAATCTTTTCTTCTGTCGCCAAAGCCGGGGGCTTTTACGCCCACGCAGGTGAAGGTGCCTCTTAAACGGTTTACCAGCAAGGTTGCCAGTGCTTCGCCTTCAATGTCCTCGGCGATGATAACCAGCTTTTTGCCAGCCTGCACAATTTGCTCGAGCAAGGG
>CAJFVS010000102.1 GCA_904420505.1 Candidatus Alloruminococcus vanvlietii | reverse complement strand
GCGGACAAAGAAACGGCCAACCTCATCCGCCAGGTCATGCCCGACGACCTTGTCAAATACGGCATGATTCCCGAGCTGGTTGGGCGTTTGCCGGTTATTACCGCGCTGGATTCTTTGGATGCGGATATGCTGGTGCGCATTTTGCAAGAGCCGAAAAACTCCATGCTGAAGCAGTATACCAAGTTGTTTGAGCTTGACGGCGTGCAGCTTGTGTTTACCCCCGAAGCCCTAAAGGCGGTAGCTCAGCTTGCGGTGGAGCGCAAAACAGGCGCCAGGGGTTTGCGTGCCATTATGGAAGACACGCTGGCCGGTATTATGTATACCATCCCGTCCGACCCGCAGGCCGAAAAGGTCATCATCACGCCCGAATGCGTGAAAGACCATGCAGCCCCGGAAATTGTCAGGAACCCGGACAAAAAACCGGTAAAAATGCAACTTCCTTCTAAAAAAAATAGAAATAGAAGGGAATCTGCCTGCTAATATTTTAAGCAGCCCGTTTGGGCTGCTTTTTTGCGTTTTAGCTTGATAATTTGTTGGTTTTTCATTATAATTTAACAAGTATATAAGTATTGTGTTTTAAGGAGAGAACCTTATGAATAACGAGCTGGACAAGGACGCTTTGTGCCCCATGCCCGTGCTTGCTTTACGCGGGCTGGTGATGTTCCCCAATATGGTGATGCACTTTGATGTCGGCCGTAAAAAATCGGTGGCGGCACTAAACAAAGCCATGCAGGAAAATCAACGGATATTTCTGGTAGCACAGCGCGACATCCGGGATGACGACCCTTCTTTTGAACAATTGTACAAAGTAGGTGTGGTAGCAGAAATCCGGCAGATTTTAAAAATGCCTTCGGATACATTAAAAGTAGTAGTGGAAGGCCTGTATAGGGCAAAAGTGCGCCAAAAAGGGGAGTTGGAACCCTATTTAACCGCGCAGGTGGTGCAATACCCCTGCCGCAAAAGCCGCACGGACGACCAGGTGTATGTGGATGCGCTTATGCGCGCGATAAAAGCGTTGTTTGAAGAGTATATGATGCTTTCGCCCCGCATGCCCAAGGATGTGGTGATGAGCATTATGTCCTGCGAAAACCCCGCCAACCTGGTGGAACACATTGCAGGCAATATTGTGCTAAAATACCAGGATAAACAGCAGATTTTGGAGGAATCCAATATCATCCGCCGTTTGGAGATGCTTTCGGTGATATTGGAAAACGAAAATTCCGTGCTTTCGGTGGAGCAGGAAATCAACGAAAAAGTAAAAGAACAGCTTGACCGCAACCAGCGCGAATATGTGCTGCGCGAACAAATCCGCATTATCAATTCCGAGCTGAACGATTCGGATAACCCGGCGGTAGAAGCCGAAACCTACCATGAAAAAATCCGAAAGCTGCATTTAAAAGAAGAAGTGGAGAAAAAGCTGTTGGAAGAGGTCAACCATCTTTCCAAGCTGCCCAACAACTCCCATGAAGCGGGGGTTATCCGCGGCTATTTGGACACCTGCCTGGATTTGCCGTGGAACACTTCTACGAAAGATAAAGTGGATATTCAAAAAGCGCGCGCTGTTTTGGACCGCGACCACTACGGCCTGGAAAAGGTAAAAGACCGCATTATTGAAGCACTAGCCGTGCGCCAACTGGTGCCCGAACTGAAAGGGCAGATTCTCTGCCTGGTAGGCCCGCCCGGCGTGGGCAAAACCTCCATTGCCAAGTCCATTGCGCAATGCATGGGGCGCAAGTATGTGCGGGTGTCGTTAGGCGGGGTACGGGATGAATCGGATATCCGCGGCCACCGCAAAACCTATATCGGCGCGATGCCCGGGCGCATCATCAACGCGCTGCGCCAGGCCAAAAGCAACAACCCGCTTATTTTGCTGGATGAAATTGACAAAATGGGCAACGACTTCCGCGGCGACCCGGCTTCGGCCATGCTGGAAGTGCTGGACAGCGAGCAGAATGTGGCTTTCCGCGACCATTATATCGAGGTGCCGTTTGATATTTCGGATGCATTCTTCATCACCACGGCCAACACGCTGGACACCATACCCGCCCCGCTGCTGGACCGTATGGACGTTATCCATTTGTATACATACACAAGGGAAGAAAAATTCCACATTGCCAAAGAGCATTTGCTGCAAAAGCAGATGAAAAAACACGGGCTTTTAAGCAAAACCTTTAAACTAAACGACGATGCGCTGTATGTTTTAATCGACAATTACGTGCGCGAATCGGGCGTGCGCCAGTTAGAGCGCATGATTGCCGCTTTATGCCGCAAGGCTGCCAAAAAGCTGGTGGCCAAGGAATGCAAGAAAGTAACCGTAACGGCCAAAAACATCGAAGAGTTTTTAGGTCCGAAAAAATACAAGGTGGAACCGCTGTTAAGCCGCGATGAAGTAGGCGTAGCCACCGGCCTTGCATGGACTTCGGTGGGCGGGGAAACCATGCCTATTGAGGTAAGCGTGGTGGACGGCAGCGGCCGGCTGGAGCTGACCGGTTCGCTGGGCGATGTGATGAAGGAATCGGCCAAGGCGGCTATAACCTATATCCGTTCCAGGGCGGAAAAGCTGCATATTGACAAGGATTTTTACAAAAACAAGGATATCCATATCCATGTACCCGAAGGGGCTATCCCGAAAGACGGGCCTTCGGCGGGCATTACGATGGCGTCTGCGCTTATTTCGGCGCTTTCTAACGTGCCCATTAAGCGCGATGTGGCCATGACGGGGGAAATCACCCTGCGCGGGCGCGTGCTGGCAATCGGCGGGCTAAAAGAAAAAACCATGGCTGCTTATGCATGCGGCATGAAAACGGTGATTATCCCGCAGGACAATTTGCCCGATTTGGCAGAAGTGACCCCGGTTGTTAAAGAGCATATCCGCTTTGTGCCCGCACAGAACATGGACGATGTGCTGCATGAGGTTTTGGCGCAGGTTCCGCCCTGCGAAGAGCCCCAAAAAGAACCGTTGATGCCCCCGCCTGCGCAAGCGCAGGGCCAGACCCAGGCGCTGCCTATTTGATGCAAAAGAGAGGGCCTGACATGAATTTTTACAATGTAAAGTTTGAAACTTCTTTTGGCTTAGCCAGCCAGCTGCCCCCGTCCAACCGGATGGAGATTGCTTTTTCCGGGCGCTCCAATGTGGGCAAATCCTCGCTTATCAATAAAATTTTTAACCGCAAGGCGCTGGCGCGTGTTAGCGCCACACCGGGCAAAACCGCAACCATCAACTTTTTTTCTTTGGAAAATTTGTATTTTGCCGACCTGCCCGGCTATGGCTATGCCAAAGTGGCGCGAAACGAAACCCGCCGCTGGGCCGATTTGGTGGAAACGTATTTTAATTCCGGGCGCGATATTGCTTTGGTAATGCAATTGGTGGATATGCGCCATGCACCCAGCAAAGACGATTTGATGATGATTGATTTTTTAATCGAAAACGAATTCCCGTTTATCATCGTGCTTACCAAATCGGATAAGCTGAACAAAACCGAGCGCCAAAAGCGTTTGGAGGGCTTTCTACAGGAAATCCCCTATGCGCAGCAGATTACGATGATTCCCTTTTCGGCGCAAACCGGCGAAGGGGTGGAAGAAATCCGTGCGATAATCGAGCAGATTGCCAATAGCGACAACCAAGAAAAAGGAGACTGAAACGATGTTTGTATCCAATTGTTTGAACGTAAACGACAAAGGGCATCTCACCATCGGCGGGATGGACACGGTGGAATTGGCGCAAACCTATGCTACGCCGCTGTATGTGTTCGACGAAGACGAAATCCGCCGCGCCTGCCAAAGCTACAAAGCCTCGATTGAAAAATATTACGGTGGCCACGGCATTGCCGCATACGCCAGCAAAGCTTTTTGCTGCAAAGAAATCTGCCGGGTGGCGCAGGATGAACAGATGGGGTTGGATGTCGTGTCCTTAGGGGAATTGTACACCGCCATCCAGGCGGGCTTTGACCCTTCCAAAATCTATTTCCACGGCAATAACAAAACCCCGCAGGAGCTGCTTGCTGCATTGGAACACAATGTAGGGCGCATTGTGGTGGACAATTTAACCGAACTGGAGATTTTAAACCAGCTTGCCATTTCGCAAAACAAGCATGTGGGCATCTTTTTCCGCATTAAGCCCGGCATTGACGCACACACCCACAACTTTATCCGCACCGGCCAGATTGACAGCAAATTCGGCCTTGCCCTGGAAACCGGCGAAGCGATGGAAGCAATTCAAAAAACGCTGGAATACTCCAATATCGAGCTCAAAGGCTTGCATTGCCATATCGGTTCGCAGATTTTTGACATTGAACCCTTTGTGCTGGCCGCGCAAGTGATGCTCAAGCTCATGGCGGATGTGAAAAAACAAACCGGCTTGGAATTGCAGGAGCTGAGCCTGGGCGGCGGTTTTGGCATCAAATACCTGGAAGGTCACAACCCTCCGGCTTATGATACCTACATGGAAAAAGTATCCCAGGCGGTAAAACAAACCTGCAAAGAACTGGGTTTGCAGATGCCGTTTATCATTTTGGAGCCCGGGCGTTCGGTGGTGGGCCCGGCCGGCATTACGTTGTACACTGTAGGCTGTGTAAAGGAAATCCCCAATATCCGCACCTATGTTTCGGTGGACGGCGGCATGACCGACAACCCGCGTTATATTATGTATGGGTCGGAATATGAAGCGATGATTGCCAACAAAGCAGACCAGCCGCGCGACCACAAGGTGACCATTGCGGGCAAATGTTGCGAAAGCGGCGACCTTATAGGCGAAAACATGCCCATTCAAGAACCCAAAGCAGGCGATACGCTGGCAGTGCTGGCAACAGGGGCGTACAATTATTCCATGGCTTCCAACTACAACCGTATTGGGCGCCCGGCTGTGGTGTTTGTAAAGGGCGGCAAAGCCAGGGTTGTGGTAAAGCGTGAATCGTTGGAAGATTTGTGTAGAAACGATTTGTAATTTTAAAAAGAATGGTTTACTTTCACAGTTCAGTGTGCTAAAATAAAGACATGAGAATTTTCGATTTGCAGGAGGATTGCTGTGAACGTCAAACTAAAAGAAATCAACGCAGAATTTTTCTTCAAAGCGGTTTTGGCATTAAAAAATATGGACGAGTGCTATGCCTTTTTTGAGGACCTTTGCACGGTACAGGAATTAAAGGCCATTTCGCAGCGGCTGCTGGTGGCCAAAATGCTAAGCGACCGTTATGTATACAGCGATATTGTAGCGGCAACCGGTGCTTCTACGGCAACCATTAGCCGTGTAAACCGTTCGCTTACCTACGGGTGCGACGGCTATAAAATCGTTTTCGACCGTTTGAAAGACGAAGAAGCATAATGGCGGGGTATCACCAGTTTGCGCAGTATTACGATTTGCTGACCGGCAACGTGGATTACCAAAAACGCTGCGCCTATTTTATACAACTGTTTGAAAAACACAAAAACAGCAAATTGCAAGGCGACCTGCTCCTGGATTTGGCATGTGGGACAGGTAGCCTTACTTTTGCGTTTGAAAAACAGGGCTACAACTGCATCGGGGTGGATGCATCTGAAGAGATGCTCTCGGTGGCGATGGAAAAAAAGCTGGCGCTTTCTTCCAACGCCTTGTTTTTGTGTCAGGATTTGGCCGGCCTGGATTTATACGGCACGGTGGATTATGCCGTATGTGCGCTGGATAGTTTAAACCACATCACCGATGAGCACAAACTGCAAAAGGTGTTCCAAAAAATATCGCTGTTTTTGCATCCGCAGGGGCTGTTTGTTTTTGATGTAAACACCCCTTATAAGCATGCGCGCATTTTGGGCGAGCAGGCGTTTGTTTACGACCTGCCCGAAGTGTATTGCGTGTGGCAAAACCATTATCGCCCCAAGCACCATATGGTGGATATATGCCTAGATTTTTTCTATCCCCAAGGGGAAAGCTATGTGCGGGAAAGCGAACGGTTTTGCGAACGCGCCTATACCGGCGAAGAGCTGCAAAATATGCTGCAACACGCCGGATTGGAAGTGGTTGCCATCTATAAAGGTGATACCCTTTACAGCATAGATGAAACCACACAGCGCGCGGTTTACGTTGTAAAGAAGGAGACTTAACCAATATGGGCAAATTGCTACGGGCCATTTCGCACGACGGCAGCGTGATGATGTGCGTGGCCGATACAACCGACATCGTTTACACTGCCGAACAATACCATAAAACCTCCGCGGTGGTAACAGCCGCATTGGGCAGGCTGCTTACGGCATGCTCGATGATGGGCGCACAGCTAAAAAACAGGGAGGATAGCATCACCCTGCGCTTAAAAGGAGACGGCCCTGCCGGGGTGTTGATTGCCGTTTCCGATAGTTTGGGCAATGTGCGCGGCTATGTGGAAAACCCCATTGTAGAAATCCCTTTAAATGCTTACGGCAAGCTGGATGTGCGCGGCGCGGTAGGGCAGGAGGGTTCTTTATATGTCATCCGCGACGTGGGCCTGAAAGACCCGTATATTGGCAGCGTGCCGATTGTTTCGGGCGAAATTGCCGAGGATATTACCAACTATTACGCCACCAGCGAGCAAACCCCTACGGTTTGCGGTTTAGGGGTGCTGGTAAACCCGGATTTGACCGTGCGCGCAGCCGGCGGGTATTTGATCCAGCTTTTGCCCGGCGCAGACGATGCAACCATCGACCGGCTGGAAGAGAACATCGGCAAGCTGGACCCTGTAACCACTATGCTGGACAGCGGCATGACGGTGCAGGATATTTTAAACAAAGCGCTGGATGGGTTTTTCCCGGAAATATTGGAGGAAAGCCAGGTGGACTACCGGTGTGACTGCACGCAGCAAAGGGTGGAGAAAATGCTTATCTCTTTGGGCAAAACCGAGCTGCAAAACATGATTGATGAAGATGAGCAATGCGAAGTGGCCTGCCATTTTTGCAATAAAAAATACCACTTTAACAAACAGCAGCTGCAGGCGCTTTTGGAGTCGGCAAAATAAAAGCAAACCAAAAAATATAATTTTCTTCCAATTTTGTGTTGACAAATTGGGGCAAATTATAGTACAATAACATACGTCGCTGAAACACAGAAACAAAAACGGCGTTTGTGGGAGCATAGCTCAGCTGGGAGAGCACCTGCCTTACAAGCAGGGGGTCACAGGTTCGAGCCCTGTTGTTCCCACCACAATGGCCCGGTAGTTCAGTTGGTTAGAACGCTAGCCTGTCACGCTAGAGGTCGTGGGTTCGAACCCCATCCGGGTCGCCAAGTGTGCCT
>CAJFVS010000101.1 GCA_904420505.1 Candidatus Alloruminococcus vanvlietii | reverse complement strand
TGACAAGATGAGAGCTTTGGAAAAATAATTTTGCTTTTTTGGAATCCCTCTCCATAAAAAGGCGGCGCAGGCTATATGCTGCGCCGTTTTCTTTTTTGCGCTTTTTGGGGCGGTAAAACGCCGGTTTCCGGGTAAGGCCGGTGCTTGGGAATACCGGGCTTTGTCCCTTGCATATACAATGGTGATGCGCAAAAAAACGACTTCTAACATTTTTCTTAAACTTTATTTTGGCAAATAAAAGCGCCTTTTAAAACATTGATTTTCATAGATAAACGCGCTATCATAGGAAAAAGAAGTCGAAATTTTACCGGGAGTGTGGAAAAATAGATGGATTTTTGCAAAACGGTTTGGGAAAAAGGAAAAGCGTTTTGTATAAGGCACAGGCTGTTTTTTTACTTTTTCTTTTCCATTGTATTTATGGAAACCTTTACCAAATGGGCCACTTTGGGCAATGTATTCAACATTGGGTATTTGCATATGGTGTTGTTTTCCATACCCATTGCCTTGTTTATGTATGTGTTCGCCAACCTCTTGGGCCCTAAGGGCAACCGGGTCATCGCCTGCGTGGAATTGGCTTTGGTCACGGTTATTTTTGGCGTACAGGTGGGTTACCACCACATTTTTTCGGTGTTTTTTACCTTTTATTCCATCATTGGCGCAGAAAAAGCCATGCAGTTTTGGAAAGAAGCCCTTATCGGCATCTTCCAGGTGCTGCCGGTTCTCATCGCTGTCATTTTGCCGGCGCTGGCATTGATTATTTTTGGCAAAAAGATGTTTGATTTCACCCCCATGAACTGGAAGAAAAAAGGCATTTTTGCCGGGGCGGGCGCCCTGTTCCAGGTGCTGGCAGTGCTGGTGGTGATGCTGCAGGGCGAAGGGGTGATGAACGCGCGGTATCTGTATTCGCAGGCGTTTGTGCCCGAGCTTTCGGTCAACCAGTTTGGCGTGCTTACCACCTTCCGGCTGGATATGCGGTATATGTTTACCGGTTCGGCGCCGCTGCCCGAACCGGAGGTGCCCAATTTGGACGACCCCGAGCTGCAAAACCCCGATGATACCCAGCAAGAGCCGGAAAAACCGGTTACCTACAATGTGATGGACATTGATTTTGACGCGTTGATTGCTGGGGAAGAAGACGAAGTTGTAAAAACGCTGCACCAATATTTCCAAAACCAAACCCCCAGCAGCCAAAACGAATACACCGGCATGTTTAAGGGCAAAAACTTGATTTGGATAACGGCCGAGAGTTTTTCGCCTTATGCCATTGACGAAGAGCTGACCCCTACTTTGTACAAAATGAGCCAGGAAGGCTTCCGCTTTACCAATTTTTACAACCCTCTGTGGGGCGTAAGCACGCTGGATGGCGAATACGTTTCCATGACCAGCCTGCTGCCCAAGCCGGGCGTGTGGAGCATGTACCAATCGGGCAAAAACTACATGCCTTTTGCCATGGGCAATATCCTGCGCCGCGAAGGCTACAGCACCTATGCTTACCACAACAACACCTATGATTACTACGGGCGCGATGTGTCGCATCCGAATTTGGGGTACGATTACAAAGGCATCGGCAACGGGCTGAATGTGGCGCAAACCTGGCCGGAATCTGATTTGGAGATGGTGGAAGTTACCACCGACGAATATATTCACCAAGAGCCGTTCCATGTGTATTACCTAACGGTAAGCGGCCATTTAAACTACACCTTTAACGGCAATGCCATGGCCACCAAGCATATGGAAGAGGTAGCCGATTTGCCCTATTCGGAAGGCCCCAGCGCTTATATTGCCTGCAACATCGAACTGGATTGGGCAATGGAAGAGCTTATCAACCGCCTGGACGAAGCGGGCGTTTTGGAGGACACCTTGATTGTGATAAGCCCCGACCATTACCCCTACGGGCTGACCGAAGAGCAATTAAACGAGCTGGCCGGCAAAGAGCTGGAACAGAATTTTGAAAAATACAAAAGCACATTGATTATTTGGAACAGCGAGATGGAACCGGTGACGGTTGACAAACTTTGTTCCAGCCTGGATATTCTGCCCACGGTTTGCAACTTAATGGGCGTGGAATACGATTCGCGTTTGATGATGGGCCGGGATATCCTGTCCGATTCGTCCCCGCTGGTGATGTTCCAAAACTACAGCTGGATTACCGACAAAGGCTGCTACAACACCGTAACAGAAGAATACATCTCGTTTGATGGCAGCGAGCCTGACCAGGAATACATCGACCAGGTTACCACCATTGTCAACGCCAAGTTTTTGTATTCGGCCAAGGTGCTGGAAAACGACTATTATGCCAAGGTGTTCCCCGACAAGCTGGAATAACCCTTAACCAAAATACAAAGCAGGCGCTTTTAAAAGCGCCTACTTTTTTATGCTTGGTTGTAAAAACAAGAGCAAGGACGGTTTGCAGGGGCGTATTTGCCCCAAAAAGGCAAGGTTAATAGCGCTAAATGCCAAAGCTGCGCAAAAAAGCAGCCGCTAAGGGGAAAACAGCGCCTGCTTTTGGCTAAGGGGATAAACGCGCAAAGGACTGGGCCCGCGCAGGGCTATTTGGCAAACACGTGGTCGCCGATGGTTGTGATAACCGGGCGGGAGCGAATCCACTGGTTGGAGGTTTTGGCCGGGTTATAATAGTAAATGGCGCCGCCGGATGGGTCCACCCCGTTTAAGGCATCGCGCGCGGCGTTGTAGGCGCTGTCACTTACCGGTTCGTTAATCTGTCCGTCGTTGACGCAGGAAAACGCGCCGGGTTGGTAAATCACGCCGGAAATGGTATCGGGAAAAGAGGGATGCGCTACCCGGTTTAAAATAACGGCCCCTACGGCAACTTGTCCGCTGTAGGGCTCGCCGCGTGCTTCGGCCGAAATAATGCGCGCCAGCAGGTTAAAATCGCTGGTGGATATGCTGGAATTGGTTGGGCGCTCGGCACTGGTGATACCCAACGCCTTTAGGGTTTTGGAACCGGCTATGCCGTCTACCGTTAGGCCCTGCTGGCGTTGGAAACGCTTGACAGCTTCTTCGGTTTGCGTGCCGTAAATGCCGTCGATGCTGCCTGTATACAACCCGCGTTCTTGCAATTTTTCCTGAAGCAAGCGGACCTCCTCGCCGCGCGAGCCGATTTTGGAAAGGGCGTCTACGCTTTGCTGCGGCTGCAAATAGCTGCGCAGCAGCAAAATGGTGACGATATTGAGCATGACAATGACAAAGAATTTGAGCACGGTTGTGCGGTTGATGCGTATCATACAAAGGCCTCCCACAAAAATTCGTTAACAGTATTGCCAAAAACCCCAGGATTATCCGGTCACCCGGATTTGGCCCCCAACATAGTATGGAAAAAAGGGGGCGCTAAGGGATGATTGTGGCGAGGCTGGAGTGGCTGGCGGCGGTGCTGTTTGCGGTATTTACCGCCTGCGCGTGTTATTGGCTGGGCGCATACTTGCGTGAAAAACAGTTGCAGATACAATTGCAGGAGGTGCGCAAAATGGCCCAAAAAGGGGAGGAGTTTCTGGAACAAAGCGAAAAAGAAAGAAAAAACGAAAAAAATGTAAAATTATAGTTGACAATAGCGGGAGGGATGTGGTAATATAGTGAAGCTGTCCGGGAGGGCGGTAGCGCGGGAGGCCGGGGCACGAAAAAAAGTG
>CAJFVS010000100.1 GCA_904420505.1 Candidatus Alloruminococcus vanvlietii | reverse complement strand
CCAAGCTGTACGCAGACCGCCCGGACAAAACCATCACCTTGATGGACCTTGCCACCATCGGCGCCAAATATTTGAAAAAAGAGGGCCTGCTGGAAGGCTTGGATGAATCCGAAGAAATCAACGCCTGCTCCATCAAAATCAAGGTGGATGCAAACGGCGAAGAACAAGACTGGCTGTTGATGTTCAAAAACGAAACCCACAACCATCCCACTGAAATCGAGCCCTTCGGCGGCGCGGCCACCTGCTTGGGCGGCGCAATACGCGATCCGCTTTCGGGGCGTTCGTATGTGTTTTCGGCCATGCGCGTAACCGGTGCGGGCGACCCGCGCGTGCCGGTAAAAGATACTTTAAAAGGCAAGCTGCCCCAGCGCAAAATTGTCACCACCGCGGCGGCCGGCTACAGCTCCTATGGCAACCAAATCGGGCTGGCTACCGGGCATGTGGCGGAAATTTACCACCCCGGCTATGTGGCAAAGCGCATGGAAATCGGCGCGGTGATGGGCGCCGCCCCCCAGAAAAACGTGGTGCGTATGCGCCCCGAACCATCCGACGTGGTGATTTTGCTGGGCGGGCGCACCGGGCGTGACGGCTGCGGCGGCGCAACGGGTTCTTCCAAATCGCATACGCTTTCTTCTTTGGAAAGCTGCGGGGCGGAAGTGCAAAAGGGCAACGCCCCCGAAGAGCGCAAACTGCAGCGCCTTTTCCGCAACCCCAAAGTCACCACCCTCATCAAGCGCTGCAACGACTTTGGCGCAGGCGGCGTTTCGGTGGCCATCGGCGAGCTGGCCGACGGGCTGAACATCAACCTAAACGCCGTACCCAAAAAATACGATGGGCTTGACGGCACCGAGCTTGCCATTTCCGAATCGCAGGAGCGCATGGCGGTGGTGGTGGCCGCCAAGGATGTGGACGCCTTTATTTCCTATGCCTCCCAGGAAAATCTGGAAGCCAGCGTGGTTGCCGAAGTAACCGAGCAAAAGCGCCTGGTTATCCACTGGAACGGCATCAACATCGTGGACCTTTCCCGCGAGTTTTTAAACTCCAACGGCGCGCCCAAGCATACCAATATCCGGGTGTGCGCCCCGCAACAGGAAGCGCAGACTTTGGAATACCTGCCCCACCGCGAGCGCTTTCAAAAGGTTTTGCAAGACCTCAATGTCTGCTCGCAAAAGGGCCTGGTGGAACGGTTTGACTCCACCATCGGCGCCAACACCGTGCTGATGCCCTTTGGCGGCATACGGCAGCTGACCCCCACCCAGGCCATGGCGTTTAAAATCCCCATGCTTCAAGGCGACACCACCACGGCCGCGATGATGGCCTGGGGCTTTGACCCGTATTTAAGCGAGCGCAGCCCCTACCATGGCGCGATGATGGCGGTTGTGGAATCGGTGGCAAAGCTGGTGGCAATCGGCGCGGATTACCACGACGTCTGGCTGACCTTCCAGGAATACTTTGAGCGCACCAAGAATGACCCCGCCCGCTGGGGCAAGCCGTTTGCAGCTTTGCTGGGTGCTTTGGAATCCCAGATAAACTTAGGCTGTGCGGCCATCGGCGGCAAAGACTCGATGTCCGGCTCGTTTGAAGATATCGACGTGCCCCCCACCCTGGTATCCTTTGCGGTGGCTACCGCCAAAACAAGCGATATTCTCTCCCCGGAATTCAAACAAGCAGGCCATAAAGTGGCGTTGGTCCTGCCCAAATACAACCCAAACGGCACCATTGATTTTGCAAGCGTAAAAGAAGTGGTCCAAACCGTCACCCAGCTCATCCGGAGTAAAAAAGTAGTCAGCGCCTGGGCGCTTAGCTTTGGCGGCGTGTGCGAAGCCGTTTGCAAAATGGCGTTTGGCAACCACATCGGCTTTGCGTTTGACCATATGCCGCAGGACAACGTATTGTACAAAGGCGTATACGGCGGCTTTGTGCTGGAGCTGTGCGAGGAGGTGCCCGGCCTGGAAATTCTGGGCCAAACCACTGCCGACGGCTGCATCACCCTGGCAGAGGAAGGCAAGCTTTCGTTAGACGAGCTGTGCGCTTTGTGGCAAAGCCCGCTGGAATCCATCTTCCCCTGCAAGGCAAAAGGGGAAGGCAAAACGGTACAGGCGTTCTCCTCCCCTGCAAAAGCCCCCCTCATCTCCACCGTTAAATGCGCCAGCCCGCAAGTGCTTATCCCGGTATTCCCCGGCACCAACTGCGAATACGACACCGCGCGCGCTTTTGAACTGGCAGGCGGCAAAGGGGATATCTTTGTTATCCGCAATTTAAACGCTTCCCAGATAGAAGAATCCGTAGACGAGTTTGCACGCCGTGTGTTAAACGCACAAATCATCGCCATCCCCGGCGGGTTCTCAGGCGGCGACGAACCGGACGGTTCGGGCAAATTTATCACCGCGTTTTTCCGCAACCCCAAAATCAAAGAGGCCGTACGCACTCTGCTGAAGAAAAACGACGGCCTGATGTGCGGCATCTGCAACGGCTTCCAGGCGCTTATCAAATTGGGGCTGGTGCCCTACGGCGATATTCTGGAGCCGGATGAAAACGCCCCCACCCTTACCTTTAACACCATTGGTCGCCACCAGTCCATGCTGGTGCGCACCCGCGTTGCTTCCAACCAGTCGCCCTGGCTTATGCACACCAAGGTGGGCGATATCCAAACGGTTGCCATCTCCCACGGCGAAGGGCGCTTTGTTGCCGACGAAGCTTTGGTTCGCACATTGGCGCAAAACGGCCAGATAGCCACCCAATATGTGGATTTAGCCGGCAACCCCACTATGGAAATGCCCTATAATCCCAACGGTTCGGTGCTGGCGGTAGAAGGCATTCTCTCCCCCGATGGGCGTGTATTTGGCAAAATGGGCCACAGCGAACGCATGGGCAACCTTGTTTACAAAAACGTACCCGGCTACCAAAACAGCGGTATTTTCCAAAGCGCAGTGGGGTATTATAAAGAGTAAGCAGCAACAGGAGGGCATGTAACGATGAAACCGGACAAATCCCCTTCTAAAAAAAGAGGCATTAAGCTTTCGTATATCGCCATTGGCTTGTTTATATTGGCCATGGTGGTTGTAACGGTTGCGTTTTTTCCGTGGTTTTCCAACCTTGCTACCAATGAAGGCCGCCAGGCGCTCCAGCAGCAGCTGGATTCCTTTGGTGCAGGCGGCGTGCTTGTTATGATGGGCATACAAATTTTGCAGGTAGTGGTTGCGCTTATCCCCGGCGAACCGGTGGAACTCATTGCCGGGGTGATGTACGGCACCTGGGGCGGGCTGGCCGTGTGTTTGGGCGGCATGCTCATCGGTACGGCGATTGTATTTTTCCTGGTTCGCCGTTTTGGCTATCCGCTGGTAAGCGCCTTGCTAGAGGAACATCAAATCAACCGGCTGAAATTTTTGCAGGATGAAAACAAACTGGATGTAATTTTATTTGTCTGCTATTTTATCCCCGGCACCCCTAAGGATACCCTTACGTATTTTGCCGGGCTTACGCCGGTGCGCCCCATACGTTTTTTTGTTATCACCACCCTGTCGCGTATCCCCAGCGTGATTATTTCCACCTATGCGGGCCAGGCCTTTATGGACGATGGATTTGTAAAAGCGGTTATCATCTTTTTAATCGGCGGTGTGCTGGCGGTTTTAGGGTTGTGGTTTAACCATAAGGTTTTGACCCCTTACCTGGATAAACGCCGCAAGCACATTGAAGAAAAAAAGCAGCAGGACCACTAATATCCTGTTTGCTTACTTGGCATGTATAGCAAAACAGCCTCTCTTTTATAGAGAGGCTGTTTTTATGTGCATGGTCCAAGCTGGGAGCTTGGACCATGCCGGGTAACGGCGCATCGGACGGTCAAGCCATGTGCTGCTAAACCAAGCTGCGGCTTGGCGCTTTTCCAGGGCTTGCAAATGCCTGATTTACCGTACATCCATTTGGGCAAATTAGGCAAACGGCTTTTTATTGCAAATCTGCCACCAAAAGCCCGCAGCCGTTGCAGTTATCCGGTTGTTTGGCGCGTTTGCCTTTTATTGGCGGTAGTAAGCGATAAGCAAATCCACCACCAGGCCATAGCTTTGCACGCCGTGCTGCTGGTCGTTGGCTTTTAAATATGCGTCGTTCACCGAAGTGCTTACCTGGGCAATCGGCCCTTCAAACTGGCGCCAGTATTCCGAACCATACTGCATATCCCTCCAGGCGCCGTCGCACAATTGGCCGGCGATTTGCGCATACAGCTCGCGGTCGGCCGAATACAAAGCGTTCATGCAGTAATTGAGCGCCATTAGCGCGCCCGAGTAGCGCAAATCCACGCTGTCTGAACCGATGCATGCCAAAAATGCGGCAAAATTGGCTTCATCCTCGCGCATAAACCCGCGCAGATGCATCAATTCATGGCAGTAAGTATACGGGATTTCATAATCGGGGATGTCGCGGTTGACATTGGCCTCGGCCGTAAAGGGGAAAAATACGCCCGAAAGGTTCAAATAGCTCATCGCGCGGGAGAAAAACACCTCTTTGGGCTGGCTGTAGCCGCTGTAAAGCACCGGATAATTCTCCTCCAAAGCGTTAAAAGCCTCTTTGGCCTGCTGGGCGGTCTGCTTAGAATCCCCAGAAAGGGCCATCACCCCCAGCTCGTCCTCCTGCACCTGGGCGCGGTATTCGTTTACTTGGTTTAATAAAATCTGCGTGGTATTGTAAAGTTCTTCCACGCCGCTTTCCTCAATGGTAAGCCCCGCCTGCTGGTAAAAAGGCACGCGGTAATAGTTAAAACCGCACAGCAGCAAAAATGCCCCGTACAAAACCGCCAGGGCGCAAAGCAGGTTTACCCCCCACCGGTAGGCGCGCCATTTTCGCTCGCCTTTGTGGCGCTCAACCGTTACCACCCCATATACCAAATACGCTACAGCGCCCAACACAAAGGCAATTAGCAGCCATTCTGCCAGCGAAAACGGCAGCAGGCCGGTTATCCAGTTGAGCACATGCGAAAGCACGCGGTAAATCCCGCGGGAAAACACCTGTTCGGTCAGTTGCGGGAATTGTTTAAACAGCAGCGTTAACAAAAAGCCGATGGGAAAAATCAAACAAATCCACCAGCGTTTGAGTTTGTAAGTCTGCATACAAACCTACTCCTTTGGTTCATCAAATGTCGCAGGCGGCGCATATGCGCGCCACGCCCGGTTGGTACAAACCGCTTTTTTAGCCGTTTATACTGCGGCTGTGCAACCGATATACCCATTATACAATACAATTGTGAAAATTCCTATGTTTTTGACAAAATGCAAGTTCTTCCAAAAAAATTTGCAAAATTGCATAAAAAATCTTTACAAATAGGCAGAAAAAGACTAAACTAAAAAGCGAAAAATCTTCACGGAAAGGTTTGTTACATATGCAGCTTTCATTTACCAAAATGCATGGCATCGGCAACGATTATATCTATGTCAACTGCCTGGATAAGCCCCTGCAAAACCCCGAACAAATCTCCCAATTGGTCAGCGACCGCCACTTTGGCATTGGGTCGGACGGGCTGGTTTTAATCTGCCCTTCCCAGATAGCCGACTTTCGCATGCGCATGTTCAACGCCGACGGTTCTGAAGGAAACATGTGCGGAAACGCCATCCGCTGCGTGGGTAAATATGTGTACGACCGCGGCTTGACAAACAAAACCGCCATTACCATTGAAACCAAAAGCGGCGTCAAATCCTTAAAGCTGGATATTGAAAACGGCAAAGTGCAAACAGCGATGGTAAACATGGGCAAAGCCATTTTAAACCCCAAAGAGATACCCGTAGACCTGCCGGGGGAAACCTGTATTGACACCCCCCTTTTGGTAAACGGCGAAGAATATGCCGTCACCTGTGTTTCCATGGGCAACCCCCATGCGGTGGTGTTTGTGGAGGATACCGACAGCCTGGAGCTTGCCAAAATAGGCCCCCAGTTTGAATTCCACAGCGTTTTCCCCGACCGCGTGAACACCGAATTTGTGCAGTTCATTGATGAAAAGAACATCAAAATGCGGGTATGGGAGCGCGGCTCGGGCGAAACCTTTGCCTGCGGCACCGGCGCATGCGCCAGCGTGGTGGCCTGTGTGTTAAACCACAAATGCCCTTACAACACCGAAATCACCGTGCACCTGCGCGGGGGCGATTTGTTTATCACCTACCGCAAAGACGGCACCGTGTTGATGCGCGGAAGCGCCACCCATGTGTTCGACGGGGTTATCGACCTATAAAACCTGCAAAGGAGTTTTTTCCATGGTAAAAATCAACGAAAATTTTCTCAAACTCAACGAAAGCTACCTGTTTACCGATATCGCCAAAAAAGTACAGGCGTTCTCGCAGCAGCACCCGGAGAAAAAAATCATCCGCTTAGGCATTGGCGACGTTACCCTTCCCCTTTGTGAAGAAGTGGTCAACGCCATGCACCAGGCGGTAAGCGAAATGGGGCAAAAGGAAACCTTCCGCGGGTATGGGCCCGAACAGGGCTATGCCTTTTTGCGCGAAGCGATTGCCGGTTATTACAAAAGCTTTGGCGTAAATTTGCAAAGCGATGAAATTTTGGTAAGCGACGGGGCCAAAAGCGATATCGGCAACATCACCGACCTGTTTGCACAAAACAACGTGGTGCTGGTGCCCGACCCGGTATACCCGGTGTATGTGGACACCAACATGATGAACGGGCGCCAGATTGTGTATATGAATGCAAACGCCGAAAACGGCTTTCTGCCCATGCCGGACAAAGCGGTTAAGGCGGATATAATTTACCTTTGCAGCCCCAACAACCCCACCGGTTCAGTATACAGCAAAGAGCAATTGCAGCAATGGGTAACCTACGCCAAAAAAATAGGCGCCATTATTTTGTTTGACGCTGCTTACGAAGCCTTTG
>CAJFVS010000099.1 GCA_904420505.1 Candidatus Alloruminococcus vanvlietii | reverse complement strand
TCCTCAACCCTTTCACTTCTCTCATTCATACTTATTTTACCAAAACTTCAGGTATGACACTATTTTTTGCACAGCCTGCCAAATTTGGTCGAAAAACGAAGTGGATTTGGCCTCATCCGAAACCACCACTTTGTCGCCCTGGGACAAATCAATGTATTCCACCTGGTATTTTTCCACCTTGGTAAGGCCCATGTTTTCGGCCAATTCCTCGATGTTTTTTAAGGAAACCATGCTTTCCAGTTCCATATCCAGGCGGGTTTTTTCGCTTTCTAAAATTTGCAGCTGTTCGTTGGCGGCGTTTACTTCCTCGTTTACCTCTACCAACATCGCGCGCGAATAAATGAACGATACTGTCACGCCAATGATAAGCGCCATGCACAAAATGGCCTTGATGGGGCTTAAACCCAACACGGTTTTGGCCGGTGCCGCCTTAGGCTTCGGCACTTCCGCCAGTTGGGGCTGCTTGGGCTTATGGGCTTCAAACTTGCTTAAATCGTATGCGGTGTTGTCGTTGTAAAATTTCGGCACGCCAGTACCCTCCTTCTTTTTCAGCGTTTTTGCAGCACGCGCAGTTTGGCGCTGTGGCTGCGGTTATTTTGCAAAAGTTCCTGCTCGCTTGGGTAAATAGGCTTTTTGGTAATGACGTCTGCCCTGGGTTGCTGGTGGCAAACGCACACGGGAAAGTCCTTGGGGCAAATGCACCCTTGCGCAAAGTGCAAAAACTTTTGTTTTACCATACGGTCTTCCAGCGAATGGAACGTGATCACCACAAACCTGCCGCCGGGGTTTAATTTTTCAAACGCCGCATCCAGCGCCTGCGACAAACTTTCCAGTTCGCCGTTTACCGCAATGCGCAGCGCCTGGTAGGTGCGTTTGCAGGGGTTGCCCCCTTCGCGCCGGGCAGGTGCGGGAATGGACGCTTTGATAATTTCGTTTAATTCAAAGGTGGTGTCGATCGCACTGGTTTGCCGCCGTTTGACAATATTGCGCGCAATGGCCGCGGCAAATTTTTCTTCGGCATATTCGCGCAGGATGCGTGCAATCTGGCGCTCGTCCCATTCGTTTACAATGTTCCAGGCCGACATCCCCTCCTGGCTCATACGCATGTCCAGTTTGGCGTTGTGCTGGTAGGAAAAACCGCGCTCTGCGCAGTCCAACTGGTGGGAGGAAACCCCCAAATCCAGCAGTATGCCGTCCATACCGGCAATCCCTAATGCATCCAGCACCGTGTCCACATTGCAAAAATCGCTTTGCACAACCTTTGCCTGCGGGTAAGGGGCAAGGCGCTGGGTCGCCGCTTTTATGGCGTCGGGGTCTTTGTCCAGCGCAATCAACCGCCCTTTTGCGGATAAACGCTGCGCAATCGCCTGCGAATGCCCCGCCCCGCCGGCCGTGCCGTCGACATATACGCCGTCCGGTTTGATGGCAAGGGCCTCGATGCATTCCTCCAGCATAACCGAGTAATGTTTAAATGTTGCGTTTTGCTCTGTCATATCAAAAACCCAGCTCGTCCATGGCTTCGGCGATGGTCTCGGCCGAAAGCTGCGAGCACATCTCATCCCATTTTTGTTTGTTCCAAATTTCGGCGCGCACGCTGGCGCCTACAATCATCACGTCTTTTTCCAGCCCCGCGTAGTCGCGCAGCGTCTGCGGGATAATCACGCGCCCTTGCTTATCGCACTGGGCTTCGCATGCGCCGGAAAAGAAAAACAACTGCAAATTGCGCGATTTGGACATGGGCAGCTCGCGGATTTTTTCTTCCAAACGGCGCCATTCATCAAGGGAATACACAAACAAGCAGCCGCTTAAGCCCTTGGACAAAATAAACGTATCGCCAAGGTCGTCGCGCAGGCGGGCAGGAAAATTCACACGGCCTTTTGCGTCCAAACTATGGGCGTATTCGCCTATGAGCATTTTTCTGCACCACCTTTCAGGGTTTATAAACCACTTTAAACCATTTCTCACCACTTTTAAGGCAATTATACATGCCAAAGGCAAAAAAATCAAGTGTTGGGGCGCATTTTCACACATTCCACACGGTACGCAAAATGCGCGGTTTTACGCCATTTGGCGGCATATTTTGCCCCCTGTTTGCGCAAACGAAGGAATATTGTTACTGTTTTGTCATCGTCTAAAAATCTCTTTCACGCAGATGTTACGATTTTCTGCAAAATTCAACAAAAACGCTTTGCAAATTTCTACAATTATCCCAAGGCATATTTTTAGTTCCCGCTTGCATATACATGGTACTTGCCGGATTTTTTACAAAGCCTCGCCGGTTTTTTCGTTTATTCGCGCAAAGGTGGGGGTATGGTAAAAACAACTTGTCCTAGGGAGGTTTTGGTATGAAACAATTTTTTATTGCGGTTTCTTTGCGGATTGCGGCCCTGCTTCTGGCGTTTTTTATACTGTTTGCGTTTTCCAACGTGCTGAAATTGCCCGCCTTTGGCAGCCCAAACACCGCCCCGGCTTTGGCGGCCCAGCCGGTAAGCCTGTTAAACGGCAACCGCTTTTTAACGTTAAGCGAACAATCCCGCCTGGCGCTGGAGCAATTGGTATCCACCGGCGCGGATGAAACATCCCGGCAGCTGGCGCGGGATGTGCTTGAGCAGATAAACGAACTTTGCAAGCAGTTTGCCGCCCAGCCCTTGGATGAAAACACCGCCTGGATACCGCAATACTTAAACACCTGCGCAGATATTTTTTCGCTGCTGCTTGCCCCCGGGGAATGGAGCGGGCGCACCCTTTGCGCCCAAAAGCTGGCTGCTTATTGCAGCACCTTGCAAAATTATGCGCAGGATGCGGCCTTTGAACCGGTTTTTAAGCAATATAGCCAAAGCCTGCCTTTGTTTGACAACCGCACCCTTTTGCTGCAGGCGTATTTGAGCGCGCTGCTTCGCCATATGCAGCAACAGGAGGCCCAAAGCCACATAGTATCGTTGAGCTTTGGCGGGAATGTTTCGCTGCAAAGCGGGCAGGACACCCGCACTTCCAGCGCCTTTGAAGAGGAGTTTTTGCGGCAGGATACCTCCCTTTCTTTTGCGCTGGGCGGGTTTGCCCCGGTTTTAAAAAACGATGGCTTTTCGCTCATCAACCTGCAAAACGCATATACCTCCAACCCCACGTTGCAAGCGCCCACTACCCGCGCCATGCCCGATTTTGTCCAAATGCTGTTGCTTGGCGGGGTGGAAAGCGCAAACGTAAACAGCTATTCGCTGCGCAACTGCCCTAAAAACGCCCTAACCGACACCAAAAGCCAGCTAAATCTATACGGCATTGTGGGGGTGGAAGCCACCCCGACGCTAAAAGAAATCGGCGGCATTTGCTTTGGGTTTATGGCGTTTTTGGCCGATGGGAATACCCCCGAGCAGTTAAAAGAACAAGCATTCCAAGGGCTGCAGGCGTTAAAATCCCAAGGCGCGCAGGCATGCATTTTGCTGTTTGACTGGGGAAACGCCCAGGATGCCTCCGGTGTTTCGCGCTACTGCATCGATGCGGGCGCCGATATGGTGGTGGGCTTTGGCACACAGGCCCAGGGCGTGCAGACCTACAAAGGCAAACCGATTGTACAAAGCTTGGGGGTCTGCTACCCCGGCGACGGCTCCTCCTACCAGGACACGCCTTTTTTGTTCCGGCAAAGCTTTGCGCTGGATGCTTCGGGCCAGGTGCAGCCGGTAACCGGCATACGGTTTGATTTGGCCCCCAGCCAGGAAAGCACCCCCTGCTGGGATTTTGGCTTGGATGTGCAGATTTTGTTTGAATAACCCGCAGCCCAAATAAAAAAGCCCCCGTTGGGGGCGGCAGCATGAGAAATGGCGCGAGCGATGACGGATGTAAGACAGCCGTTTGGCCGCAGGCGTTAACATTTCGTATGGCGCCGCCCTTGACGGGGGCTTTTGGCGTGCAGAAATTTGGCGTTAACGGGCAAACAGCGCGTTTAAAAAGGTCTGCCCTGCCTGGGATATGGTGTTTTTCGCAGCCGTTACCACGCAGATTTGGCGCGGTGGGATTTTCTCCTTGGTGTGCACCTGGAAAATTTCCCCTGCCTGCAAGGCCTGCAGCGCAAATGTCTGCACCACAATGCCAATGCCAAAATTGCGTTTGACAAACGGCACAATCAAATCGGTGGTGGCAAGGTTGAATTCCGGCTCCAGGCTTACCCCGTGCGAGAGGAAAAAATCATCCAGGTACCGGCGGGTGCTAGTATCGCTGGAAAGGCAGATAAGCGGATACTGCGCCACCTGCCTGAGCGAAAGCGTTTTGTTTTTTAACGCGGCAAACTGCTCTCCCGCTATTAAAATATCCTGGATTTCGCACACCGGATATATCTGCAAACCTTTTGCATCCAGCACCGGGGCGCTTACCACGCCAAAATCAATCTGCCCGGCGCGCAAAGCGGCGATGGTTTCGGGGGTGGTGGAATTGAGCACGTTCATGCGGATTTTGGGGTGCTTGTGGTGAAAGGCTTCCAGGTGCTCCAAAAGGTACAAATGCAGCGTCATATCCGACGCGCCGATTTTGATTTCCCCGCTGTCCAGCATAAGCATCTGGGCAATTTTGCGCTCGCCCGCCTGGATTTGCTCGCAGGCAGGGCCTACGCTTGCGTATAAAACCTGCCCTTCGGGGGTTAGGCGCACCCCGCGGGGGATGCGGTAAAACAGCTTGCAGTTTAGCAGGCTTTCCAAATGCTGTACCGACTGGCTGACCGCCGGCTGGGATAAAAACAGCTCTTTGGCGGCCGAAGTCATGCTTTGATGGCGCGCGACGCTTGCAAATATGCGGTAATGCTCAAAATTGATGTTCATGCAGGCTCCCTCTTTATATGGTTTGACATTCAAAATTCCAATATCTATTATAAGATATTATTAGTTTTCTTATATCTATAAAGAGAGTATACTAGAAAAAAATACATTTTAAAAGAGGGTTTGTGATGATTTGTGACATGACAGAGGGAAAGCCGTCGCGGATGCTGTGGCGCTTTACCATCCCGCTGCTGTTAAGCGTGATTTTCCAGCAGCTTTACAACGTGGTGGATTCCATTGTGGCCGGGCAGTTTGTAGGCAGCGATGCTTTGGCGGCAGTGGGCAGTTCTTATCCCATCACCATGATTTTTATGGCGGTGGCCACAGGGGCCAACATCGGCTGTTCGGTGGTTATTTCGCAGTTGTTTGGCGCTAAGGAATTGGGCAAAATGAAAACCGCCATCCACACGTCTCTTATCGCCATTTGCGTGGTGGCCGCTTTGCTTACCGGCGTGGGCTTTGTCATCTGCCAGCCGCTTATGCGCCTTTTGCAAACACCCGAAAACATCTTTGCAGATGCGGCCCTGTACCTGCAAATTTACATTGGCGGGCTGTTGTTTTTGTTTTTGTACAACATCTGCACCGGCGTGTTTACCGCCCTGGGCGACAGCCGCACCCCCTTGTATTTTCTCATCGGCTCGTCCTTGGGCAACATCTTTTTGGACATTTGGTTTGTAACCGCCTTTGACATGGGGGTTGGCGGCGTTGCCTGGGCCACCTTTTTGGCGCAGGGGGTTGCATGCGTGCTGGCGTTTATCACCCTTATGCACCGGCTGCGCTATATTTACACCAACGAGCCGCACAAAGCTTTCTCGTTTTCCATGCTCAAGCGCATTGCCATTGTGGCCATCCCCAGCATTTTGCAGCAAAGTTTTATTTCGGTGGGCAACCTGCTCATCCAGGGGCTGGTCAACTCCTACGGTTCGGACGTAATCGCAGGCTATTCGGCAGCTGTAAAGCTTAATACCTTTTCGGTTACCTGCTTTACCACATTGGCAAACGGCCTTTCCAGCTTTACGGCGCAGAACATCGGCGCGGGCAAGGTGGAGCGCGTACAAAAGGGCTTTAAAGCCGGGATTTTGATGTCCATTTGCGTGGTTATCCCCTTTATCATCGCCTTTTTCTTCTTCAGCCCCTATATGATTCGCATCTTTGTCTCCAATGCGCCGGCGGCGGTGCTTTCTTCCGGCAGCGAATTTTTAAAAATTGTTTCGCCGTTTTATGTATTCGTTATGGTAAAATTGATGGCAGACGGCGTTTTGCGCGGTTCGGGCGCGATGGTGCCGTTTATGATTACCACTTTTTCCGACCTTATCATCCGGGTGGGATTATCCTATCTGTTGGCCTGGTGGCTCAATTCTTCGGTGGGCATCTGGCTTTCCTGGCCCATTGGCTGGGCGATTGCCACGGTGATGAGCTATGTGTTTTACAAAAGCGGCATATGGAAGAAAAAAGTGGGCTGGGTGGAACAGCAATAAAGCATCAAGCGGCAATTTGTCCAAAGGCGGGGGAAAATTCCCCTGCCTTTTTTGCTGGTTGGCTTTGGTTTGTAAGGGCGTGTAAGTTGTGTTACAATAAAAACGTTATTTTGTAAGGAGAGATGCATATGCTTCAGTTTCAGTGCGATTACAGCGAAGGGGCGCACCCGCGCATTTTGCAGGCGCTGTGCGACACCAACTTTGAACAGACCCCCGGCTACGGAGAAGATATTTACTGCCAGCGCGCAAGCGAGCTTATCTGCCAAAAGTGCAACGCCCCGCGCGCCAGCGTGCATTTTTTAGTGGGCGGCACCCAGGCCAATTTTATTTTGCTTGCCGCGGCTTTGCGTCCGCACCAGGGGGCCGTCTGCGCGCAAAGCGGGCACATCAACGTGCACGAAAGCGGCGCTGTGGAGGCCTGCGGCCACAAGGTTCTGCCCCTGCCCAGCACCGACGGCAAAATTTACGCCCAACAAGTAAAAGACTATGTAACCGCCCACTGGCAGGACCCCACCCATGAGCACATGGTGCAGCCCAAGCTGGTGTATATCTCCAACCCCACCGAGGTAGGCACCATTTACACCAAAGCCGAGCTGACCGCTTTGTACAGCGTGTGCCAGGAAAACGGCCTGTATTTGTATATCGACGGCGCGCGCCTGGGCTTTGCTTTAACCTGCCGCGAAAACGATTTGACCTTAAGCGATATCGCCTCTTTGTGCGATGCGTTTACCATTGGCGGCACCAAGGCCGGGGCTTTGTTTGGCGAAGCTTTGGTGATACAAAACCACGCCTTAAAGCAGGATTTTCGCTATATTTTAAAACAAAAAGGCGGCATGCTGGCCAAGGGGCGGCTGCTGGGGCTGCAATTTTTAACCCTTTTGGGGGATGATTTGTATTTTGCTTTGTGCCGCCACGGCAACGAAATGGCGCGTAAAATCCGCCAAAGCTGTGAACAAAACAACATCCCTTTGCTGTTTGATTCCCCCACCAACCAGCAGTTTCCCATTCTTGCAAACCAAGACCTTGCCCGCCTTTCCCAGCAGTTTGCCTATTCTTACTGGCAGGCGGTGGACGAAAGCCACACCGCCGTGCGCTTTTGCACCAGCTGGGCCACCACGCCCGAAAACACCCAGGCGCTGTGCAGCGCGCTGCTTGCCTTATGAGCCAGGCATTTGATTACGCCGCCCTGCGTAAGGAGCTTTTAAGCTTGGCCCAGCCCTCTTACCAGCAATTTGCTTCATCCCTGCTGCCGGGGGTAAAAAACGTAATGGGGGTGCGTTTGCCAAGCCTTCGCAAAATAGCCAAACGCATTGCCAAACAGGATTTTATAAGCTATCTGCAAAACCCATCCCACCAAAGCTTTGAAGAGACCATGCTGCACGGGCTGGTGCTGGGCTATATAAAAACCGATTTGCCCACGCGGTTTTCCTATCTGAAAGCGTTTGTGCCGACCATTGACAACTGGTCGGTTTGCGACAGCGTATGCATTACCTTAAAGGCTGTGCGCGAAGATTTCAACCAAACCCTTTTGTTTTTGGCCCCTTACCTTGCCAGCGCAAACGAATATGAAGTGCGCTTTGCTTTGGTGATGCTGCTTTACCACTTTTTAAACGAGGAATTTTACCCGCAGGCGCTAAAGGCGTTCTGCCAGGTTTCTCACCCCGGCTACTACGCCCAGATGGCCGCGGCCTGGGGCATTGCCAGCGTGTACACTTTGTGGCCCAAAGAAACCTATTCCTATGTTGCAAGCCATATGCCGCCAATGGAAATTGCCAAAAAAGCGGTGCAAAAAATCCACGATTCTTTGCAGATTTCCCCTCAAAACAAGCGCCTGGCGGACCGTTGGCTGCCAAACCAATAAAACCCCTAAAGGCTTGCAGCCTTCGGGGGTTTGCCTGTTTTTTATTGCCGGTTTTTGGGGCCAAAAGCGCGTTTATGCGGTGATGGTATACAGGTTTACCGGCTTTTGCAGCTTTTGCGCCAGATGCACCGCGTGCATTGTCCCTTTGGAGATGCCGTCCCAGATGGCTACTACGCAATCGCAGTATTCTACAATTTTGCGGTTGCGCACCAAGGGGGCCGCTTTGCCAAAACGCTTGTAATCGGGTAAAAATTCCACAAGCGCAAGCCCGTTTTGCACCGCATATTCCCGCGCCAAAGTATCCACGCCTTTTGCCCCGCCCGAGACAATCACCGTTGCCCCTTTGGGGATGTAATGCTCCATGCAAAGCGTTTGAATGGTACGCGAACCAACCACCGCAACTTTCATGCGCTTGCCTCCCGCATAGGTTTACTGTAAATAATCATACTATAAATAATTACAGATTACAAATCACACGTTTACTATTTATACTATAAACAGGAAAGCGGTGACATAGTATGATTCCCAACAGAACCGATTGGGGCAAATTGAATATCACGCTGGATGATTATCTTCGTAAAAACCATGTCAGCAAAAACCGTTTGTCCAAAGCCGCCGAACTGCAATACACACAATTGCAGGCATATTGTAAAAACAAAATTCAACGTCCGGACTTAGCTGTTTTGGCCAGAATTTGTTATGCGCTGGGCTGTACGGTTTCGGATATTTTAGAATATGTCCCTCCAGAGGAAGATACCCCTTAATTTCCAAACCTAGGCTTGGGCAAACTTGGCATATACAATAAAAAAACGGCACACAAAATTTTTTGTGCCGTCTTTTTTTATGCCCAAAATGCAGGCGGTTGATTAGCTTTCGTACATTTTTAAAATGCTCAAAGCCACTTCGCGCCGGGTGGTGCGCAAATCCATTGCCTGGCGTTCAATATAATGGTGGGCCTGCGGTTCGGTTAAATTCAAATACTGCACCAGCACGCATTTGGCGCGGCTAATCAAACGCAGTTCCTCCATTTTGTCCTGCAGCTTGGCGTTTTCTTTTTGCAGGCCTAAAAGCCGTTTGCGCGTAGCGGATACAAACCGGATGGCTTCAAAGAACAGCAACTTATTGATGGGCTTTGCCACCACCCAAACCCCGTAATCTTCCATGCGGTGGGCCATTTCGTCAAACAATTCGCTTTTAACAAGCAAAATCACCCCGCAGGTGGTGTTGGATGCAATATCCATTGCAAGCTCGCTGCCCATTTCATCGTTCAGCGGGGCGTTGATAAGCACCAGGTCGTATTCGCGCTCAAGCAGCATCTGCCTGGCAAGCGCCGCGCTGTTGGCGGTGGCAACCTGTACGCGCACGTGGTTGTTCAGCATCTGCTCCAAAGCCGCAGCCGCCTTTTGCGAGGCCGTTACCAGCAACACCGTCTCCACAGGTTTTCCCACCTTTCTAATTCAAATACTCCAGTTATACCCTGCCAAAATATTTTGCGCGTTCAAATGCGGCTGTCATCGCACAGTTCATGCTGGCAGGCTTCTTCAAGTTTTTCCTGCAGGTACGCCTGTAAAATGCTTTGGGGCAAATTTTGCTTTACAAACGTGCTGTTTTGCGCCAGCAGGCAGGCCGCGCCCAAAGTAAGGGGCAGCGTTTGCAGGTTTGCGGTTTGGTCCAAAGATGCACCAAACAGGTCCATATCGCAGGGGGGCGAAAGCGCAAGGCCCTGGGCAACGCCTTCCATCCCCGCCTGTATTAACAGCAAAAACGCCAGATACGGGTTGCACAAGGGGTCGGGCGAGCGCAGCTCCATGCGGCAGGCTGTGCCTTTTGCCGCCGGTATACGCACCAGCTGCGACCGGTTTTGTTTGGACCAGGTGACATATTTGGGCGCTTCAAACCCGCCAAAGCGCGCATAGGAATTGGAAATGGGGTTTAAAAACACCGTAATTTCACAAATATGCTGCAAAATTCCCGCTAAAAACCGCTGTGCAATGGCAAACCCTTGGGCATTTTGCTCATCAAACAGGTTTTGCCCGTTTTGGTAAAGAGACATATTGATATGCAGCCCGCTGCCGGATTTGCCCATAAGGGGCTTGGGCATCAAGCAGGCGTACAGGCCGTTGCGCGCGGCAATGGTACGCACAACCGTTTCAAAGGTGATAAGGTTATCCGCCGCCTCCAGCGCATCCGAATGGCGGAAAACAATCTCGTTTTGCCCGGGGCCCTGCTCGTGATGCGAGCTTTCCGGGCAAATGCCCATCTCTTCCAGCGTTAAACAAATTTCCCTGCGCACATTTTCGCCTTTGTCAAAGGGGGCTACGTCAAAATAGCCACCTTGGTCGTGCGGGATTTGGGTGGGTTCGCCGCGTTCGTCCAGCTTGAACAAATAAAACTCGCATTCCGGGCCGATGCGGCAATCATAGCCGTTTTGGTGCAAACCGCTTACGCATTCGCCCAAAAGCCAGCGGCCGTCGCCTTCAAAATGGCGGCCGTCGGGGTGGTAGATGTTGCACATCATGCGCACAACCCGCCCCTGCTGGGGCCGCCAGGGCAAAACCACCAGGGTGGAAGGGTCGGGGCGCAAAAACAAATCCGATTCCTCCACACGCATAAACCCGGCAATCGCCGAAGCGTCAAACGAAATGCCTTCTTCAAACGCACGCGGAAGCTCTGAGGGCATAATGGAGATGTTTTTCAGCGTCCCGAATATATCGCAAAACGCCAGGCGGATGAATTTTACATCGTTTTCCGCCACATAATCAAGCACTTCCCCAACGGTATATTTCATAAGGTTTCCTCCTTAGGCAAAAACCATGACTGGATGGTTTGATAATAGGTATCTTCGGCCAGATTGGCAATTTTTACGCCGCTGCGCCGGGCGCGCCCCACACAGTAGCCGGTGCCGCTGTTGTAATCGCACGCATAGCACAAAAGATAAGCGCTGTTGTCTACCAAATGGCGGTTGCGCTCTTTGTAAAGGGCGGTGGGGTCGCCTTCATCGGTTTGGTGCAGGCACACCACTTTATCGGCCCTGCGCAAAACCGCCCAAAACGCCTGCTGCTCGTGCGCGCTCCAATGCGCCTGCATGCCCCAGAAAGGCAGCACCAGAATCAAACGCACCGGCGCGCCCTTTTCCTTGCAGGCCAACACCGCCTGGGCGGCCAGCAAATCGAACCCGCGCGCCCCGCCCGCGCCAAAATACCGCACGCCGTTTTGCGCAAGCAGCAAAATGCTTTGCACCAGCCGTTCTTTCATAAGGCCGGCAGGCGCTTGCAAACAGCGGTGGCCGGAAAAACAGCAGGTTTTTTCTTTTAAAAGCTGGGGCTGCGCCACCGGGTATCACCTCTTGTGGGATTTTTTTATTATTGTACACGAAAAAACGCAAAACGAAAACCAAAAAAGTGTATTTTGCGGCATTTTACAAGATTTTTGGCAAAATTCCTTGTTCTTATGTGGCAACTCTGTTAAAATATAGAAGAATGCCAAAATAAAGGAAGGAATTTTTACCATTGATGAAAAAACAAGCAGGCAGGCTGCGCAAATGCATGATTAGCACAGTGCTGCTGTTGTGTGTGTGTTTGGCGGCATTTGCCAAAGAGTACACGTATACATTAAGCGATTTGGGCATGAGCATCTGCGTGCCGGAAGAATTTGTGGTGCTTACGCGCGACTTAAAAGAAGACGACGCCGTGTTTGCGCTCATCGGCATGGACCATGCAACCGCTATGCAGACGATGCAGATAAACGATTTGTATATGGACGGGGTGCATGGCGAATCGGGCTTGCAGATAACCATCCATATGTATGAAAGCGAACACTCCAAAGATGTGGGCAATTTCAGCGAAATCTCTGAAGACGAACGGCAGCAGTACATGCAGGCCTTTTTGCAAACCACCGCTGCTTTGGGGCAAATGCAGCAGATCGGGGAATTTTCCACCCTGGAAGCAGACGGCGCTTTGTTTTACGACGGCACTTTTTTGGTGGACGCCCAGGGCATGCAGCAAAATATGCGCATATTCAACACCGTAAAGGATAACCAAAATATCTTAATCACCTTTTATAAAAATTTGCAGGAATTTACCGAAGAAGACCAAGCCATGATGGAGCAAATTGTGGGGAGCATTGTTTTTTCCCCTGTACAAAGCGATAACGCTTCCTCTGTGCCGCAATCTGCCTCTGCTTCCCAAGCGGCCTCTTCGCAGGGCAGCGCCCAGGAAGAAACGCTGTGGGCCGCATACGGCGTGTGGATTATCCTTGCCTGCACAGCGGTGGTTATTGCCGTTGCGGTGGCAGCGGTTTTGGTGCAAAAACGCAAAAACAAATTGTAAGGCATGAAAAGTGCATAGGGGGTCATACCATATAACCGTATGCATTTTGAATAAAGTATGGTAAAGCATTGGAAGGAAGGGTATTACATGAAAAAACGCATAGCATCCCTTGTTTTGGCATGTATCGTGACGGTTATGGCCGGTTTTACTGTGTTTGCAGCAGAAACCACCTATTCCATCCCGGACATGAACATGGAAATCTCGGTGGGCGACGGCTGGTTTGTGTTCACACGCGACATGGCCGAAGACGACCCGGCGCTGGATTTGTTGGGCGTAAGCCGCGATGAAATTGTGGCGCAGATGTCCTCGGACAACAACTATTTTGACTGCATCACCCAGGACGGCTCGTTTGAATTGGTTATCCGCATGGTGGAAAGCGCGGAAAGCCAAGAAGCTTTTGATTTAAGCAACTACACCTCTTTGGAAGTACAGCAGTTTTCGTTAGGCATGGTTGCCGGCATGGAGGAAATTGACGCAACCGACGTACAGGACGAAGGCCAGTACGACCATGACCAGGCGGTGTTCTGCGATATTTCGATGAAAATGCCCGCCAGCCAGGGCGGCGATGACGCGTATATTCGCGCAACCATCATCAATGGGCAAAGCATTGTAATGGGCCTGTATTCGCTTGACGGCAGCGAGATTGACCAAACCATGCTGGATGAATTCAACACCATTACCGATTCGATTTATTTTACCCAGGTGCTTTCCCCTTCGGGCGGTGTCACCTCCAACGGCGGCGCTGACGCCCCGGATAACGACAACATCACCGCAGAATCTTCTTCCGCCAGCTGGGTGATGGCTATCGTGTTAATTCTGGCCGTTGCATTGGTGGTAGTGATTATTATCGTGGTTGTGCGCAACAACAAAAAGCAGCGGGCCATTTTAAACCACACCACCATGTACCCCAATATGCAGGTACATGAGCAGGGCCACCCCACCACCTTGGATGGCGAACAGGTAGAGCACTCCGCCTCTGCAGTTGACGGCGCCCAGGTTGCCCCCTCCACCGCAGAAGATACGCAATCGCGCAAGCAGGCGGCAATCAACCAGGTAAATATGTTGCACCAATCGGGTTTGATTGACGGTGAAGAGCTGTCCCGCCGCTTAAAGGATATTGAAAACGGCAATTTCTAAAACAATTGCATACCGCAAAAAAAGCGAAGGGAAAAAACCTTCGCTTTTTTGTTTACCGTTTTTGCAAGCCATCCATAAGCCTGTACACCGGACTCATTTCATAGTAAAATACAATAAAAAGAGTATGCGTTTGGTGAAAGGGGTTGTTTGCATGAAACACAAGGCCTTTAAATGGATAGGTTGTTTGCTTGCCCTTTGCCTGCTTGCCGGGTGCAACGCCCAGCAAAACAAAAAAGGGCTATCCTCCCAGGCGGTATCGCAAATAGCGTCCATACCGCAAAGCCAGGTCAGCGAAGAACCCCAGGTATACGCGCCCACCCTGCCTGCGCTGGCGGATGCAAAGTTTATCACATTTGACAACGCGGTGCAAAACGCACCGGTTTGGAGCGAAGACGGCAGCCAGTTGATTGTGCCCTGCCGCAACACGCTGTACTATATAAACACCCAGGGAGAAATCGAAAAGCAAATCACCCTGCCTTTGCGCATGCAGTGGCCCTACCAGATTGAGATTATGGGCGGCTACGTAGTGTATTCCTACGGCGCTACCGATTATTTTGACGAATCCTACCAATTGTGCCGGATAAACGAACAGTGGCAGCTGTTTAACTTGGCCGTTTTTACGCTGGACGGCGAGGAAATTTTGCAAACCCCGCTTTTGGAAGTGGAAGAGGTGCGCAATTCGCCGGAACATTTTGCCACCGGAACTTTGGAAGACGGCACGCAGCTTTCATTCGGCTATGACGAATGCCTGCCGCCGGATATCTGCTTATTAAACGAGGATGTACTGGCGTTTTCTTCCTGGGGGCATTTGTTTTTGTACCGCATTTCCAACCAGACGCTGCAATATGTGATGCAACCGCAGATGGAATTTGGCCCGGGCGGCGGCTCGGTGCCGGTTTTGCATCCCACCACAGCGGGGGACGGCGCATATTTTTCGGATTATTCCGCCGCGCAGGACCGGATGCTGTTTGTGGATGCATACGGGAACATCTCGCCGGCCAAAGAACTGGATGGCATGGGAACGATTTGGTACTCGCAGGATGGGAAAATGATTTTATCCGATTCCTCGGCGCGGGCCAGATGCCATTTGTATTACTGGGAGGAAACTTTTGAAGAAAAGGTGCCCTTGCATTACCCCAGCGGTTTTTCCTACCCCAGTTCCTACCTCATCAAAGGCGGCAAGCTGTTTTTGCTGGAGTCTTCCCACTATCAATACAGCTTTAGCATCACCAACCTTGCAACAGGCGAAAAGCAGTCTTACTCCCTGCCCGACCCCAACGCCAAAACAGAACAAGGCTGCTTTATGCCGGCGGCTGGGCTAAGCCCAAATGGCGATGAAATGTTTGTATATTGCATCGATAAATATTACCGCGCGCAAAGCGCCTACACCCTGCGGGACGCTTACCTGTACTTGCCCAAAGAAGGCTCCATCATCCCCCTCACCGATGACTCCACCTATTGGGGCGGCATGAACAGCCAAATGTCCCATTACTTTGTATACGGGGACAGCTCTTTAAAATCCCTAGCCATTGTGCCCACCGGGCTTTTGGCGCAAACATAAAAAAAGCAACCCCGCCGGCTGTAAAAAACGGCGGGGTTTGTTGTTTGCCAGGTAAAAAAACAGCGGCACTGCCGGTGAAGCCGCTTTGTGAAAAAGCTTTCGCTTCAAGCTCGGGGCAAAGCGGGTTTGCACAAAATACCATTTTGTGCGCCAACAGCAGGCCCCTAGAGGCCAACGCAAACCACCGGCTAGGCCGGTGGTGGCTTTGCATGTTTTAGCGTTTTAACAAAGCGGCTTCCATGTTCAGCAGCTTTTGTTTTATCTCCAAACCGCCGGCATAGCCGGTTAAACTGCCGTTTTTGCCAATTACCCGGTGGCAGGGCACAATGATGGCGATGGGGTTATCATGGTTTGCCATGCCAACCGCGCGCACTGCTTTGGGGTTGCCGATTTGCCGGGCAATGTCCCCATAGGTTGCGGTGGCCCCAAAGGGAATGGCACCCAACGCCTGCCACACGCTTTGCTGAAAAGGCGTGCCTTTTAGCAAGATGGGCAGGTCGAACACGCGGCGCTTGCCGTCAAAATATTCGTTCAGCTGCAAAAAGGTGCGGTCGCTAAGCGCAGTGCGGGCCTGTTTGGCGCCGTTTATCTCCACCCGCCCAAAACGCACCTGCAACAAATGCGTTGGGCTGCAGGTTATGGTCAATTCCCCCACCGGGGAAGGATATACATAATACGAAAGTTCTTCCATTTTGTTGACCCCCTTTGCCTTTTAGTGTAGCATACCGCCCTTGGCTTTTCAACAAATGCAAAAAAGGACGTGGAAAACCACGCCCTTTTGCAAAAATACAAACCGGTTTTTCAGTTGTAGGTGTACAGCTGCTTATAGGGGTTTTTGGTGTTGGCGCGCAATACAAAAAAGTTATAATCCAGCACGGCGTTTTTATCCGTCCCAAATTGCCGGCAGTAGTCGTCAATCAAGGGCAGGACTTCCCGCATATCCTCCGGCGTTGCCACATGGGAAACCACCTGTTCGGGCAAATCGGGCAGCACGCGGCTGCGCAGAAAGATTTTCCCCCCGTGCATGCCGGTTGCGCAAAAATAGCCCACCGGCGCTTTGTCTTCCGGGCAGTTAAGCCCCAAAACCACAATGTTCCCGCCGGCCTGGTATTCGCCCAAAAAGCTGCCCGCACACCCGCCTATTACAATGGCGGGAATTTTTTGCTCATACGCTTTCATGTGGATGCCGGTGCGGTAGCCTGCATCGCCCTGGATGAGGATTTTCCCGCCGCGCATGGCATAACCGGCCGCATCGCCCGCGCTGCCGTGGATGATGATTTCCCCTTCGTTTAAAGTATCGCCGGTGGCGTCCTGCGCATTGCCGTAAACGGTGATGCGCCCGCCGTTTAAATACGCCCCCAGCGCGTTGCCGGGTGTTCCGTGTATCACAATGTCTTTATCGCTTAAGCCTGCGCCGATGTAGCGCTGGCCCAGGCAGTTTTTAATTTCAATGTGGGTATCCTTGCATTGGCGGATTTGCTCGTTGAGCTCTTGAAAATACCGTTCGCCCGCTTGCAGTTTCATTCTTGCGTTCCTCCTAACAGATGGCGCCTGCACGTTTTCTCCAGGTATCATCCCGGCTTATTCGCCCGCGTGCAGCACGCCCAAAATTTCCAGCTCTTTGTCGGTTAGGCCAACCCCCCGCAGCATCAGGCGGTTGCCCCGCAGCGCTTCAATGGAGTTGATACCCATGCCGCCCATCATCTCTTTGATTTCGTTGTTCCAGGCGCTAAGCAAATGCACAAGCCGTTGTGCGCCCACATCGGGGTCCAAACGTTTTACCAGCTCGGGGCGCTGGGTGGCAATGCCCCAGTTGCATTTGCCCCCGTGGCAGCTGCGGCACAAATGGCACCCCAATGCCAAAAGCGCGGCGGTGCCGATGTATACCGCGTCCGCCCCCAAGGCGATGGCCTTTACAATATCGGAGGAGGAGCGGATGGACCCGCCGGCGATGATGGAAACCTCGTCGCGGATGCCCTCTTCACGCAAGCGCGCATCCACCGCGGCAAGCGCCAGTTCGATGGGAATGCCCACGTTGTCGCGGATGCGGGTGGGCGCAGCGCCCGTGCCGCCGCGGAAGCCGTCGATGGCGATGATATCCGCCCCGCTGCGCGCAATGCCGGAAGCGATGGCTGCCACATTGTGCACAGCCGCAATTTTGACAATTACCGGCTTTTGGTATTCGGTGGCCTCTTTTAAGGAATACACCAGCTGGCGCAAATCCTCGATGGAATAAATATCGTGGTGGGGCGCCGGCGAAATGGCGTCGCTCCCCTCGGGAATCATGCGCGTTTTGGAGATATCCCCCACAATTTTGGCCCCCGGCAAATGCCCGCCGATACCCGGTTTGGCCCCCTGGCCCATCTTGATTTCAATGGCAGCGCCCGCTTCCAGGTAGTCTTTGTGCACCCCAAAGCGGCCGGACGCCACCTGTACGATGGTGTTTTTTCCATATTGGTAAAAATCCTCATGCAGGCCGCCCTCGCCGGTGTTGTAATAGATGCCCAGCTGTTGGGCAGCCCGTGCCAGGCTTGCATGTGCGTTGTACGAGATGGAGCCGTAGCTCATAGCCGAAAACAGCATCGGCATGGAAAGCTCCAGCTGTGGGGGCAAATTGGGGGTTATGTTCCCCTGCGCATCGCGCTTTATGCTCACACGCTTTTTGCCCAAAAAGGTTTTGGTTTCCATCGGCTCGCGCAAAGGGTCGATGGAAGGGTTGGTCACCTGGGAGGCGTTGATAAGCAGCTTATCCCAGTACACGGGGTATTGTTTGGGGTTGCCCATCGAGGAAAGCAGCACCCCGCCCGAGCTTGCCTGGCGGTAAACCTCGGTGATGGTTTGGGCGCTCCAGTTGCCGTTTTCTTTAAAGGCATGGTCGCTTTTTACAATTTTTAACGCATGGGTGGGGCACATGGCCACGCACCGGTGGCAGTTTACGCATTTGGCGTCGTCAGCTGTCATTTGGCCGGTTTTGGGGTCAAAAGCGTGCACTTGGTTGGCGCATTGCTGTTCGCACACGCGGCAGTTGATGCACCGGCTTAAGTTGCGCACCACCTCGTATTCGGGATATACATAATCCATTGGCATTACAAAACACCTTCTTCCAATGTTACAATCACCGGCTCGCCGCCTTTGGGGGAATACACGCGCTGCAAATCGGGGGCAATGACGCGGATGGCGCTTTCTTCCGACGCCATATACACCATGTCGTTTTGCTCGCCTATCACCATCGAGCGCAGTTTCAGCCGGTCGTTTAAGGCCATCATGCC
>CAJFVS010000098.1 GCA_904420505.1 Candidatus Alloruminococcus vanvlietii | reverse complement strand
TTGCCGCTTACAGCAAAACAAAAGGAAAAGCTGTTTGGTTACTACTATTAAAAACGCCCCGCTCTCTAAAACAGAGGGCGGGGTTTTCTCTTTGTATTTAAAAAAAGTGGGTTATAAAGTGGGTTACGCCTAAAAATAAAAATCCCGTAGAACAGCTATTTAAGCCAATCTACGGGGTTTATTATTGGTGCCGGTGGTGGGACTTGAACCCACACGGTATTGCTACCAACGGATTTTGAGTCCGTCACGTCTGCCATTCCATCACACCGGCTAACAGGTACTTTTCTATTATACATGATTGTTTTAAAAAATCAAGCACCATTTCAAAAAAAGGCGGGAAAAATCACAGAAGGGCTTTTTGTCGCTTTTGCCAATAACCGTTAAAACCAAAACAACCGGCGTCCGCACGCGGCCGATTGATTTGTTTTGGCAGGCACGGTATAATAGGAAAAAAGGCTGCGCCCGGCTGGCTGCGCGCTGCCTGCAACAGGAAAGAAGGAGAAAGGCAAGATGGAATATACAGTATTAAAAGGCACAGGCATCAAGGTATCCAAAGCGTGCATAGGCACAATGACATTCGGCGGGCAGATGGATGAGCAAGCGGCCTGCCAGGCGGTGGATTTTGCCATTGAGCAGGGGTGCAACTTTTTTGACACCGCCTGCCTGTATTACACCGGCGAAAGCGAACGCATTTTGGGCAAAGCGTTAAAGGGCAAACGCCAGGATATGATTGTCACCACCAAAGTGGCGTTCCCTATGTCCGATTGCCCAAACCATGAAGGCCTTTCGCGGGTGAACATTTTAAGGTGTGTGGAAGAATCCCTGAAACGGCTGCAAACCGATTATATTGACATTTATTTTCTGCACAAGCCCGACCACACCACCCCGATAGAAGAATCCTTGCAGGCAATGGATATGCTGGTGCGCCAGGGCAAGGTGCGCTACATCGGGCTTTCCAACTATTCGGCATGGAAAACCTGCGATGCGCTGCACATCTGCAAAGAGCAGAACATGGTTGCCCCCAGCGTAACCGAGATGGTATACAACCTGCTTACCCGCACCATCGAACCCGAATTTGTGCCCCTTTTGCAGGAAAAACGCTTAGGGCTTATGATTTATAACCCCTTGGCAGGCGGTTTGCTTACCGGGCGCCACCTGCCCGGGCACGAGGAAGCCAATTCCCGCTTTACCCAGGAGGCGTTTAAAGCCTACCCACAGCGGTACTTAAACGAGGAAAATTACCAGGCGGTAACCCGCTTGATGCTTATTGCCCAGCAGGCGGGCATGCCGATGGCGGAATTGGCCATGCGCTGGTGCATTAGCCAGCCGGTGGTGGATTCGTTGATTTTGGGCTTTTCCAAAATGCAGCAGCTAAAAGACAATCTGCAGTATCTGCAAAAGGGCGCGCTGGCGCAGGATGTTTTGCAGGCCTGCGATGAAGTGTACCAATCGCTGGCAGGGACCCGGTTTGCGTATTTCCGGTAAGATACAAGAAAAATTCATCAGTTTTCCACAAAATTCGAATAAAAATTTGCATGCTTCCTGAGAATTTTTCCGAGTAAATCACACGTTTGGGGCCAAATTGTGTTGACATTTGCTTGTAAATATAGTACTATAGATGTTGGATACTTTTCTATACCAACGTGGTTGAGGAGACCTTTTATGGCGCATCCAAGCGGCAATTATACAGCACAAGCCATCCGCGATGAAGAGCTGGTAGAACAGGTAAAACAGCTCGACCCGCGTGCGTTTGAACGCTTGTTTGCCCGTTATTCAGGGTATATCCGCAGCCAGGTAAAAAAGCAACAGTTTCACAACATTGATTCTGACGATTTGATGCAGGAATGCACCATTGGCTTTTTAAAAGCCGTGCGCAGTTATGACCCTGCCAAAGGGGCCAGTTTCCGCACATGGGCGTCTTTGTGCATCAAACGCAGAATATCCACATATTTTCAAACCGTTTTACGGCAAAAAAATCTTCCCCTGCAGGATTATATTCCGCTGGATGATTTGGACCAGCAGACGTTGCTGCAAGCGCAGGGCCAACGTGGCCAGCAGGATCCCCAGAATTTGTATGAGGACCGGGAAGATTTACAGGATATCACAAAGCAGCTTCAGTCTCGTTTGTCTGTGCTGGAACGCCAGACGCTTATGCTCTACCTCAATGGTTATCCCTATTCGGAAATGGCCAAACGGTTAGGCTGCACACCCAAGGCTGTAGACAATGCCCTGCAAAGAGTAAGACGAAAGCTCAAACGGTTAAAAAAGCCGTTTGGGAATGATGTGTAAACCGGCTGTGTGAGTTTTATGGCGCCAGCCGTGCAATATGCCCCGGTAGCTCAAAGGCAGAGCGTTGTTAGCAAAGGTGTCGGTTCAATTCCGATCATGGGCAAATTCAAACCATATTAAGCGAGGTAAAAAACATGTACGCAGACAAAACATTGGTATGTAAAGATTGTGGCAACGAATTTATCTTTACGGCAGGCGAGCAGGAATTTTATGAATCCAAAGGCTTTGTAAACGAGCCCCAAAGATGCAAAGCATGCAGAGATGCACGCAAAAATGCTTCCAAACCGGAAAGAGAGATGTTCACAGCCGTTTGTGCTTCTTGTGGGCAAGAGGCAAAAGTTCCCTTTAGGCCCCGTGAGGACCGCCCTGTATATTGCAGCGAGTGCTTCGCAAAGATGAAACAGGAATAAGCGAATGTTTTGAGACTAAGGCGTTGTGGCACTTTGTGCTGCAACGCCATTGTTTTTGGCCCTATCAAACAACGGAGAGAGATTCTATGAGAGACATAACACTAACCGCCAGGTTGCAAACCATTGCCGATATGGTGCGCCAGGGCATCAATTTGGTGGATGTAGGCTGTGACCATGCCTATTTGGTTTGCTATTTGGTGCAAAAAGACATTATCGACAGGGCCATTGCCTGCGATATCAATGAATTGCCTTTGCGCCGCGCCAAAGAAAACATTGAGGCGTATGGGCTTTCTAACCGCATCCAAACCGTCTTAAGCGATGGGTTGCAAAATATCCCGGAAGAGGAAGCCGACGACATTGTCATCGCCGGCATGGGGGCGGAAACCATTATGCAGATTATGGATGACTGTTCGTATCTGCAAAACCCATCCAAACGCTTGATTTTGCAGCCCATGACCAAACATGAGCTTATGCGCGAATATTTATACCAAAAAGGGTTTGAAATTGTGCGCGAAAAGGCGGTGTGCGAACAGGAGCACGATTACACCGTTATACTGGCGCGCTGGTGCGGTGTGCCCAAGGAAATTGACGACGTGCAAAAATACATTGGGGCCATCCGCTTTAACAACACCAAAGAGGATATGCGGTATATTGTGCACATAGCGCAAAAGCTGTTTTTGCGCGCGCGCGGCTATGAACAGGCCAACGATGAAGAAACCCGCAAACAAGCACAGTATTGGACAGACCTGGCCAAAGACATTGCCTGGTTTGCACAGGAGGAATATGAGAAGAGTATACGAGATTTACAAATACATTGATTCCATCGCGCCCTTTTGTTCAGCTGAAAGCTGGGACAACCCCGGCCTGCTGGTGGGGGATGCAAGCGATGAAATAAACAAGGCGGTCATCTGTTTAGACATAGACAAAGGCGCGGCGGATTTTGCCAAGCAGACAGGCGCGCAGCTGTTAATAAGCCATCACCCGGTGATTTTTGACCCATTAAAGCGCCTGGGAAAAGAAAACTGCGTGTACCATCTGGTGCAAAACCATATGGCGGCTATTTGCGCGCACACCAACCTTGACTGCGCGCATGACGGCGTATCCGACACGCTGGCCCAGCGCCTGGAGCTTACCAATATCCATGTGCCGGACGATCATTCGCGCGATGCGCTGTTTTTGCGCTGCGGCGCGTTAAAAGAAGCCATGCAGCCAGAAACGTTTGCCCAATATGTCAAGGAACATCTGGCATGCGAGGGCCTGCGCTTTGTGTGCGGCACGCGCCTTGTAAAAAATGTGATGGTCTGCGGCGGGGCGGGCGGAAGCTTTTTGGAAAATGTGATGCAACTGAAAGCGGATGCGTATGTCACAGGGGACGTCAAGCACGATGTAGCCTTAAGCGCCCAAAACGCCGGTTTTACCCTGGTGGACGCCGGACATTTTGACACCGAAAAATGGATAGTGGAAAAACTGTATGAAAAGCTCAGGCAGGCTTTTTTGGATGTGGAGTTTGTAAAATATATCCCGCAGGCCCCTATGCACTTTTTATAAGATTGCCCTCACAAACCGGCGGATGACGGATCATTTGGGGCAAAGCCGCCGGCAGAACAAACGGCGCAAGGGGCGCTGCTTTTATGAAACCCGCAGCCAACCAAGATTTTTAACAGCGCTATGCGCTTGATTCAACGAGTAGGAGAAATACCATTGGCACTGGATGCAGCTTTTTTATCATTTTTAAAAACCGAACTTTCCAAAGCGCAGGGTGCAAAAGTGGACAAAATTTACCAGCCTTCCAAAGAGGAGATGGTTTTGTCGCTGCGCTCGAAAGAATACACCGGGCGGTTGATGCTGTCTGCCCAGGCAGACTGCGCGCGAATCCATTTTACCGCCCTTTCCCCGGATAACCCGCAAAATCCCCCTATGTTCTGCATGCTTATGCGCAAGGTTTTGGGCGGGGCGCGTTTGCGCGCTTTGCGCCAGCCGGGGATGGAGAGGGTTTTGTTTTTGGATTTTGACACTGTCAACGAGTTGGGCGACCCCGCTGTGATTACCATTGCGGTGGAAATCATGGGCCGGCACAGCAACATCATTGTGATGGATGAACAAAACAAAATCATCGACGCCATCAAGCGCGTGGGGCCCACCATGTCCAGCGTGCGGCCCATTTTGCCCGGGCTTACCTACCAAATGCCACCCAGCCAGGAGAAAACCAATCTGCTGGATACAACCGGTGAACAGGCGCTAAAAAGCATGCTGCAAAGCCCCGCCCCCAGGCTGCAAAAGGCCTTTATGGAAACGCTGGCTGGGTTTTCGCCCATTGTTTCGCGCGAATTTTGCCAGTATACCGCGCAGGACGTGGACGTGCAAAAAGAGGATTTGACAAGCGAGCAGCAAGACAAAGCCGTGTATTTTTTAAACCGGCTTATCCATCTGCTCAAAACCCAGCAGGCCACCCCCTATATGGTGCTGGATGCTGCCAAAAAACCGCTGGATTTTACCTTTATGGATGTGCACCAGTACGGGTCGTCCGCCCTGGTGCGCCCGATGGAGAGCTTTAGCGCTTTGCTGGACAGCTTTTACAACGAGCGCGCCTTGGCCGACCGCTTGCGCCAGCGCGCCAACGATTTGTTAAAATTGCTGGCCAACACCCAGGAACGCATTGCGCGCAAGCTGGATGTGCAGCGGCAGGAGCTTGTGCAAAGCGAAGGGCGGGAAACCCTAAAAATGTACGGCGATTTATTAAGCGCCAACCTGTACCAGATACAAAAGGGCTCCACGGCGGTAACGCTGCCCAATTTTTATTCCGAAACAGGGGAAGAGGTCAACATTTTGCTGGACCCTTTGCTGACCCCCGCGCAAAACGCGCAGAAATATTACACCGAATACAAAAAAGCCGCCACTGCTGAGCGCAAACTGCTGGGGCTTATCGCCCAAGGGGAAGAGGAACTCAAATACCTGGACAGCGTGTTTGACGAACTCACCCGCGCCAGCGGCGAACAGGAGCTTTTGCAAATCCGCCAGGAGTTGGCAAGCAGCGGGTATTTGCGCCATTACAAGGAGCAAAAGGGCAGAGGGGAGCACAAACTAGCGCCGATGCGGTTTTGCTCGGACGATGGGTTTACCATATTGGTTGGCCGCAACAATGTGCAAAACGACCAGCTTACCCTGCGCCAAAGCCGCAACTGCGACATTTGGTTCCACACCCAAAAAATACCCGGCAGCCATACGGTTATCATCACCGAGGGCAAAGAGGTGCCCAACCGCACGCTGGAGCAGGCGGCCATTATTGCGGCTTACCACAGCAAGGCGCGGCATTCGGCGTTGGTGCCGGTGGATTATACCCCCATCAAGCATGTAAAAAAAGTGCCGGGGGCCAAACCCGGTATGGTGATTTACGATGTTTACCAAACCGCTATTGTCACCCCCGATGAAGAACTGGTTTTGCGCTTAACGGCCCGGTAAACGGCAGGCCAGTGGCAAAAGCTTTTGAACGGATTTTTCTTTGCCTTTAAAAAATTTTACAAAAGTACTTGCCAAAACCGGTTTTATTGAGTAAAATATTATGTGGAATTGGGGCATTAGCGCAGCTGGTAGCGCGTCGCGTTCGCAATGCGAAGGTCAGGGGTTCGATCCCCCTATGCTCCACCAAACGGGTATTGGACGAACACCTACTTTTTTGCAGGCGGCTTCGCCGTTAAATGTTCGATCTGATACCAAAGCAGAAAAC